>UQMI01000013.1 GCA_900542045.1 uncultured Blautia sp.
AGCAAAAAGATGCTGCCGCATCTATGATTTTCTAATCATTGATGCGACAGCCCCTTTTTCAGTCGGAAATAATTTCCAAAAATCTATTATTTGCTTGCGATAGCAGCCTGTGCTGCAGCCAGTCTTGCGATCGGCACACGGAATGGTGAGCAGGATACATAATCCAGACCAATCTTGTGGCAGAATTCTACAGAAGAAGGATCTCCGCCGTGCTCGCCGCAGATACCAACATGCAGATTTGGATTCTCCGGTTTGCCCAGTTTAATAGCCATTTCCATCAGCTTGCCAACACCAACCTGATCCAGTTTTGCAAACGGATCGTTCTCGAAGATCTTGTTGTCATAGTAAGCGTTCAGGAACTTGCCGGCATCGTCACGGGAGAAGCCGTAGGTCATCTGTGTCAGGTCATTGGTACCGAAGCAGAAGAAGTCAGCTTCTTTTGCGATCTCATCTGCAGTCAGAGCTGCTCTTGGGATCTCGATCATGGTACCTACTTCGTAATCCAGATCAATGCCTGCTGCTGCGATTTCTGCATCTGCAGTTTCCACAACGATATTCTTAACGAATTTCAGCTCTTTCACATCGCCTACCAGCGGGATCATGATCTCAGGATTGATCTTCCAGCCAGCATGTGCTTTCTGTACATTGATAGCTGCACGGATTACAGCCTTGGTCTGCATTCTGGCGATTTCCGGATAAGTAACGGTCAGACGGCATCCACGATGTCCCATCATCGGGTTGAACTCATGGAGAGAATCGATCACTGCTTTGATCTGCTCTACAGTCTTGCCCTGCGCATCTGCCAGTTTCTTGATATCTTCTTCTTCAGTAGGAACGAACTCATGAAGAGGCGGATCCAGGAAACGGATGGTAACCGGATTTCCTTCCAGTGCTTCATATAATTTCTCAAAGTCTCCCTGCTGTTCCGGAAGGATCTTCTCCAGAGCTGCTTCTCTTTCTTCTACAGTCTCTGCACAGATCATCTCACGGAATGCATCAATTCTGTCGCCTTCAAAGAACATATGCTCTGTACGGCACAGACCGATACCTTCTGCTCCCAGCTCACGTGCTTTTCTTGCATCTGCAGGAGTATCTGCATTGGTACGTACTTTCATGGTTCTGTATTCATCTGCCCATGCCATGATTCTTCCGAATTCGCCGGCGATGGTAGCGTCTACAGTCGGAATGATTCCGTCATAGATATTACCGGTGGAACCGTCGATGGAGATGAAGTCTCCCTCGTGGAATTCTTTTCCGCCCAGTGTAAATTTCTTATTTGCTTCGTCCATTACAATGTCGCCGCAGCCGGATACACAGCAGGTACCCATTCCACGAGCTACAACTGCTGCATGAGAAGTCATACCGCCGCGAACGGTCAGGATACCCTGAGCAGATTTCATACCGGTGATGTCTTCCGGAGAGGTCTCCAGACGTACCAGAACGACTTTCTCGCCTCTTGCAGCCCATTCTACAGCATCATCTGCTGTAAATACGATCTTACCGCAGGCAGCTCCCGGTGAAGCACCCAGTGCTTTTGCCATAGGAGTAGCAGCCTTCAGAGCGGCAGCATCAAACTGAGGATGAAGCAGGGAATCCAGGTTTCTCGGATCGATCATAGCTACTGCTTCTTCCGGTGTTCTCATGCCTTCATCTACCAGATCGCAGGCAATCTTCAGAGCAGCTTTTGCTGTTCTCTTGCCGTTACGTGTCTGCAGCATGTACAGTTTGCCGTGCTCAACAGTAAACTCCATATCCTGCATATCTCTGTAGTGTGTCTCCAGAGTCTTGCATACTGTCTTAAACTGCTCAAATGCTTCAGGGAATTTCTCTTCCATTTCGGAGATGTGCATTGGTGTACGTACACCGGCAACTACGTCTTCACCCTGTGCATTGGTCAGGAACTCACCAAACAGTCCGTTCTCGCCGGTTGCCGGGTCTCTTGTGAAGGCAACACCTGTACCGCAGTCATCACCCATGTTACCAAATGCCATCATCTGCACGTTTACAGCAGTACCCCAGGAATATGGGATATCGTTGTCACGACGATATACATTTGCTCTCGGGTTGTCCCAGGAACGGAATACGGCTTTTACAGCGCCCATTAACTGCTCTTTTGCGTCAGATGGGAAGTCTTCGCCGATTTTCTCTTTGTATTCAGCTTTGAACTGGCCGGCCAGAGTCTTCAGATCTTCTGCAGTCAGCTCCACGTCCTGTGTCACGCCTTTTTCTGCTTTCATCTTGTCGATGAGTTCTTCGAAATATTTCTTTCCGACTTCCATTACAACGTCGGAATACATCTGAATAAATCTTCTGTAGCAGTCCCAAGCCCAGCGCGGATTGCCGGATGCTTCTGCCAGAGTCTCAACTACTTCTTCATTTAAGCCAAGGTTCAAAATGGTGTCCATCATACCAGGCATGGAAGCTCTTGCACCAGAACGAACAGAAACGAGCAGCGGATTTGTCTTGTCTCCAAATTTCTTTCCTGTGATACCTTCCAGTTTTTCCATGGCTTCCATGATCTGACCCATAATCTCGTCATTGATCTTTCTGCCATCCTCGTAATACTGAGTACAAGCTTCGGTCGTAACTGTGAATCCCTGCGGCACCGGAAGTCCCAGACCTGTCATTTCAGCAAGGTTGGCACCTTTACCACCCAGAAGGTTTCTCATGGTAGCGTTACCTTCTGTAAACATGTAAACCCATTTTGCCATTTTACATTTCCTCCTAATTTTCTGTTCTTTTACACAAAAATTAATGTTTTTTACGCACATACCCATTTTATAGATATACACAGAATTAGTCAAGGGGAAATCTGCCAAAAAAAGTGGGAAATCTTCAGCGATTCCCCACTTTTGACAGTCTCCTTTTATTTTTTGTTTCTGCGGTTCAGTACCAGATGTCTGGGAAGACCATTCACCATGATGGGCTGATAGTCACCCTGGATCAGCGGCTTCACATAATCCACAAAATCCTTCGTCACATAAGTGGCATCCCGGTTCATCCAGGTACGGGGCACCAGTTTCTCTTCGTTGGCGATCCGGTGTACATCGTAAATACCGGTTGCAGCCATATATGGATCATCGGAAACCCGGTCGATGACCACCATCTTACCCGTATCTCCTTCGTCAGCAGCCTTCACTGCAGCACCGCCTACCATAAATGCCTCGTCAATATCCACACGGGACGCCATATGGGAAGCACTTCTCTGCAGAGTGGAAAGCTCTACAGCCCTTGTCTTGCAGCCGATCTCCGCTGCCAGGAAATTGGCCAGATAGGAAGCCGTCCCCTGCAGCTGCTTGTGTCCAAAGGCATCCACGTAATCCCCCACACTGCCCAGCTCGCAGACATACCGGCCGTCCGCCAGCTTAATTCCTTCTGACACAGCGATTACGATGGATTCTTTTTTCTTCATGACCTCTTTTACTTTCTGCAGGAATTTATCCATATCAAAAGGTACTTCCGGCAGATAGATCAGATCCGGACCATCGCAGTCTTCAGTCTTGGCCAGGGCTGTGGCTCCGGTGAGCCATCCGGCATTTCTTCCCATGACTTCAATGATCGTGATCATTTCTTTCTTATAGGCCAGCCCGTTGGCATCCCGGATCACTTCCTTGGTGGAAGCCCCGATATATTTCGCCGCGCTGCCGAACCCCGGCGTATGATCGGTCAGAGCCAGGTCATTATCAATGGTCTTGGGAACTCCCAGGAACTTCTGTGTCTGTCCGGTGAGAATGGAATAATCCGAGAGTTTTTTGATGGTATCCATGGAATCATTGCCGCCGATATAAATGAACACTTCAATGTCCAGACGGTTCAGGATCTCAAAGATCTTTTCATAAATTTCCTTATTCTCATGGATCTCCGGCAGCTTATACCGGCAGGATCCGAGAAAAGCCGATGGAGTCCGCTTCAGCAGCTCAATGTCCAGTTCTGAATGGATCTGGGTAGAAAGATCCACATACTGTTCGTCCAGAAAACCCTGGATCCCGTGAAGCATTCCATAAACCTTATCAAATCCGCGCTCAATTGCATTCTTATACACACCTGCAAGACTGGAATTGATAACAGATGTAGGTCCTCCCGACTGTCCCACTATGATGTTCCGTTTCTTCGCCATGATAAATTCCTCCTCATCTCTGCAAATCCCTGATGTCTGTGTACAAGTGAACAATACCTGTCTGTTCCGTGTTACCCACTTGTACACAGACACTACATTTGTTAATTATAACCAGTTTTTATAATCTAGTCAATGTATTTTTCGTTATTTTTTCCATCTATTTTGGTTAATTGCTCAAAAGCACTGTTTAAATTGTAATAATTATATATATTTTTTGCACAATTTAAGCAACATTTTGTTTCGTACAAAGATCAAAGTGTACAGGTCCCGGCGGATTCTGATCTTTTGCCCCTGGCAGCCTTAAAGAGAAAAAGGCGAACAGACAGCTTCCTTATACATTTGTGCAGGCATTTCCGCAGAGCATTTTTATCTTACAAGAGAACAGAATGTTCTGTTCTTCCGTAAAGTAAAGGACGTTCCCTTCACCCCGCATGGCGATGAAAGAAACGTCCTTCTGTATACGATCAGAGATCAGAACGTAAATTTATCTGCAAAATATGCATCCAACTCATCAATCTTAATGCGCACCTGCTCCATGGAATCACGATCACGTACGGTTACTGCGCCGTCAGTCTCGGATTCGAAGTCATATGTCACGCAGAACGGTGTGCCGATCTCATCCTGACGGCGGTACCGTTTGCCGATGTTTCCTCTGTCATCGAATTCGCAGTTGTACTTTTTGGAAAGCTGCTGATAGATTTTCTGGGCGCCTTCACTTAACTTCTTTGAAAGCGGCAGCACACCGATCTTCACCGGTGCCAGCACCGGATGGAAATGCAGGACTGTACGCACATCGTTCTTCTCCGCATCCAGTACTTCCTCATCGTAAGCGCTGCACAGGAAGGCCAGAACCATACGGTCTGCTCCCAGAGAAGGCTCGATTACATAAGGAATGTATTTCACTTTCTTTTCGTCATCAAAGTAGGTCAGATCCTGTCCGGATACATTCTGATGCTGGGTCAGGTCGTAATCCGTACGGTCTGCAATGCCCCACAGTTCTCCCCAGCCAAATGGGAACAGGAATTCCACGTCTGTAGTTGCCTTGCTGTAGAAGGAAAGCTCTTCCTTGTCATGGTCGCGGTAACGGACTTCGTCTTCCTTCAGGCCCAGAGAGCTTAACCAGTCCAGACAGAACTGCTTCCAGTAGGCGAACCATTCCAGATCGGTATCCGGTTCACAGAAGAATTCCAGTTCCATCTGCTCGAACTCACGGGTACGGAAAGTAAAGTTGCCCGGAGTGATCTCGTTACGGAATGATTTTCCGATCTGTGCGATACCAAATGGGATTTTCTTTCTGGATGTACGCTGTACATTCTTAAAATTCACAAAGATGCCCTGGGCTGTCTCCGGACGAAGATACACGGTGTTCTTGGCATCCTCGGTAACTCCCTGGAAAGTCTTGAACATCAGGTTAAACTGACGGATATCGGTCCAGTTATGCTTGCCGCAGGTGGGGCAGGGAATTTCGTGCTCACGGATAAAATCCATCATCTGCTCCTGAGACCATCCGTCCACGCTGCCTTCCAGAGCAATGCCCTTCTCTGCACAGTAATCCTCGATCACCTTATCTGCACGGAACCGCTCATGGCATTCCTTACAGTCCATCAGCGGATCGGAAAAACCGCCCAGATGTCCGGAAGCCACCCAGGTCTGGGGATTCATCAGGATCGCACAGTCCACGCCCACGTTGTAGGGAGATTCCTGCACAAATTTCTGCCACCATGCTTTTTTTACATTGTTCTTCAGCTCTACGCCCAGATTTCCGTAGTCCCAGGTATTTGCCAGACCGCCGTAGATCTCAGAACCCGGATACACAAATCCTCTGGCCTTTGCCAGTGCTACGATTTTTTCCATTGTCTTTTCCATTGGTATCTCTCCTATTTTCTATATTTTCCGAAAAATTTCTTTTCGCAATGCGCTCTGCAATATCTTAAATATTATACCGTTCCCCCTGGTGTTTTTCAAGGAAAACTTCAGCGCATCTGCTCCAGTATCTCCAGGCTCCTGAATTTCTTATCTGTGGCCTGGGAAAAGCAGGTTCCCACGATCTTCTCCAGCTCATGGAGGACTTCCGGAGACACGGTAAACTGATACAGCTTTTCCAGCGGCGCCCCTGCCATATACTGAAGGGCATAGACGGTGGCCGGCAGGATCCGTCTGGCATCCCTGTATGTACCTGCACAGTTTCCGCAACACACCCCGTGTCCGCTCTGACTGAAATACAAAAGCCCTTCCCGGGTATCACAGCCGCAGCAGGCGGATACCTGAGGATATTCTCCCTGGATCACCAGTGTGCGGAATTCGAACACCCGCCGCACCAGTTCGTTCTGAATGCCCGGATGGAGCAGGGCCTTCAGGCTCACATACAGCAGATTCATCATGATTCGCTCATCCGTGTATTCTCTTCCATAGTAATCCGCCACTTCCAGGAAATAAAAACCGTAATAGACGCCAGGCTGCACACAGGCCAGCTCCGTAAAATAATGGGTCACCGAAGCCTGGGTGAGATTATAGCTACTTCTCCCTTCGTACAGGGAAAAGCGTCCAAACACAAAAGGATTGGCCGCCGCCAGCAGGGGACTGTTCTGCCGCCTGGCCCCCTTGGCAAAGGCACTGATCTTGCCCCTTTCCCGGGTCAGCAGCACCACCCGCTTGTCATAATCTCCCACCGGCATCACCGACAGGACCACTCCGTTTACGGTAATCAGATCGCTCATGGCATTCTCCTGCCTTCATAGTTACAATTCTTTCTTGTCATATCCGAAATTCTTCATCAGGAAGTCACTGTCCCGCCAGTCCTTCTTCACTTTTACCCAGAGTTTCAGACTGACTTTCTGATCCAGCATCCGTTCCAGCTCAAAGCGTGCGTTGCTGCCGATTTTTTTCAGCATGGCTCCCTGCTTTCCGATAATGATTCCCTTATGGGAATCTTTCTCACAGATGATCGTTGCGTCAATGTCTGTGATCTTCCCGTCTTTTCGCTCCTGCATCCGGTCAATGGCCACGGCGATGCCGTGAGGGATCTCCGCATCCAGGGCATGCAGCGCCTTTTCCCGGATGATCTCTGCCGCGATCTGCCGCATGGGCTGGTCTGTCACCGTATCCGCATCGTAATACATGGGCCCGTAGGGCAGATATTTGAAAATGCAGTCGGTAATTTCTTCTGTATTGATGCCCCGCAGGGCTGAGCACGGAATGATCTCGTCAAACGGATAGATTTTCCGGTACGCGTCAATGGCCTGGGCGATTTCTTCCCGGGATACGGTATCCACTTTGTTGATCACCAGGATCACCGGCAGTTTCAGCGAAGAAAACTGCGACACGATATGACGCTCGCCTCCTCCGATAAAGGTGGTGGGTTCCACCAGCCACAGGATCACATCCACTTCTTTCAGTGTCCGTTCCGCAGCCTGCACCATATATTCTCCCAGTTTATTTTTTGCCCTGTGTATACCGGGGGTATCCAGAAAGATGATCTGTCCCTTCTCATCGGTGTAGACAGTCTGGATCCGGTTCCGGGTGGTCTGGGGTTTCTTGGATGTAATGGCAATCTTCTGACCGATCAGATGATTCATCAGCGTAGACTTTCCCACATTGGGACGTCCGATGATCGCCGCAAATCCCGATTTTAAATTTTCATTCATATTCTTTTTCCTCACCTGTTTATCAAGCACTCAAACGGGCCGCATTCCCGCAGGAAAGCGGCCCTGTTGTATCAGTATCCCCGGCATCATCCATGGGTCAGATGTTTCAGTTCCCGGAAAAGCTCTTTTCCCTTTTCCAGGGTTTCCTCTCCGCCCAGAGCACAGATCTGATCCTTCGCCAGCACTGCCTCCACCAGACCTGCCAGTGCCTGGATATCTTCCGCCGACGCATCCAGGATCTGATCCCGTTCTTTCTGTACCATTTCTTTGGTCACACCGCCAAAATATGCGGTTCTGGACACGGCCCCCAGCATCTTCGGCGTCTTGGGCACATCCAGATTGCTGATGGTGCCGATGATATATTTGGTCATTTCCCGTTCATCCGCCTGGAAGCTGCGCAGATATTCCGGAATTCCCCGGTATACCTCCAGCGTCCGTTTCAGATGCGGATCCCGGTAAGAAACGAAATAGCTCTCTCCATTTCTCTTAAAGCCGCTCATGCAGCCGTAAGCGCCTCCCTGCACACGGATCTGGCTCCACAGATAATCGTATCCCAGGATCACCTTCAGAATGCTCAGCGCCCCGGTATAGGCAAATCCCGCATCCCGGAAATTTCCGGCCTGAGCCACATACTGCACCTGTCCGGAGGTCTGGAACCCTTCGTTCTTTTTCTCGCAGTTCAGAGAGAGCACAGCTTCCGGCACCGGTTCTGTACATAAGGTCTCTTTCAGTCCTGCCGTCAGCTCCTTCACCTGCTCCCAGGCCTCACTTTCTCCCGTGAAGCTGATCATCAGGTTCTCCGGCCGGAATATATAGCGCATCAGCAGACGCAGCTTCTCTGTCAGTTCTCCTGCTCGGCTGTCAAATTCTCTTTCCCAGGTCTCCAGGAAATGATAAAACGCAATGCCGCTCATCTGTTCCTGGAATTCCGCCATGGGAGCATCGTAAGAAGTGGCGCGGAGCACCGCTGTGGAATGGCCGTTGCTCACCAGGCTGCTCTGTGCTCTTGCCTTCAGCTGGGAAACGATTTCTTTCAGCCGTTTCGTATCTTCCAGCTTCGAAGTCTGCAGGATCTCTTTCATCATTTGATAGACAAAGTCCAGCTGCGGATACAGGGCTTTGCTGCGGATCCCGAAAGCAGGCAGGAATTCTCTGCTGTCTGCCCGGTCGTACACATCCACACCGCAGAGAATCCCGCCGGTGCTGGCATTGATCTCATTGAACAGCTCTCCATAAGTGTAATGCTCAGTATCCACATATCCCAGGACCGATTTCAGCAGTCCCACATAGGGCACCATCTCTGCCGGTATGCGGTCCAGCCGGAACAATACGGAAAGATAGCCGATCCCATTGGTGCAGACATCATGATGCAGCAAAAGGGTGTCATCCAGCCACTCTTCTCTGTTGTAGAAATCGCTGCACTCCCGCCGGATATCCTCTCTGGAAAGCATGGGAATGCATCTTAAGTTCTCCTCTGATTCCGGCGCCTCCTGATAGGCCTGCAGTTCTTTTGTCTTCTTCACCAGCTCCTGCCGCTCTTCTTCACTTAATCCTGCTTTATAGGCTGCCAGCTTATCTGCCGTGGCCTTGTCTCTCTGGGCTGTCAGTCCCTTCCGGGGCACCAGGGTCAGCAGGACACTGTGGGGATTATCCAGCAGGTACGTCTGCACCAGCTTCTCAAAATATCCCTGAGAGATCTCCTGATGGAGGCTCTCATAGACGTTCAGGGCTTTAACCTGTGCAAAAGGATCTTCATCGCTGTACAGCCAGGTCTCCAGAATGCTCAGGCCATACATGAGTCCCTTCGGATAAGAGGCAAAATCCGCTTCCCGGTAATGGAACTCATAATAGTTAATCCCTGCTTCCAGCGCTTTTTTATCGATACCATTCTGCACCAGCCCGGTCAGCGTCTGCCGGATGATCTGCAGAAATTCTTCTTTTTTCTCCGGATCTGTTCCCTTGGCCGCAATGGTGAAATAGGGCTGCAGGATCCCGTCATTGTAGCTTCCGTAAATATCTTTTCCGATCCCTGCATCCAGCAGTGCTTTCTTCAGCGGTGCCCCCGGTGCGCTTAACAGCGCGTAGTCCAGTACCTCAAATGCGGTGCACAATTTGGTATCTGCCGCCTTCCCGGCCACTACGTTGTAAGACAGATAGGTGTTTCCTTCCAGACTTTCTGTCTCTGAAACCGGATAAGGCATTTCCACATCCTTCTGCTGTTCAAAAGCCGGCTGCATCCTCACAGCCGAATCCACCTCCAGATAGTCAAAGGCAGACAGATATTCCCGGTCAATAAAAGCCAGGCGCTCTGCCATGTCTCCGTTTCCATACAGATAGATCATGCTGTTGGATGGATGATAATAAGTCCGGTGGAATTCCAGGAACTGCTCATAGGTCAGATCCGGTATGCATTCCGGATCTCCGCCGGATTCCTTTCCGTAGGCCGTGTCCGGAAACAGCTGATCCATGATCTTCCGTTCCAGAATCTCATCCGGCGAGGAAAAGACGCCTTTCATTTCGTTGTAGACCACCCCGTTATAGGTCAGCCGGCCTTCCGGCTCTTCCAGATGATAGCTCCATCCCTCCTGTCGGAAGATCTCTTCTCTCTGGTAAATATTGGGATAAAATACCGCATCCAGATACACATGCATCAGATTCTGAAAATCCTGATCATTGCAGCTGGCCACCGGATATGTGGTCTTGTCCGGATACGTCATGGCATTTAAAAAGGTATTGAGCGACCCCTTTACCAGTTCCACAAAAGGATCCTTCAGAGGAAACTTCCGGGAACCGCACAGAACGCTGTGCTCCAGAATATGGGCCACTCCTGTGCTGTCCTTCGGCGGTGTGGGGAAGGTAATATCAAACACTTTGTTCTCGTCTTCATTTTCGATCACCATCACGCGGGCCCTGGTCTTTTTATGGCGCAGAACATAACCCACCGAATGGATATCTGCCAGATCTTCCTTCCAGACCAGTTCATAAGCAGATGCTTTCTCCATGTTCATAACCAATTCCTCCTGTCTCTTCCAGTATCCCCCCCGATCAGTCCACTTGACTCAGGAAATTCCTATCATCGGGAAACAGATCTTTGTATGCCTGGATGCTTCCCTCTGAAAAGATCTGCAATTCTTTCTTCATCTGCAGTTCTTCCGGAATGATCTTTGCCACCAGTACCGTGTCCTTGGCAATCTTTTCCTGTACCTTATCCTTGCTGATGCTCATCAGTCCCAGCAAAGTGGAGGAATACTTTTTATCCTCTGAGCAGGCAGTCACATAAACCCGGGCTGCATGGTGACATTCCTGAAACAGGATCTGCTCTCCCACACTTCCGTACTCCTGCATTTTGTCAAATCCCAGCTCTTTCAGCAGACTCCGGACCTCTCTCTGATTTCTTTTGCGTCCGAATGCGCCCATACGGCTTCCGGAAAAAAATTTCAGTGTCATCCAGAGCTTCAGAAATCCATCTGCTCTGGCCGGACTCTTCTTGTCAATCCGCTTTGCATATCTGCAGTTCCAGAGTTCCATGCGCATCTGATTCGCCTCCGGTTCCTCCCCTTTTTCCAGAGACCGCTCCAGAATCTCTTTTCGTTTCAGAGGATCCGATTCCTCATAGTATTGCCGTATCAGCTCTGATGCCATAATTCCTGTCATAATTTCCTCCTACTGTGCTTCCTGCATTTCTTCATATCCTAATTCATTCTGTGCCAGATTCAGTGCTTCTTCGATCACTTCATCCATGTTCATATAGCGGTACATGCCCAGCCGACCGCCGAACAGAACATTGTTTTCTGCCAGAGCCAGCCGCTCATATTTTTCAAACAGCTCGTTGTTTGCGGGATCGTTCACCGGATAATAGGGTTCTTCTCCCCGTTCCCATTTGGCCGGATATTCACGGGTGATCACCGTCTTCTCCTGGGTGCCGAACTCAAAATGCTTATGCTCAATGATCCTGGTATAAGGCACTTCATAATCTGTATAATTCACCACTGCATTTCCCTGGAAATTACCCATATCCAGCACTTCTGTCTCAAACCGCAGAGAACGGTATTCCAGCTCACCGTAGCAGTAATCGTAATACTGGTCGATCATACCGGTAAATACGATCTTCTCTGCCTGCTGCGCCCATTTTTCCCGATCCCGGAAAAAGTCCGTATTCAGGCAGACCTGTACGCCCTCCAGCAGCTTTTTCACGATCCGTGTATAACCGCCCACCGGAATACCCTGGTAACGGTCATTAAAATAATTGTTGTCATAGGTATAACGCAGCGGAAGCCTTTTAATGATAAAGGACGGCAGATCCTTGCATTCTCTTCCCCACTGTTTCCGGGTATAGCCTTCCACCAGCTTCTCGTATACATCCTGCCCCACCATGGCCAGAGCCTGTTCTTCCAGGTTCTTCGGATGCACGATATTCATCCTGGCGATCTGCCCCTGGATTTTTGCCTTCGCTTCTGCCGGCGTCTTCACGCCCCACAGCTGATGGAACGTATTCATATTAAAGGGAAGATTATACAGCTCATCTTTATAGATCGCAATGGGAGAATTCACAAAATTATTAAACTTCGCAAACTGATTGATATAATCCCACACCCGCTGTCTGGATGTATGGAAAATATGAGCTCCATAGCTGTGTACCTGGATCCCTTCCATCTCCTCTGTATAAATATTTCCCCCGATATGGCTTCTCTTATCAATCACCAGACAGGTTTTTCCGCAGGCTCTGGCCTCATGGGCGAACACTGCCCCGAACAGCCCGGCCCCCACAATCAGATAATCATATTTTCTCATTTTGTCACCCTCTCGTCCTTTTTTGTCTTCGTCTGTCCATGCTTTTGCCGTGTTTTTCCGGTTTTTTCAGATACACCTTCCGTATATATGCCAGTGTCCGGTCTTCTCCCTTCTCTGCCAGCATACGCAGGAACCCCTCCAGCTCCCGTTTTGTATCTTTATGGATAAACCACAGTCTGTCCTTACTTTTCATATAATAAGCCAGAGGCGCCTGATCCGTATAGGCCTCTCCCATATAATTGCGGGAAGCACTGATCCGGTCCATGATCATTTCCGCCACATACTTCCGCGGCATCCTGGCACCTGCGATCACCGTATCTGCATCCAGGGAATAATCCACCCAATGCTCATAGTGGTGCTTATTTCTTCCCTTATGATGCAGCCAGGCCATGGAGACTCCCCGGTCTTCCCGCTCTGCATTGTTGGGGCTTCGATATCCCTGGTAATAGCGGCATCCCACCAGAAATTCCTCCGGTGCGTATTTTGACAGATCATGAAGCAGTCCCTGCTTATACAGTCCAATACGAAAACAATATTTCATTACCATCCATTTATGTTTTGTGATCGTCTTAAAATGCAGCCATGGATGGAGCGCATTTCCAGACTCCTGATGCTTCAATTCTTATGCCTCCTTACTTTCCGGCCAGCACGAGTATGGTGCGGGGCGGAACAGTCACAGTCCTGGGCTGCTCCGCTGCAGCCCCGTCCTCTGTTTCGCCGGCTGCTGTTTCCATTGCTCCGGAAGTATCCAGCAGCACCTGCCAGGCATCATCCTCCGGAAGCTTGGGAAGGGCAAATTCCTTTTCCTCCCAATAGAGATTATATGCCAGATACAGGAATTTTTCCTCTGGTTTTTCCTCCCCATAGGCGCAGCAGTACATCACGCCCAGGCTTCGGCTGCTGTATTCCATACCGCCGTACCAGGCCTTCTGGCTGTGATAGGAAATATCCGGATAGCCTACGGCACGATAATCCGTCCCTCTGGGTTCGCTCTTCATATGAAGACAGGCATGCTTTCTGCGGAAGGCAATGGCCTGTCTGACAAATTCCACCATGTCCTCATTTTTTTTGTACAGACGCCAGTCCACCCAACCGGTCTCATTATCCTGACAATAGGCATTGTTGTTGCCGTCCTGGGTATTACAGAACTCATCACCGCCGTAGAGAAGAGGCGTTCCCTGACTGAGCAGGAGAAGCAGCCAGGCATTCCTGATCTGCCTGCGGCGAAGCGCCCGAATACCTGCTTTCCGGCTTGGCCCTTCGATACCGCAGTTCCAGGAATAATTGCAGTCGCTTCCATCCCGGTTTTCTTCCCCGTTTGCTTCATTATGCTTCTGATCATAGGACACCAGATCTGCCAAAGTGAACCCGTCCTGAATCGTTATATAATTGATCACGCCATAGCCCGAAGGATTATTCCGCATACGGAAAGCAACGCTTTCTATCATTCCTTCGTCTCCCTTCAGCAGCCGGCGCATAATTTCTGAAAAGCCCCCGTTATACTCTGCCAGCTGGCGGAGCTCTCCCGTTTTTTTCGGTCCTTTGTATGCATCCCACACATTCAGGAAAAACAGCTTTGTTCCCTGCAGGAACGGATCCTGGACCAGAAGATCCTGAGGGATCTCTCCTCCCAGTAAATGAAATCCGTCTACCCGGTACTCTTTTTTCCAGAAACGCAGTATATTCAGTATTTCCGCCGTCGGAAAATCATTCTCAAAATAAAACTCCATGATACACTCAATGCCGGCCTGGTGAAGGGCATCTACCAGAGTCCGGAATTCCCGGTCCGGTCTGGCTCCGTCCGCATAGGAACTCTTAGGCGCATAATAGTATCCGCCCGTATAGCCCCAATAATTCAGCCTTTTCGCCGTCTGCATCCGGGAAATACCGTTTCCTCTGGCCGTCTGCTCCGGACGCTGTACTTCTTCAAATTCATAGGCCGGCATCAGTTCCAGACCATTGATCCCCAACTCCTTCCAGTAAGGAATTTTCTCCATCAGTCCTGCAAAAGTTCCTTTTTTCCTGACTTTGGAATTTCTCTGTCTGGTATAACCTCTCACATGAACCTTGTACAGGATCAGTTCTTCATAAGGGATCTGCAAAGGCGCCTGGCTGGCCTGCGCTCCCTCTTCCAGGAATCCGCAGCGTATCTGATGGGGATCCTGGGGCCACTCTTCTCCGAACTCCCTGCGGCCCACAAGGAATCCGGCCCTGGGATCCTGGCAGATCTGTCCGTTTACCAGATAATTGTATTCATATCTGTCTGCCTGGAAATTTTTCAGCAAAACGGACCGGACCTGTCCGTTCCAGGGCTGGTACGGCATCGGAATCTCTTCACAGGGTGTGCTCTTTCCCTTATGATATAGAAGAAGAGCTGCCTCTTCCTTTTCGGGAAAAACCGCTGTAAACCGGCAGCCGTCTTCCGTTTTCTCTACGCCCAGTCTCCCGATGCCTCCCGGCAGGATCTGAGGTCTTTTTCTGTTTTCCATACGTTTCCTCTCTTTCTGCTTCCGCTCTACAGAGAAATCTGCAGCTCCACCGGGCAGTGGTCCGATCCCATCACTGACGTGTGGATCGCTGCCCCCTCCAGAGTCGATTCCAAAGCAGATGACACCAGAAAATAGTCAATACGCCAGCCTGCATTCTTCTCCCTCGCGCGGAAACGATAGGACCACCAGGAGTACACACCTTCCAGATCCGGATAAAAATAACGAAACGTATCAATAAAACCGTTCTCCAGGGTCCGCGAAAAGCATGCCCGTTCTTCATCGGTAAAGCCCGGATTCTTCCGGTTTGTCTTTGGATTTTTCAGATCGATCTCCTGATGGGCCACATTCATATCTCCGCAGACCACCACAGGTCTGCTCTCTTCCAGCCGCAGAAGATAAGCCAGAAAGTCCCGTTCCCATTCCATCCGGTAAGACAGCCTTGCCAGCTCGTTCTGCGAATTGGGTGTATATACTGTCACCAGATAGAATGAGGGAAATTCCAGTGTGATCACCCTTCCCTCCTGGTCGTGCTCTTCCATTCCGATTCCACAGGTTACCTTCTCCGGTCTGACCCGGGTAAACACTGCTGTTCCGGAATAGCCTCTGCGTTTTGCGTAATTCCAATACTGCTCATAGCCAGGAAAATCCAGCTTCACCTGGTTTTCCTGGCATTTGGTCTCCTGAATGCAGAAGATATCTGCATCAGCCTGCCGGAAATATTCTTCAAATCCTTTTTTCTGGCAGGCGCGTATTCCATTCACATTCCATGATATCAGTTTCAAATCCTGTTCCTCCAATGCATAGTCTGTCCTGTTTTTCTATATTCCTGCACATAGTTTTTTCACCTGATCATAGACCCTGCCCTGGTTCTTGGCCGCTGTCATAATGATCAGCAGATCTGCTGTCTGCAGCTGGGTACCGCCCCTCGGGATCACTTCTGTTCCATTTCTTTGCACAGCCACCAGCAGGCAGTTCTCCGGCCATGCCACTTCATAGATCTTCTTTCCCACCAGGAAAGACTCCTGATGAATGGAGATCTCCATGAGCACCCTTTCTGACGATCCGGACTCCATTTCCTGCCCTCTTCGCTTCAGAAGGCTCTTCAGCAGACTTTCGTAAATTGGCTCCGACCGCAGCAGGTACGCCACAATATAGGCCGCAATGGAAATAATAGACAATGACAGCATCTGGCTCACGGTACCGGTCATTTCAAAGATCAGGATAATCCCTGTCAGAGGCGCCCGCACAATGGCAGTAAAAAAGCCTGCCATGGCCAACAGTACATAATTATTGATATTTGATGGGTCCATACCGAAAAGCTGCACACCGGCCATTCCGAAGGCTCCGCCGATCAGAGCGCCCAGCACCAGCAGCGGAAAAAAGATGCCTCCCGGTGCTCCGGACCCGAAGCAGATCACGGAAAAGAGAAATTTTCCCACCAGAGTTCCCAGCACCAGCAGAAGTGTCATCTCTCCGCTGGTCAGGCTGCTGACCACCTCATGGCCGCTGCCCAGAAGAGACGGCATGACAAGCCCCAGGATGCCGGCCAGCAGAAACGGTATAAAAAGCCGGGTGGTTGCATTCAGCCGGGAACAGTTCTGAAACGCCGCCTGCACTTTCATCGTGGTCCAGTTATAAAAAGCGCCCAGTACGCCAAGCAAACCTCCCAGCAGAAGCAGCGTCCAATATAATCCCACCGGCAGTTCTCCCATCAGATCGAACTGAAACACCGGATCAAATCCTACAATATTTGACGAAAGATAATCCGCAGTCAAAGACGCGGTCATTACTGACAGCAGAGCCGATACAGAAAAATTCTTGTGTACTTCTTCCAGTGAAAACATCACTCCGGCCAGCGGCGCATGAAACGCAGCTGCCAGTCCGGCACTGGCTCCGCAGGTCAGAAGGAACCGTTCTTCTGTCAGTCCCTTTCCCGTAAGTCTGGAAAATCCCTTTCCGGCCATGGCTCCCAGCTGAATGGAAGGGCCTTCCCGGCCAAGGGACAAACCAGCCAGAAGAGACAGAAAACCGCCGGTAAACTTGGCGATCAGAATCCGCCACCAGCACTGGTCCAGCTTTCCGATCATCTCGCCCTCCAGCTGCGGAATCCCGCTTCCGGAGATCAGCGGCTCCCATTTCAGCAGCCGCCCCACAATCAGAGCCAGAACCAAAAGCACCAGAAACCACCCGGCGATCTTTATGGGTTCCCCCTGTATCCAGTTCAAGATCCAGGTCAGCCATTCTCCTGCATATTGTAACGCCACACGATAGGCGATCACCACGATTCCGCTGACCACGCCCACGATCAGCCCTTCCCCGATCAGGATCAGCTGAAAGTGTTCTGCCCGCTGCAATATATGAGATGTATCCTTTTTCAAGAAAATCTCCTCCCCCTCGTTTCAGACGCAACGGCCTGTTTCTACTATTATACGTGTCCCTTATGAAAAATGCAATTTTTTTCTTAGGACTTCCCTTTCTCCCGGCGTGCAAAAATCCACGAACTCTTTTTCAGAAGAATTCGTGGATTTTTCTTTCACTTATCTGTCAGTGTCTTACCTGTGCCAGCAATACTTCCAGCAGCATGCCGAAGATCTGCGGATCCAGCTCCAGCGTCTGCAGGATTCCCACCATTTCCGACACATTCTTTCCTTTGCGTACATAATCATAAATCTGCTTTTTCTTGTCATATTCCATTTCCGCTTTGTAGAGAATCTGAAAAATCTGATCCACAATATCATTTGACGGAATCTGGCATTGCTTTTCAAATCTCACCTCCAGCGTATCTTCCGGTGAAACCGCAGGGATTTTCACAGCAAGAATCTTCCTTTCTTTCTGGTAAGAACTGTTTCCATCCACTTCTTTTTCATTGACAAAGATCCTGGGAGGCTCCTGGCCCGCTCCATAAAATTCCAGCGTATACCATCTTTTTTCCGGAACAACACTCCGATTGCCTTTCAACGGACTTACCGTGAAACTCCTCTGTCCGCTTTCCCTCCATTTCATTTCCGTGACGGCTGCCTTATTCATTTTATCTGCGTCTGCCGAAATGCCGTCATCTTCATATAATTCAAAGTCCCCGTCTGCTCCCGGAAATACCTTGATGATCATACTCTCCGGATTTTCGATACTGTTGCTGTATTTTTCCAGATCTGCCATAGGAAGGATTCCTCCTGCCCTGGCCAATACGGGAATATCTTCTATCCCTCTGTACAGGATCAGTTTTCTCCCGCCATCATAAATACGTCCATTAAAAATATCAAACCATACTCCTTCCGGAAGCCACGCTTCAAAAGAAGCCGCTCCGGCATGCTTCGATATTGGTTTTGTAATGGGGCATACAAGCAATTCTGTTCCAAAATAATATTCGTTCGGCACCTCATAAGTCTCCGGCTGCTCCGGTTCCAGATAATACAGAGGCCGAAGCAAAGGCTGCCCTTTCCGGCTTGCATAATAATTCATGGTGTATAAATAGGGGATCAGTGCATGACGGAGCCTGAGATAACGCTTCATAACCTGCTCGGATATCTGGTTATAATTCCACGGTTCTTTTCCCGTAAACGGATTGTCAGAGCTGTGCAGCCTTGTTATAGGTGAAAATACACCGAACTGTACCCATCTGGTGGCAAGTTCATCATCCTTATAGCCCTGCATGTGGCCTCCAATATCATGACTCCACCAGCCATATCCAATGTTGCTGGCGTTTACTGTAAAATAAGGCTGAAAATCCAGAGACTTCCAGGAAATAATTGTGTCCCCTGAAAAACCTGCAGGATATCTGTGACTTCCAGGTCCTGCATATCTGGAAAAAATCAGTCCCCTTTTTCCATTTTTCCTGCTGTCCATATAATGATAGTGATTCAGCATCCAGAGAGGATCCAGTCCGGGGATCCTTGACTGCCCGCCCTGCTGCCAGTCTATCCACCAAAAATCCACGCCTTTTTCCTCGTTCGGATGATGCAGATATCGAAAATATGCCTGAAGAAACCGGGGATCCGTAATATCAAACTCAATAAATTCCTCATGCTCCCAGTCCTTTCCCAGATCTTCTGCCATCTCCCGGTAAGCCTCTTCAAAAGGACGCACCCCGTCAGCCGGATGCACGTTCAGCGTCACTTTCAGGTGGTGTCTGTGCAGCCAGTCCATGAATTTCTCCGGTTCTGGAAACAGTTCCCGGTTCCAGGTGTATCCGGTCCATCCGCTTCCATATTTCGGATCAATGTCCACCAGATGCCAGTCCATATCAAGCACAGAAACAGAGAAAGGGACCTGCTCTCTTTCAAATCTTCGCACCACTTCTTTGTATTCTTCCTCTGAATAGCGGTAAAAACGGCTCCACCAGTTTCCCAGGGCATATCTGGGAAGCATGGGCATATTTCCCGTCAGGCAGTAAAAATCCTGCAAACAGGCTTCATAAGCATGACCATATCCAAAGAAATAGAGATCAATCACCTCGCCGCTTCTGGGTTCTACCCATCCATCCTCCCGAAGCAGCAGTGATCTGCTGTCATCCAGAACCGCAAATCCGTTCCTTGAGATCACCCCATGCTCCAATTCAACTGCTCCGTCTGCCAGATCAAGAGTTCTTGCCGTTCCTTTTAAATCCGTAGCCTCTTCTCCATAATGCCAGATACTGTGATACGCGCTCACATTGCCTCTCACCTGCAGGGACAGTCCATTTTTGGAAAATTTCTGTTTGTCATAGATCAGCTGTACTCCTTCCGTTACAAGCTTCAGAGAAGTTTCTGTTTCAAAAACCTGATATTCCACAGCAGGAAACCTTCTGTTCCATACACACTGGGTTGGCCGGTCCTCAAATTCTCCGTTTTCATTGTATTCCAGCCGTAAAAGCCATGGCGTCAGAACACTGATCCGATACTTTTCTCCCTGTACAACCGCTTCTGCCGCGCAAACCGGGCAGGTATCCCTTGTAATAATATCTCGCATATCCTTTGCTGTCCTTTCTACTACAAAATATTTATGGTCCTTCTTCCTTACCGCCGCAAGAAAGCCTTCTTCCCTTTTCTGTTTTATCCTTTTACCGCTCCTGCCGCAACTCCGGCCACAAACCGTTTCTGGAAAATAATATAAATGATCAGAACCGGTATAATGGAAATCGCAGTAGCCGCGAACAGTCCGCCGTAATCTGTGGAGTAACGTCCGTTAAACGTAGTAAGCCCTACAGCTAACAGCTGTTTTTCCTCACTGTCGATCATCAGGTATGGCCACAGATAGTCTTCCCAGATCCAGAGGAACTGGAAGATCGCGATAGCGGAAATAGAATTTTTGCTCATCGGAAGCACGATCTTGTGAAAAATGTGGAACTCATTAGCCCCATCGATCCTGGCCGCTTCCAGCAGTTCATCCGGCAAAGCCGAGATATCCTGTTTCATCATAAAAATCCCGAATCCGCTGACCATCACCGGAAGGATCAGCGACAAATACGTATCCTGCAGCCCTGCTTTCATAAACATGGTATAACGGGAAATAATCGTTACTGACCAGGGAATCATCATGGTCATCATCACCACGCCAAAGATCAGATTCTTCCCTTTAAACTGATATTTGCTCAGCACGAACCCGCACAGACAGCTGATATAAATCACAAGCACCGTTACGACCACTGCAATAAACACACTGTTTGCAAAATAACGCAGAAAATTAAAATTAGACTGCAGAGACGTGTAATTTTCCATAGTAAACTGTTGCGGAAGCAGCGTCTGATGCAAGGCGCTGATCTCTGCATTGGATTTAAATGACGACAACACCATCCATACAAACGGAACCACAGTGAGGATTCCCATTAAAATCAGCACTACAAACAAGGATATACTCATAACCCTTCTTTTCATCTTGCTTTCCTCCTCTCCTATGCCTTTTCACTGGTCAATTTAAATGACAGCGCAGTCAGAATCGCTGTTAAAATCAGAATAAAGAACGCGATCGCGGAAGCATATCCAAAATTATATTTCACAAATGCCTGGTCATACACCAGATAGGAGCTCAGGAAGGTAGTTGTTCCCGGTCCCCCCTTTGTCATGACCATAACCGGTACGTATGCCTGCAGATAAGATATGATCGAAGTAATCACTACAAAAATCATCGTAGGCTTTAGCATGGGCAGCGTAATATAACGAAAAGTCTGCCATGCATTGGCTCCGTCAATGTTAGACGCCTCATAATAATCCGATGGAATGGACAGAAGGCCCGACATAAACAGAATTACCGCATAACCAAAATCTTTCCAGATTGTCATGACCATTACTGCCGGGAGAGCAAATTTGCTGTCGAACAGCCAGTTAATATCCAGCCCCAGGATCTGATCGATCAATCCGAACTGCGGATTATACATAATCTTCCATACAAAGGCTACTGCCACCAGCGGTGTAACGGTAGGCATATAAAAAACCGTCCGGAAAAACGTTTTATGCTTTGTCATTTTGGATGTGATCGCGTACGCCAGCGCAAGGCCGAGCAGAACACGAAAGGCCACAACTACTGCACAGAATACGATTGTATTCACCATCGACGTCCAGAATGTAGGATATTGAAACATTCGTATATAATTATCCAGTCCAATCCATTCGTAGGTTCCATTCAGCGGATTCCACAAATGAAAGCTTCCGGCAAATGCCATAACAATTGGAACCAGCAGAAATATGGACATATATACAACCAGGAAGGTAACTACAATATTCCTCAGAACAATTTCACTTTTACTCTGCAAAGGTCTTGTTTTCCTAAACATATCCCCGCCCCCTTATTTTTCGTATTTATAATACAGATTCTCTGCTGAAGTAAAATCTGTATTCGCAAGATCCACATTAACGATATCTTCTGCTGTTTTCAGGGTTTCCGCAATATCTTTTTTGTTGTACAGAATGTCCTGCGCCGCAATTTCCAGATTATCTTCCATGGTAGAGGGCATTGCTCCCGGCCAGATATAATCCTCAATGTGTTCAGAAACTGCGCTGATCGCCGGATTTTCCTTCAGCTCTTCATCCTCTCTCAATTGATTATTTGCCGGAAACAGACTGTAATTCATACAGAGCTGCTTCTGAATTTCTGTATTTGCCAGGTAAAAACGGATGAAATCCTGAGCTGCTTCCAGCTGTGCCGGTTCCGCGTTTTTGTTAATGCCCGGCGTTGATTCGCCATTATATCTGTCATAGGCAAAGGGGTCCCCATCTTCTGTAGGAATTTCAAAAGTGCCGTAATTTATATCCGGATAATTCGTTGCCATATAGCCATAGAAATGCCCCCATTTGTAAACCATGGCAGACTGTCCCTGTCCAAAGCTCTGCGCTGCATCCGTTCCGAAATCCTCATCTCCCACCTGATCCTTCTCATACATATCCACCAGCATCTGTGCTGTCTGGATCATACCGTCGCTGTACAGATCCGCTGTTTTTCCATCTTCTTTAAAGAGAGTATCTCCAAATTGATAGGGTACTCCAAGAAGCAGATTCTGGAAATCTCCGTTAAAATTAAATCCAGCCTGTACCAGTTTTCCATCTTCACGGATCGTAAGCTTCTTGGCAACCTCCCGAAATTCTTCCCAGGTAGTGGGAATATCTTCCTCTGTCAGTCCGGCGGCCTCCCACTGATCCTTATTATAATAAATGGCTCCCGTCATTACCCCAAAGTCCGTATAATAAATCTCCCCGTCAATCTCATGAGACTTTGCCGTGAAGAAATCCGCTTCCATATCTTCCATAGCAACCTCATATGGAGCCATATAAGGCAAGATCAAATGCTGATAACTGTTATGCACATTAAACAATGTGGGACCCTTCTCCTCTTTCTGCAGTGCCAGCGGGAGCTTTGTCCAGTAGCCGTCCCATGGATTGTTAATAATATTGATCGTCACATTTGGATGAATTTTTTCATATTCCTCTGCAATGGAACCAAACAGATCCGGCGCATCCCAAAGCCACCAGTCCAGGGATACCGGCTCGCCGTCATTGACCAGATGATTCGGATCATAGGTCACATTTTCTCCCATAACGGCAAGTCCCTTATCCGCATTCGTGTCCTTTACTCCTCCCTGCGCAAGCGACTCTTCTTTCCCACATCCTGCCATAGAAAAAAGGAGGGCAGCTGTCAGACATACTGTCAGAAATTTTTTCTGCATAATTGTACCTCCGTTTACAGAATTGCTTTTTAAATTACTAAGACCACTCGTTATTTAATGTTAGCGCTAACCTTTACTAAAAGACTATCACTTTTTTAACAGGAATTCAATTCTTTTATTTTTTTCTATATATTATCCATTTTTTTCTTCGCATATTTGTTCACTTTTACCACATATTATTTTCCTGTAATTTTTAGTTTGATTTATTTTTCAGTTGTGCGTATAATATAACTATGTTAACTTAACAATTCGTGATAACGTTAAACCAATGGAGGTGCAGAGCAAAGCTATGGTAACACTAAAAGATATTGCTGAACGGGCTGGGGTAAGCATGATGACAGTTTCAAGATCTTTAAATGGAAATCAAAGTAAAGTCTCCAGCGCAACAGCAGAAAAAGTCCGCGCGATCGCGGAAGAAATGGGTTATATTCCCAATTCCTCTGCCAGAAGCCTTGCTGCCCGTTCTTCCAAAATTATTGCCGTAATCATGCGGGATACTGCCGACGGAAATCCCCTGATGGACCCTTATACCTCTGTCTTTCTTGGAGACGTCATTCAGATTCTTCAAAAATATGACTATTATATTATGGTGCATTTTGTACGGGACTTTTCGGATATCACTTTCCGCCTGCGTTCCTGGAATGCAGAGGGCGCTATATTTCTCGGCCTTTTTGATGAAGAAATCGATCAGATCCGGCAGGACAATCAGATTCCTCTTGTGTTTACAGATAGTTACACAAATATCCGGCAGGTAAGCAATGTCGGAATCGATGATTACAAAGGGGGCCGGTTAGCCGCAGAAGCATTTCTTTCCCATGGACATACCCGTCTGGCATTCTGTGCCCCTTTGTCTGGAGAAGCCGGTGTTATTGCCGAACGGCTCCGGGGATTTTCAGATACACTCAAAATAAACGGCACACCTCTTGATCCGAAGCAGATTTACAATATTACACGTTCTCCTGCCGAAGAGCTTCTGAAAAAAATGCTCTGTTCTTCTGCTTCGCCCAGCGGACTGTTCGCAAGCTCCGATCACGTGGCCTGGCAGTTTTACAGAGCGGCCAGAAAGCTTGGCGTAGTCATTCCGGATGATCTTTCTATCATCGGTTTTGACAATCTTCCCCTGGGACAATCCCTGGTTCCGGGGCTTACTACAATCCGCCAGGATATGGATCTGAAAGCGGAAAAAACCTGTGAAATTCTGCTTCGTCATCTGAACACTCCCGACTGTCCCAGCGAAACCCAAATCCTGGATGTGAAGCTTGTGGAACGAGAGTCTGTAAAACAATTCAGCTAATTGAGATTCCATTTTCTCCAGAACAGGTTTTTCCTACTTTCCGATTCCTGTGCCTCTTGCATTCCCTCTGCAATTCTGTTAAAGTAAATCTGCGGACATCTGGCAGTGATAATTGCCGCCAGATGCAAAATACCAAGAAAGGCAAGGGTCTATTATGAATAATGAAATGAACAGCGCAGGATGCGCTCCCAGCGACTGCGCTTCCTGTACCAGCAACTGCAGCTCCAATCCCAACTACAAAGACCACAGCGTCATTACTCTGACCATGGAAGATGACACAGAAGTGAACTGCGCGATCTTAACGATCTTTCCGGTAGATGACAAAGAATATATTGCACTTCTTCCTCTGAACGAAGAAGGTAAGAACGAGACCGGAGATGTCTATCTCTATTCCTTCTCCGAAGAAGACGGCAATCCCATTCTGGCCAACATTGAAAGCGATGAAGAATATGAAAAAGCTTCCCGGGCTTTTGATCGGATTCTGGAAAACGCCCAAAAAGAAGAGGCTGCGGGAGCTCCTCTGGAGTAGGCAGGTTCTTCCAGGATAAAAAGAATTTTTCTATAGCGGACAGATTTTCGCATAGCGTTCTTCTTTCCCGCTATACTGAAAATCCCGTCAGAACCAGGAAATTAATTCCTGATCCTGACGGGATTTTTCATACTTAATTCTTATAAAAGAATCCTGCACCGCAGGATTCCCCGCCTGCGGCGGATTGCTTCCGTCATCTTCTTCCTTATATCTCCACCAGTCCGGGGATCGTCACTTGGACCTCCACATCCTGGGTGATATCCACATTTTCATAATGGAAACCAAACATATGATAAAAATCGTCCCAATAGCTGTCCAGATCGGTCAGCTCTTTTACATTCTCTGAAGTGATCTGTCCCCAGAGCTGTTCTACGGCTTCCTGCACCTTTGGATCCATTTCTCTGTCATCCATACGGATCCGGCCTTCTGCATCCACCGGCACCTGTTCTTTCCACAGCCGGTCCGCAAAGAGACGATACATTTGCTCAATACAGCCTTCGTGACTGCCCTGCTCCTTCATCACCCGATACAGGATGGATAAATACAGAGGCACAATGGGAATCGCTGCGCTTGCCTGGGTCACCAGCGCCTTATTTACAGAGATATAAGCCTTCAGGTCCGGGATTTCTTCCATGATCTCACCGGCAGACCGCTGCAGATCCTTTTTCGCCTGACCGATGGTTCCTTCCGCATAGATGGGATAGGTAACTTTGGGACCGATGTAGGAATAAGCCACTGTCCTGGCTCCGGGAGCAAGCGCGCCTGCGTCTTTCAGAGCGCGCATCCAGTCTTTCCAGTCTTCGCCTCCCATAACATGAATAGTTCCTTCTATTTCTTCCTCTGTGGCCGCCGGTATGGTCTTCTGATTGATCTGTCCTGTGCGCAGATCCAGATTCTTCTCGGTAAAATCCTCTCCCACGGTCTTCAGACAGGACACTGCCACAGTGCCGTCCGGCATGGTCCTTCTTGGCGCAGCCAGACTGTAGACCACCAGATCCACCTGTCCCATATCCTCACGGATCAGTTCGATGGCTTTCTCTTTCACCTGAGCGGAAAATGCATCTCCGTTAATGGTCTTGCTGTACAGTCCGGCCTCCCCGGCAGCCTGTTCAAAAGCAGCCGTGTTGTACCAGCCTGCAGTTGCTGTCCGTTTGCCGGACGCCGGGCGCTCAAACATGATACCCAGCGTGGAAGCTCCGCAGCCAAACGCAGCCGCAATCCTGGATGCCAGTCCATAACCGGTGGAACAGCCGATGACCAGCACCCGTCCGGCTCCTTCGATCTTTCCCTGTCCTTTCACATATTCTATCTGACGCCGCACACTCTCTGCGCATCCCAGGGGATGGGCGGTGGTGCAGATAAACTCTCTTACTTTTGGTTCTACGATCATAGTACCTGTCCTTTCCCATATTCGGTAAATTATTTTGATTCTCAAACTATTTTACCAAAAAACAGGCTGTTGTCAAGAGGTTCTCTCCTGACCACAGCCCGATTTTTTCTGTCCTTACCGGAACATCCCGGTGCTGTCTTCTGCCCTCCCGGAGTGACCCGGGCATCCAGAACACCAGGCGGCTTATTTTGCCGTGGTGCTGCCCAGACCGCCGTTCCGCACATCTGTCACATCATCGTCCCAGGTAATGCCGTATTCCACAAAGATCCCCTGCATAAAGCCGGTGCCCGCGGCAATGGTCACTGTCTTTCCCTCATTGGTATCATTGGTCATCTTTGCAAAAATATGGCCTTCGTTATCGGAATAGAAATAATCACTGTCAATAATCCCCACCGTGTTGTTCATCTGCAGCCGGTACTTGAATCCCAGACCGCTTCTGGGATAACATTTCAGCACCCACTCCGGCTCCATTTCCACCCGGATCCCTGTGGGAATCTTGATGGTCTCTCCCGGCTTCAGGGTGATATCCACCGGCGCGAAGAAATCGTAACCGGCACTGCCTGCAGTGGCTCTTCGCGGAAGCAGAATGGATCCGTAAATTTTCCCGATCTCTTCTTCCGGACAGGTACCGAAGGTATCGATCCAGTCCTGCGCAAACCGGTCGGGACTGACTTTATGAAATCTTGCAATTCTCTTCATATTGCACGCTCCGTCTCTTATGCCTCCGCCGGTACATCCTTCATACTGAAGCTGATCCGGCCCTGTCTGTCTTTTCCAAGGCAGATTACCTTTACCTTATCGCCCAGAGTCAGCACATCTTCCACACGGTTGATCCTTTCTTTGGAGATCTTGGAAATATGCACCATGCCCTCCTTGCCGGGAGCAAACTCCAGGAATGCACCGAATTCCTTGATACTGACTACTTTACCGGTAAAGATCTGGCCTGCTTCAAAGTCTGTAGTAATGATCTGGATCAGTCTGGCTGCTTCATCCATGCCTTTCTGATCTGTACCGCAGATGGAAACCGCGCCATCATCAGTAATATCGATCTGTACGCCGGTCTGCTCAATAATGGCGTTGATGGTCTTGCCTCTCTGGCCTACCACATCGCCGATCTTCTGAGGATCGATCTGGATCTGGATGATCTTGGGCGCGTACTGGCTCACATGCTCACGGGGCTGTCCGATGCACGGCTCCATTACCTCTGTCAGAATATATTCTCTGGCTTCCTTTGTTCTGGCAATGGCTTCTTCTACGATCTGTCTGGTCAGGCCATGGATCTTGATGTCCATCTGGATGGCTGTGATACCATCATGGGTACCGGCCACCTTAAAGTCCATGTCTCCGAAGAAGTCTTCCAGTCCCTGGATATCTGTCAGCACAATGTAATCGTCGTCTGTGTCACCGGTCACCAGTCCGCAGGAAATTCCGGCCACCGGCTTCTTGATCGGTACACCGGCCGCCATCAGAGACATGGTGGAGGCACAGATGCTGGCCTGGGATGTGGATCCGTTGGACTCGAAAGTCTCGGATACAGTCCGGATTGCATAAGGGAACTCTTCCTCGGAAGGAAGCACCGGCACCAGAGCTCTCTCTGCCAGGGCTCCATGACCGATCTCACGGCGTCCTGGTCCTCTGGAGGGCTTGGTCTCTCCCACAGAGTAGGACGGGAAATTGTAGTGGTGCATATATCTCTTAGAAGTTTCCAGCACATCCAGACCGTCCAGTCTCTGTGCGTCAGAAAGAGGCGCCAGAGTGGTTACTGTACAGATCTGTGTCTGTCCGCGGGTAAACATAGCGGAACCATGCACTCTGGGAATCAGGTCGATCTCGGCTGCCAGAGGACGAATCTCCCGGATCTGACGTCCGTCTGGGCGTTTGTGATCCTTCAGGATCATCTTGCGGACCGTCTTCTTCTGATACTGGTATACGGCCTCGCCCAGCACTGCCAGCCAGTCTTCTCTGTCTGCGAATTTTTCTTCCAGCATATCTGTGATTTTGCGGATATTCTCTTCCCGCACCTGCTTCACATCTGTGAACACTGCCTTCTCCATCTCTTCCGGGGGCACCAGTTCACGGATCGCTGCGAACAGTTCTTCCGGCACGGCACAGCTCTCATAAGAATGCTTTTCCTTGCCGCACTCAGCCACGATCTTGTCAATAAACGCGATAATCTCCTGGTTGACCTCATGCGCCTTATAAATAGCCTCGATCATTTTTGCTTCCGGAATCTCATTGGCGCCGGCCTCAATCATGATAACCTTTTCTCTTGTAGAAGCCACTGTCAGCTGCAGATCAGAAATCTCCTTCTGCTCCAGAGTCGGATTGATGATCAGCTCTCCATCGATCATACCCACCAGCGTGGATGCGCAGGGACCGTCAAAAGGAATGTCGGAAATGCAGGTACTGATAGCAGAACCAAGCATAGCCACCACTTCCGGATTACACTCCGGGTCCACGGACATGACCATGTTGTTCAGTGTCACATCGTTTCTGTAGTCCTTCGGAAACAGAGGACGCATGGGACGGTCAATGACACGGGATGTCAGAATGGCATGCTCGCTGGCCTTTCCTTCTCTTTTGTTGAAGCCTCCGGGAATCTTCCCTACGGCATACATCTTTTCTTCATATTCCACACTCAACGGGAAAAAATCAATACCGTCACGGGGTTTATCCGATGCAGTCGCAGTGGATAATACTACAGTATCCCCATAGTGCATCAGAGCCGCGCCGTTTGCCTGTTTTGCTACTCTGTCAATATCAACTGTCAGAGTTCTTCCGGCAAGTTCCATTGAAAAACTTTTGTACATAGCTCTCTCTCCTTTTCTTTTCTCACCGCAGGAGCCCGAAACAACTGAAAAATCCACAGGACTCTCTCCCAGGTTCTGCGCAGACAAAATCTGTTCTTCTTGTATCTGCTCACAGTTTTCATATGCATTTTTCAGTAGTCTCGGCCATGACCACCGTCCTCTCCCGCCAGCGTATCTGTTCTGGGGTGGGTCCCGGCG
The DNA here is from genome assembly GCA_900542045.1 of uncultured Blautia sp. Lineage (GTDB taxonomy): Bacteria > Bacillota > Clostridia > Lachnospirales > Lachnospiraceae > Blautia_A > Blautia_A gallistercoris. The sequence goes on from UQMI01000013.1 coordinate 29,394, forward strand.
GTAATTCACTCCTGCATTAAAACGGGGACGGATGAAAGTCCGCCCCCAGTTTCTCTCTTCTCGATTATTTTCTCAGGCCTAACTTTTCAATCAGAGCACGATATCTCTCAATATCGGTTTTCTTTAAATAAGCCAACAGACCACGTCTCTGACCAACCATTTTCAGAAGACCTCTTCTGGAATGATGATCTTTGTGATGCTCTTTTAAATGCTCTGTCAGTTCCTGAATCCTGGCTGTCAGAACAGCAACCTGTACTTCCGGTGATCCGGTGTCACCCTCTGTTCTGGCAAATTCTTTGATAATAGCTGTTTTCTTTTCTTTTGAAATCATTGTGATTTCCTCCTTATTCTTTCTTAATTCCTGTCCCTGAAAGGCCTTCGCCTCCGGGCAGTGAAAACCGCCGCACATTAAGAGATGGTCGGAGATTCCTGTCTCTGAATATGGGCTGAACTCACACTGGAAAAGTATAGCATAGGGAGGAAATGATTGCAAGGGATTTTTCAAAAAATCAGCTTACAATAAACGCACTCCCCACACAGCCCGATCTGTATACAGTTCCGATTCCTTGATGCCCGTATCCGAGGAGCTGGCGTGGACCACCTGGCCGTTGCCTGCGTAGATTACCACATGGTAAATGGAGCTGCCGTCGGAATAAAATACCAGATCCCCCGGCTGCAGGGCATCCAGTTCCACCCTTGTTCCCACGTTTGCCTGTTCAGCTGCTGTACGGGGAAGCTGGATTCCGAAGCTTTTGTAAATACTCTGGGTGAAGCCGGAGCAGTCCGCTCCATTTGTCAGGCTGGTGCCGCCCCATACATAAGGATTTCCCAGAAAGTTTCTGGCATATTCCACTACCTGTTCACCGGTCACATCTCCCTGTACCACAGCAGGCAGCTCTTCCTGGTTCGACTGGGCAGTGGGAAAATTCTCTTCGCCTGCTTCCTCTACCATTGCCTCTGCCTGTTCACCGGTATAGAGATATGATACCGACACATACCCTTCCACCTCGCCGGAAACGATCTGTGCCCAGCCATCCTGTATTGATGAAATCTCACAGATGGCCGTGGGTGCCATCTTACCGATGATCTCCCCTTCCATTCCCGGTTCACTGCGGACGTTTAACGAAGTATCCACATCTGCAATCCCATAGGAGGGCGCTGTATCTGTGGTCTCCTGCGTAAAACCATCTGCCCGTGCCGTCTGCGAGTTTCCAAAAGTGAGCAGGATTCCCAGGCCAAAAGCTCCCAGAATTCCTGCATAACCAATCCGTCTCATAAAACCTCTTTTCCCTGACACATAAAAAATGAATCAGTTTTTTCTTTGAATTACAAATTCATATCATAATTATTACTTTTTTGTTACGCCGCTTATTTTAACCACGGTTTCACTCATTTGTCAAGGAAAAGTTTTCGACAAAAAAAGAAGCGCCTGTGGAAACAGACACTTCTTACCTCTGTTTTTCGCCTTTTATTCCGGCTGCAGCACAGTCTTCTGCTCCTCATCCGGATCATTTTCCTGGAGAGAAAATGCAATATTTGTGGCATGATCCGCCACCCTCTCCAGACCGGACAGGATATCCGAATAGATCATTCCCGCCTCCGGAGAGCAGGCATTATTTGCCAGACGCTGTACATGATTTTCCTGAAATTCCCGTTCCAGAATATCAATGCGGTTCTCCAGCTGCAGGATTTCCTGCATATGTTTCTGGTTATTATTGGAAAACATGTCCAGGGAATAGGTGGTGATCTTAATCACCATATCCAGCAGGGTGGAAAGTTCCTTTTTTGCCGTCTGACTGAAATCCAGATGCCGCTCTTTCTTTATTCTGGCGGCATCGGCAATATTTTCCGCATGATCTCCAATCCGCTCAATATCGTTGACCACATGGAAAAGTCCTCCGATATTCCGGGCATCATCCACTGGAAGTGTAGTCTGATTCAGCCGGATCAGATAATCCGTAATGACATGGTTCAGATGATCGATCTTCTTTTCCACGGCATACACCTCACGGATCTCCTCTTCCTCTTCCGTCACCAGGGCATTCATGGCCCGCTCCATGTTCCGGACGGCAATCTGTCCCATTCGCTCCAGTTCTCTCGTGGCATCAAAGACTGCCGTTGTAGGCGAAAGCAGAGACTGCTCTCCAATGAATTCCAGTTCCCCTTCTCCGGCCAGCGCTTTTTCTTTTTTCCCTTCGGGAATCAGAATATATGTCAGTTTCACGATCCACTGGATAACCGGGAACAATACCACCACTTCCACTACCTTGAATAGGGTATGGGCATTGGCCACCTCCCGGGCCGGATTTCCGCCGGAGATCCAGGCGATGAACCGGGTAATGGGCTCCATTCCCACCAGCAGACACACTGCAATAAACGCCGAACCAAAAATATTAAACAGAAAATGGATCATAGCTGCTCTCTTGGCATTTTTCTTTCCGCTTATGGATGCCAGAAGAGCAGATACACAGGATCCAATATTACATCCCAGAATAATAAAGAAACAAATCCCAAGCTCCAGCAGTCCCTGGGTAGCCAGCAGCAGCACAATTCCCACCGTAGCAGAAGAGCTCTGCAGAACGGCGGTCACTGCAAATCCCACCAGTAATGCCAGAAACGGATTGGTCAGCGATTCCATCATCTCTACCACCTGGGGAGAATCTTTCAAAGTCGACATGGAACCGGACATAACTGCCAGTCCCATGAACAAAATTCCGAAACCCAGGATTACCTCGCCGGCCTGCCGTACTTTATTTTTTTTACAGAACATTGCCATGATCACGCCGATCATAATGAAGACCGGTGCCAGTTCCGATAAATTAAGGGAAATCAGCTGAGACGTAACGGTGGTCCCTATATTCGCCCCCATGATGACGCCGGCAGCCTGCATCAGGTTCATCAGACCGGAATTGACAAAACTCACAACCATAACGGTAGTTGCACTGGAGGACTGAATGATCGCGGTAAACAAAATTCCAACAAGCGTACCCGCCAGACGATTGGCAGTAAAAAATTCCAGCACACTGCGCATCCTCGCTCCGGCAGCTTTTTCCAGTCCGTCACTCATCTGCTTCATGCCGTATAAAAAGAGGCCTAAGCCTCCCATTAAGCCAAGAATAACCTCTGCTCCCATCTTATCTCCTCGCAATTTTTTCTATTCATCATGCGGATCCAGCGTATCCGCCTTCCTGTTTTTTCCTGAACGCAAGCCGCGCTCAAAATACGCCATTCCTTTGGCAATATCCTTTTTTAACTGTTCTTTTAATCCTTCCAGGGAATCAAATTTTCTCTCTGCGCGCAGGAATTCCAGGAAATAAACTCTGGATTTCCTGCCATAAAGGTTTTCCGCACAATGGAACAGATAAGTTTCCACTCCTATGAATTCTTCCCCGCCTACCGTAGGTTTATAACCTATATTGGTAATACCTCTGTAACGTTTTCCTCCAAAATCAGAAATCGTCACATAAACCCCATTGGGCGGCAGAAGTTTTTCACGCGGCGGTACCAGATTTGTGGTAGGAACCAGCTTTCTGTGCCCCAGCCCTCTCCCGTGCAGCACTTCCCCGCTTACGGAAAATACTTCTCCCAGCAGTTCATTGACTTTGGGGATATTTCCTTCGTTCAGCTGCTCTCTCACATATGTGCTGCTGATCTTTCTTCCTCTGTCCATTTCATCATCCAGAATATCCACGGAAAACCCCAGGGAATCTCCCATTTCCTGCAGAAGCCCGGGCGTACCCTTCCTCTCGTAGCCGAAACGGAAGTCTCTGCCCACTGCGAGATAACGGGCATGGAGCCTGTCCACGAGAATCTGTGTCACAAAATCTTCTGCCCGCATATGCCGGATATGCTCATCCAGAGGACAGTCGATCAGTACATCCACACCCATGGATGCCAGTTTCTCTTTTCGCTCTTCTCTGGTATAAAGCATGTGCCGGGATGTACCAAAAGCAAAGAGCACGGTTTCCATTCCCATTGCCTTCTTTTCCAGCACACGGCAGATCAGTTTCTTGTGTCCCCGATGCACACCGTCAAATTTCCCCAGTGTTACTGCGGTCTGTCCAAAGCCGTTTAAATCTGTAATTTCCTTTCGATAGTCCATATTTCACCTGTCTCTTCGTGTCATCTCAGGGATTTTGTCTTTCGGGCAAAAACATCTTGACAGGAAAATAGCGTTCTTTTTCCTTCTGATACCGATAAATCCCAATAAAGGTTCCCTTGCTGTCATACATGCGCACTTCCCCTTCCGCAGGCGCCCCTTCTGCCAGAGGCAAATCCAGCGGATTGCCGTTCCACAGGAGCCTGTCGCCTTCCGTTTTGCCGGAAACAGCCTCCAGATTCATAAACATTTCTTCAACGGAATATACCCGGGAAGCAAGCTGCCCCTGACGGTACAATTCTTCTGCCTGAGCCAGGGTCAGACTGTCTTCCAGCCGGAAACGTCCCACACGGGTACGCACCAGACTTTCCATGCATCCCCCGGTTCCCAGCTTTTCCCCTATGTCATGGCACAGGGTACGGATATAAGTTCCCTTGGAGCATTCTACACGGATCCGCACCAGCGGCAGATCTACGGCCAGGATATCCAGGCGGTAAAAAACCACTGTTCGGGCCTTTCGTTCTACCTCTATGCCTTCCCGGGCCAGCTCATACAGCTTGCGGCCGCCTACTTTCAGAGCAGAATACATGGGCGGGATCTGCTGCTGTTCCCCAAGGAAACTATGTATGATCTCTCTTACCGCCTCCTCGGTCACCAGAACCGGCGATTCTCTGAGTATTTTCCCCGTCATATCCTGCGTATCTGTCACAATTCCCAGGCGCAATACAGTTTCATAGGTTTTGTCCCGATCTGCCAGCATGTCACAGAGTCTGGTCCCTTTTCCCAGGCATACCGGCAGTACCCCCGTTGCCTCCGGATCCAGGGTTCCGGTGTGCCCGATCTTTTTCTGGTGCAGGATCCCGCGCAGTTTTGCCACTACATCATGGGAGGTAAACCCCCGCTCTTTACAGATATTTAAAACACCATCCATCATATGAGCCCCAGATCCTTAAACTGCTTCTCAATATGGAGCGTCAAATTGTTCACCACATCATACATGCTGCCAATCATATCGCAGCCGGCTGCCCGCACATGGCCTCCGCCGCCGAAAAAGACTGCCACTTCACTGACATCCGCCTTTCCATTGGAACGGAGACTCACCTTGAACAGCTGCGGCTCCTGCTCATACAGGAAAATGGCCACTTCCACACCTTTGGTCAGACGAAGCTGGCTGACGATCCCATCCAGCTCTCGCCCGGTTACCCCATAAAACAACATATCTTTTCGTTTCATGTAGCCAATGATGCATTTTCCCCCCAGTATCAGAATACTTTCTGCCAGTACCCGGCCCATGACCTGATTCTGCAGGTATGTTTTCTGATAAAAAGAACGGTCAATGATCTCACTGAAAGGGAATCCCGTCCGCATCAGTTCCCCTGCGATCCGCATGGTCTCGGGCGAGGTAGATGAGTACTGGAATACGCCTGTATCATGGACGATTCCCGTATAAATGGCCTCTGCAATATCTCTGGTGATTTTTCCGGGGTCCAGCAGTGTATACAGTACTTCCGAAGCAGAACTTACATCACTCAGGATGTAATTCTCGTCTCCGAAGCCCTGATTGCTGCAATGATGATCAATGCAGACCCTCTTTTTCGCCCTGTCAAAAGAATGTCCCGCCAAAGCGATCCGGTCTTTTGCACTGACATCCAGAGTAACAAATACATCATAGATCTTATCTTCCTCCGGCTCCCTGGTGATCACTTCATCAATCCGCGCCATATAGGAAAACACTTCTCTTGGCTCTTCCAGGTAAATATCTGTAGAAATCTCCGGATGATACTCTTTCAGATAAAGATACAGTCCCATACAGGAACCCATGCAGTCTCCATCTGGCCGGATATGCCCGGCAATTCCCAGAGTCTGAACCCCTGTCAAAATCTCTTCAATATTTTTCATCTACTCAACCTCATCTTCCTCCAAAGCTGTACCGGAATCTGTATCTTTTCCCGTCACATCATCAATGAGCTTTGCCATATTCACACCATATTCAATGGACTCATCCAACAGGAAGGTAATCTCCGGCGTATTGCGCAGGTTCATATTCCTGGCAAGCTGCCGGCGGATATAACCTTCTGCCGAACGCAGTCCCGCCATGGTATCTTCCTTTGCCTTTTCCTCTCCCAGCACGCTGATATAAGCCTTGCAGGTTTTCAGGTCAGGCGCTACTGCCACCGCTGTCACCGAAGTCATCAGATGAATGCGGGGGTCCTTGATCTCATTGCGGATAATATTCGAAAGCTCCTTTAACACTTCTCCATTCAGTCTTGTATTCTTAATGCTGTTTTTTCTCATTTTCAATCCCTCAGTTTATCTGGGTACTTCTACCATAATATAGGCTTCCACCTGGTCTTCTTCCTGCACATCATTGAAATTCTCGAATACCAGGCCGCACTCATAGCCAGCCTTTACTTCTTTTACATCATCCTTGAACCGTTTCAGAGAAGCCAGAGCGCCCTCATAAATCTGCTCACCCTCTCTGGTAATGCGGATCTTGCAGTTTCTCTGGAATACACCATCCAATACGTAGCTTCCTGCAATGGTTCCCACACCGGAAGCCTTGAAAAGCTGACGCACTTCTCCATGTCCGATGATTTTCTCTTCGTAAACCGGATCCAGCATTCCCTTCATAGCTGCTTCCACATCTTCGATTGCCTGATAGATTACCTTATACAGACGGAGATCCACGCCTTCCTGTTCCGCCAGAGATTTTGCCGTGGCATCCGGACGAACATTAAAGCCAATGATAATGGCATTGGAGGTAGCTGCCAGGGTTACATCGGATTCATTGATGGCACCAACGCCTCCATGGATCACTTTCACTACCACTTCATCATTGGACAGCTTCACCAGACTCTGTTTTACGGCTTCCACAGATCCCTGCACGTCAGCCTTCACAATGATGGGAAGCTCTTTCAGATTTCCTTCCTGGATCTGGGAGAACAGATCATCCAGAGACAGTTTCGCCTTGGTATCCTCCAGCAGACGGTTTTTGTTCTCGGAAACGAAGGTTGCCGCAAAATTCTTGGCTTCCTTGTCGCTCTTAAAGGACATGATGATCTCACCTGCATTCGGCACATCGCCAAGTCCCAGGATCTCCACCGGTGTGGAAGGACCTGCCTCCCGCACTCTGCGGCCCTTATCATCCATCATGGCACGGACTTTTCCGGAGCATGCTCCTGCTGCAATAAAGTCACCCACATGCAGGGTTCCCTTCTGTACCAGAATAGTAGCCACAGGGCCCTTGCCCTTATCCAGCTCTGCCTCAATGACAAGGCCTCTGGCGGCACGCTTGGGATTGGCTTTCAGCTCACTAACTTCCGCAGTCAGCAGGATCATTTCCAGCAGGTTTTCAATGCCCTCTCCGGTCTTGGCAGATACCGGCACAAATACCGTGCTTCCGCCCCAGTCTTCCGGGATCAGCTCATATTCGGACAGCTCCTGTTTTACCCGTTCCACGTTGGCGCTTGGCTTATCGATCTTGTTGATGGCAACAATGATCTCCGTTCCCGCTGCTTTCGCATGGCTGATGGCTTCCACGGTCTGCGGCATGACGCCGTCGTCCGCTGCCACCACAAGGATGGCAATATCTGTTGCATTGGCACCACGCATACGCATGGCCGTAAATGCCTCATGGCCCGGCGTATCCAGGAACGTGATCTTCTGATCGTTGATCTTCACCACGTAAGCACCGATATGCTGGGTAATGCCGCCTGCCTCTTTGTCTGTCACATTGGTATTCCGGATGGCATCCAGCAGAGAAGTCTTACCATGGTCTACATGACCCATTACACACACAACCGGAGGTCTGGGCTGCAGCAGGGATTCATCTTCCTCTTCCTCTTTCAGAAGTTCTCCGATCACATCCACTTTTTCTTCCTGCTCTGCAATGATGTCGTAATCCAGAGCAATTTCCTGTGCCTTCTCAAAATCGATCTCATGATTGACTGTTACCATGATGCCTTCCATAAACAGTTTCTTCACGATCACCGAAGGCTGCATCTTCATTTTCTCTGCCAGTTCCCGGATGGTCATCTTCTCCGGAAGGGTGATTTCCTTTACTTCCGGCTTCTTCTCTTCGTGCTTGGGTGCCGCTGCCGGTTTCTGCAGGGCTTTCGGCAGTCTCATGTTGGGACGTCTGCCGCCCTGGTTCGGACGGTTTCCGCCCTTCTCGTAATCTTTTTTGTTCTTGTTGTCCTTCTTATTATCCCGTTCTCTCTTGGGATCTTTGGACGGCTTTACGATCTCGGAAATAAACAGCTCCTGCTCCTGACGCTTCTGGGCACGGCTGTTCTGGCTCTGGGAACGTCCTCCCTGGCCTCTGCCCTGGAATTTGCCGCCTTCCTGATTCTGACGGTTTCCCTGGAACTTGCCGCCTTCCTGATTCTGACGATTTCCCTGGAACTTGCCGCCTTCCTGATTCTGACGGTTCCCCTGGAATCTTCCGCCTTCCTGGTTCTGGCGGTTTCCGTGAGCGCGCCCTCCCTGATTCTGGCTCCGGTTCTCCTGACCCTGACGGCCATTCTGGAATTTATTTCCATCCTGTCCGGAACGGAAATCTCTGCCGCCGCGGCCGTTATTCTGTCCGGTTCTTGCATTCTGGTTCTGTCCCCGGCCGGGTGCCTTTGCTCCGTCTGCTCTGGTCTCCTGTCCGGAACGGCCAGCCTGCTGTCTGGTCTCCTGGGCCGGACGGCCGGTACCAGATGCTTTTGCTGCCGGCTTCTCTGCCTGGCTGGCTGCTGCAGTTACCTCGCGGCTGCCGGATGCTGCTGCAGGTGCAGCTGTCTTTGTCTCCGGCTGCACTTTTCCCTGTGCTTCTGCCGGTTTTCCGTCCTGGGCTCTGCTCTCCGGCTGTGCAGCCGGACGTTTTGCCTGGGCGTTTCCTGCCTGAGGCCGGGGATTTTTCTTGTCGCCGGGACGGCGTTCTCTTTTTCCAAACCGGTCTCTTCCGCCGTCACTTGCGTTCTGCGCGTGAAAGATCCGGATGATGTTTTTCTTTTTCTTAGGAGCCCCTTCGTCTTTCACCGGCTCCTTTACTTCATTCTCTGCCTTTTTCGGCTCTTCGCTGTTACCCATTTTTTCCTTTGTCATACGCACATATTCCTCTTCTACGTTACTCATGTGGCTTTTCACATCCACGCCTCTGGATTTTAAAAAGTCCATGATTTCTTTATTCTGTCTGCCCAGTTCCTGGGCCAGTTCATATACTCTTTTTTTTGCCATTTCCATTCCTCCTATTCCATACCCCTGCTGTCCTGGTCTGTCTTCTGGCGTTCCAGTTCTTTTCGTATCGCCGATGCAAAGTTGGCATCCTGAACAGCCATACTGGCCCGGTACTCCTTGCCGATGGCTCTGCCCAGCGCATCTTTGCTCTCTGCGAAAAACACAGGCACCTCATAGAAGGCACACATATTCTGGAATTTCTTTCTGGTATTGTCGGAGGCGTCCGCTGCCACCAGAACCAATTCCGCTTTCCCTGTCTTCACGCTTTTTTCTGTCATGAATTCGCCGCTGACGATCTTGCCGGCTTTCATGGCAAGCCCGATCAGGGAAATCATTTTATTTCTGCTCAATCGCATTCAGCTCCCTTTCAAGCTTTTCATATATTTCTTCCGGGATCTCTGTTTTCAGGGAACGTTCCAAACCTTTATTTTTGCGGGCTTTCTTCAGGCATTCCGGATTCAGGCACAGATAGGCGCCCCGTCCGTTTTTCCGTCCGGTGGCATCCAGAACGATCTCTCCTTCTTCCGTCCGCAGCACCCGCAGCATTTCTTTTTTGCTCTTCATCTCGCGGCATCCGGTACACTGCCGCATGGGAATCTTATTCCTCGTCCTGACTTCCCTGGCCATCTTCTTCACCTTCCACGTCAGATTCTCCGTAAGGATCCTGGTACGCATCCTCAGCCTCTGTTTCTACTGCTGATTCCGGGTCTTCCCCATACATCCCGTACTCGTCATCCTCATACTCTTCTTCATCTTCATAATCATAAAAATCACCGGATTCTCTGGCCTGGGTCTCGCTCTTGATATCAATCTTAAACCCAGTAAGACGGGCTGCCAGTCTGGCATTCTGTCCTTCTTTTCCAATGGCCAATGAAAGCTGATAGTCCGGAACCACCACCAGGGCTGTCTTTTCATCGGGATCTGCCAGCACGGCGATTACCTTTGCAGGACTTAACGCATTCTCGATCAGGATAGCCGGATTCTCATCCCAGTTGATGATATCAATCTTCTCTCCGCGAAGCTCGCTGACGATGGCATTGACACGGGCCCCGTTCATACCTACACAGGCGCCCACCGGATCCACATCCGGATCGTTGGACCAGACAGCGATCTTGGTACGGGAGCCGGCCTCTCTGGCAATGCTCTTGATCTCCACGGTGCCGTCTCTGACCTCTGCCACTTCAGACTCAAACAGCCGTTTCACCAGCTCCGGGTGTGTCCTGGAAACAAGGATGCGCGGACCCTTGGGAGTATCTTTTACTTCCAGGATATATACTTTGATACGTTCTGTGGGCAGGAAGGTTTCTCCCTTCACCTGTTCATTCTCGCTGAGGATCGCATCGGCTTTGCCCAGGTTCACACTGATATTCTTTCCCAGATTTCTCTGAACGATGCCTGTCACCACATCCCGTTCCTTGGCGTAATACTGATTATAGATCACCTTGCGCTCTTCTTCACGGATTTTCTGGAGGATCACATTCTTGGCATTCTGGGTAGCAATCCTGCCAAACTCTCTGGAGCGGATCTCCACCTGGATCGTATCTCCCAGTTCTGCTTTCCTGCTGATCTCTCTTGCATCCTCCAGAGAAATTTCCATCACCGGATCCATTACGGTCTCCACCACTGTCTTGGACGCATACACGTTAAAATCACAGGTCTCCGGATTAATGTTTACCGTCACATTATCCGCTTTGCCGAAATGGTTCTTACAGGCCTGGATCAAAGACTGTTCAATAGCCTCCAGCAGCGTATCCTTACTGATATCCTTCTCTTTCTCCAGAAGCTCCAGCGCTTCCATTAATTCCGTGTTCATTTTTTCCTATTCCTCCTAAATCTTGCTCCCCGACTAAAAATGGATTGCCAGCCGTATCAGTGCGATATCCTTTCTGTCAAAGGTTCTTGTCTGTGTTTCTTCTTCAATAGTCACACTGCTGTTATCATATGCAGTGAGGGTTCCGTAAAATTCCTTCTGTTTTTCGATTGGGCGGTAGGTGCGAATCTCCACTTCTTTCCCCATGCTCCTTGCAAAATCCTTTTCTTTCTTCAGAGGCCGGTCCAGCCCGGGAGAGCTGATCTCCATAATATAGCTGTCTTCAATAAAATCCTCTTCATCCAGCCGGTCGCTGAAAGCTCTGCTCACCGCCTCACAGTCATTGACTGTGATACCGCCTTCTTTATCTACATACCCTCTCAGGTACCAGTTTCCTGCTTCCTTCACATATTCCACATCCACCAGCTCAAATCCAAGGGCTTTTACAATGGGTTCCAGAAGCGCTTCTGCTTTCTGCTCATACAGTTCTCTTCTCGTCACGTTCTCACCACCTTTTCCCTTTCTGAACAGATCATCTGCCGGAAAGCAGACTCTGTTTCTCCTAAAATCCCCGAACAACTAATAAGAGTGGACTGGTCGTCCACTCTTATGCTGTCGATTATTTAACTTCTAAATTATTGTATCACCAATAAATGGGAAACGCAAGAGAAAATTTATCCCCGGCTTTTCGACCCTTTTGTGTCGCGTTTTGCCAGTTTCAGCCGGTTCAGGGAAATCTTTTTCTCTCCATAGGGGATCGTGTACTCCGTATGGGCCTCCAGCAGATAGGCCTGTTCCAGTGCATCGCCCTCTCCCAGGCGCATTCCCCGTACACCGATGGCATTTTTCTTTTTCACCGGCACTTCCTGCTGCAGGAACCGCAGGAAAAATCCTTCCCGGCTCTGGAGCACTACATATTCCATGCTGTCGCAGCGTCCCACAAACAGAAGCCGGTCCCCGCTGTTTAACTTGGTGGCATCAATGGTCTTACGGGTGGCCACATCAAATTCTGTTCCGTCCACCAGCTTCATCATGGACTGCTCCGTCACGAACAGGAACTGGCTTTCCAGCACCTCTGTCATGCTGGCCACATACAGCATCCGTTCCTCCTGGCTGCTGAAATTGCTCAGATTGTCCAGGGGCGTTCCCTTATCCCGGAATTTTCCCAGAGGGATATCCATAACCTTTACCACATGCATTTTACCTGTATCGGTGAATACACAGATCCGGTCTGTGTTCATCACCGGAAATACATGGCGGTATTCCCGTGTGATCGCCTCCTGGTTCCGTTCGTAAATAGTCTTGTCCACAGTCTTCACATAACCGAACCGGTCCATCAGGAACCAGACTTCCATGGCTTCCGTCTTTTTCTCCTCGTACACAGCCTCTTCTGCATTTTCAATGGCCGTGCGGCGCTTCTTTCCGTATTCCTTTTTGATGGCGTCCAGATCCCGGATGATCACTCCGGCCATGGAATCATAATTGTTCAGGATATCCTCGTACTCCGCAATGTTTTTCAGGGTTTTCTCATACTCCTTCTCCAGAGCCTGGATCTCCAGACCGATGAGCCGGTACAGACGCATTTCCAGGATGGCTGTGGCCTGCCGCTCTGTAAAGGCCAGTCTTGCCGCCTGTTTCTCACTGGCTTTGGACTTGAAGCGGATCCCTTCTGTCACACCGTTGACCAGGCAGTTTTTCACCTGGGCCTGATTCTGGCTGCCCCGGAGGATCTCGATGATCAGGTCAATGACGTCGCAGGCTTTGATCAGTCCTTCCTGGATCTCTTTCTTTTCCAGTTCCTTTTCCAGAAGGGTTTTGTATTTCCGCGTGGTGATCTCAAACTGAAAATCCACATGATGCTCGATGATCTGTTTCAGATTCAGCGTTTCCGGCCGTCCCTGGGCCACTGCCAGCATGTTGACGCCGAAGGTATCCTCCAGCCGGGTCTTCTTGTAGAGCATATTCGTGAGATTTTCCACATCCGTATCTTTTTTCAGTTCCAGCACGATCCGGATCCCTTCCTTGGAGGACTGGTTGGAAATATCCACAATGTCTGTGGTTTTCTTTGTCTCCACCAGATTGGCCACATCATTCAGGAATTTTCCGATATTGGCCCCCAGCATAGGATAGGGAATCTCTGTGATGACCAGATGCAGCCTGCCTCCTTTTGCCTTTTCCAGCTCTACCTTTCCCCGGACACGGATCTTTCCTGACCCGGTCTCATAGATTTTCCGCAGATCGTCCTGATTTACCACAATGCCGCCGGTGGGAAAATCCGGTCCTTTGATATAACGCATCAGCCCCCTGACCGTGATATCATTATTCTTCATGTAGGCTTTTACCCCATCGATGACTTCTCCCAGATTGTGGGGCGGGATGCTGGTGGCCATTCCCACGGCGATCCCGTCTGCCCCGTTTATGAGAAGATTGGGGATCCGCACCGGAAGCACGCTGGGCTCCTTTTCCGTCTCATCAAAATTCGGAACAAAATCCACCACATTCTTATCCAGATCTCCCAGATACACCTCCTGGGTGATCTTCTGCAGCCGCGCCTCCGTATAACGCATGGCCGCCGGTCCGTCCCCTTCAATGGAGCCGAAATTGCCGTGTCCGTCCACCAGGGGCAGTCCCTTCTTGAAGTCCTGGGACATCACCACCAGAGCCTCGTAAATGGAGCTGTCTCCGTGGGGATGGTATTTACCCATGGTATCTCCCACGATACGGGCACATTTTCGATAGGGGCGGTCATAACGGATTCCCAGCTCATGCATGTCATACAGCGTCCGTCGCTGCACCGGCTTTAATCCGTCACGCACATCCGGCAGAGCTCTGGACACGATGACGCTCATGGCATAATCAATATACGATTTCTGCATCAGCTCCGCATAATCTGTGCGGATGATATTTTCATTCATGTATTCTTTCCTCCTACTGTTCCCGGAACCATTCTGCCCACAGGGTATCAGATATCAAGCTGGGCATCCTGGGCGTGTTCATAGATAAACGCTTTTCTGGGCGGCACTTCGGATCCCATCAGGATCTCTGTCACAGAAGAAGCCAGCCGGGCATCTTCGATCTCCACCCGCTTCAGCATCCGGGTCTCCGGATTCAGCGTAGTTTCCCAGAGCTGCTGGGCATCCATTTCTCCCAGACCTTTGTAGCGCTGCAGGGTGAAGCTACCTGCCTTATGTTTTTTCCGGTACCGTTCTAGGGCTTTGTCGTCGTACAGATATTCCTCCGGCCCCTTCTTCGGCATGGCCTTGTACAGCGGCGGCATGGCAATATACACATGTCCCTCATAGATCAGCTCCGGCATGAACCGGTAAAACAGGGTCAGAAGCAGCGTGGAGATGTGGGCACCGTCCACATCCGCATCGGCCATGATGATGATCTTGTCATACCGCAGTTTTGTAATATCAAAATCATTTCCGAATCCTTCGGAAAATCCGCAGCCAAAGGCATTGATCATGGTCTTGATCTCCGCATTGGCCAGCACTTTGTCTATTGTGGCCTTTTCCACATTCAGGATCTTGCCACGGATGGGAAGAATGGCCTGGTAGCTCCGGTCTCTGGCACTCTTGGCCGATCCGCCTGCCGAGTCTCCCTCCACGATAAAGATCTCACAGAGAGACGGATCCTTCTTCTCACAGTTTGCCAGCTTTCCATTGGAATCAAAGGAATACTTCTGCTTGGTCAGAAGATTGGTCCTGGCCCGCTCTTCGGTCTTCCGGATCCTGGCCGCTTTCTCCGCACAGGAAAGCACGGTCTTCAGCGTCTCCAGATTCCGGTCAAAATAAAGCACCATCTGTTCACCCACGATCTTGCTGGTGACACGGCTGGCGTCCTGATTGTCCAGTTTTGTTTTTGTCTGTCCTTCAAACCGGGGATTTGGATGCTTGATGGAAACCACCGCTGTCATGCCGTTCCGGATATCCGCTCCGGTAAAGTTGGCATCTTTTTCCTTTAAGATTCCCAGATCCCTGGCATAGGTATTCATCACCGTGGTAAACACGGTCTTAAATCCGGTCAGGTGCGTCCCGCCCTCACTGTTGTAGATGTTGTTGCAGAATCCCAGCACATTTTCATGGAACTCGCTGGTAAACTGAAAAGCCGCCTCCACAGTGATCCCCTCGGACTCTCCCTTCAGATATACCGGTTCGTGAAGCACCTCCGAATTCCGGTTCAGATCCCGGATATAACCTACGATCCCGTCCGGCTCCTGAAATTCCTCCACGTCTGCAGGTTCTTTCCTTTTGTCTTCAAACTGTATGGTCAGTTTCGGGTTCAGATAGGCCGTCTCATGAAGCCTGCTCTTCACCTCTGTGGCGGAAAAACGAGTCTTCTCAAAGATTTCCGGATCCGGCAGAAAATTGATCCGTGTACCGGTCTCCCGGGTCCGTTTTATCTTCGGCAGAAGTCCATTTTCCAGTTCCAGCACCGGAATTCCTCTCTCATACCGGTCGTGATGCACATAGCCGTCCCGGCTGATCTGCACATCCAGATACGTGGACAGTGCATTTACTACAGAGGACCCCACTCCATGGAGACCGCCGCTGGTCTTATAGGCTCCCTCATCAAATTTTCCGCCTGCATGAAGGGTGGTAAACACCAGACGTTCCGCGGACATTCCCTTTTCATGCATATCCACGGGGATTCCCCGGCCGTTGTCCGTTACCGTACAGGAACCATCCGCCTCCAGAACCACCTGGATCTGGCTGCAGTAGCCGGCCAGATGCTCATCCACCGCATTGTCCACGATCTCATAGATCAAATGGTTCAATCCCTTGCGGGATACACTTCCAATATACATACCCGGCCGTTTCCGCACCGCCTCCAGTCCTTCCAGCACGGAAATACTGGCCGCATCATAGGTTGGTTTCTTTGCCATTTTCTGTTCTATCCTTCTTTCCTTTCAAATCCTGCTTCCGGAACGGTCATCTCCCGGCTGCGATCCCAAGACATTCCCGAATGGCGTATGCCACACCGTCTTCCTGGTTGGATGTGCTGACAAAATCAGCTGCCTCCTTCACCCGGGCATTGGCATTGCCCATGGCTACACCCAGGCCAGCCCAGGCAATCATATCATAATCGTTGTTGCTGTCGCCGATGGCCATGATATTCTCTCTCTCCAATCCCAGAACTGCGCAGGCCTGTTTCAGGCCGTCCGCTTTGCTGTGATGTCCCAATACCACTTCAATGTTCTGTTCAAACGTGGAAATGGGATAAGCCATATCTACCTGGCTGATCTGTTCCCGCAGCCGGTTCCTGTCCTCTACACTGCCGCAAACAATATGGAACTTATTGATGTTCCTTCCCGGATCTTTTATATAGTTTTCCAGACTCTGTTCCACCACATTGGTGGACAACAGCTGTCTGCAGTATTCCTCCGGCATTCCGCTGGCATACAGGAAATCGATCCCCCTGGAGTCCACATAGGCATCCATGCCCTCATATATTTCTACAAAACAGGAATAACCATTCGTCAGCTCATAAATTTCTTTTGCCATTTTCCACGGCATGGCATGCGAAAACACCACTTCCTCCCGGCTGCTGTCCGTACATACGGTTCCGTTTGCATTGATAAAATACCGCAGTCCCCGGTACTGCTCCAGCACATGTCTGGCATTGCGGTAGCTGCGTCCTGTGGTGGGGATCACCACATATCCAAGATCAATGGCCTTCTGCACCGTCTGAAAAGTGTCCCTGGAAATCGTGCAGTCTTCTCTCAGCCAGGTTCCGTCCAGGTCTATCGCAATCGCTTTTATCTTCTGATCCATAGCTTCCTCCCGTCTTATCTTTTGACAATCATTGCCTATTATAACAAAGTCCCGACGGAAATTGCAACGAAAAAAAGAACCTTTGCAAATGGCCTTCTGCTTCTATTCATTGAAAATTCATCAACCGGCTCAGAAAATCCTATACTTTTTAGTAATGGAAATATATTCTTTTTATCTATTTGCCAATTTACAGATTCCATTCTATACTATAAAAAGGGTATCCGGAACAGAGCGGTTCATCCGGCAGCTTCCGGTACCCCGCCTGAGATAAAACACTGCAAACTTATTAAGGAGGAAATACATATGATCTATAAAAATTTTCAGGATCTGCGCCTTTCTGCCCTGGGCATGGGTGCCATGCGTCTGCCTGTGCGCAACGGAAATGACGCGGACATCGATACCGCTGCCACAGAAGAAATGGTGGCTTACGCCATGGAACAGGGAATCAACTATTATGATACGGCCTGGGGCTACCACAACGGCAATTCCGAAACAGTTATGGGCAAAGCTCTTTCCAGATATCCCCGGGACAGCTACTATCTGGCGACCAAATTTCCGGGATATGATCTTGCAAATATGCCAAAAGTAAAGGAAATTTTCGAGAAACAGCTGGAGAAATGCGGTGTGGAATATTTTGACTTTTATCTGTTCCACAATGTATGTGAAATGAATATTGATGCGTATCTGGATGAGAAATACGGTATCTTCAATTATCTGATGGAACAGAAGAAAAACGGACGGATCAGACATCTGGGCTTTTCCGCCCATGGCAGCTACGAAGTCATGAAACGCTTCCTGGATGCCTACGGCAAAGACATGGAATTCTGCCAGATCCAGCTGAACTATCTGGACTGGAACTTCCAGAACGCCAAAGCAAAAGTGGAACTGTTAAATTCCATGAACATTCCCATCTGGGTAATGGAACCGCTGCGGGGCGGACGGTTGGCCAAACTTCCGGAAAAAGAAACCGAAACACTCACCGGTCTTCGTCCCGATGAAACAGTGCCTGCCTGGGCCTTCCGTTTCCTCCAGGGCGTTCCCGGAGTCACCGTAGTCCTCTCCGGTATGTCCGATTTTACACAGCTCAAAGAAAATATTCAGACTTTTCAGACAGACAAACCTCTGACTCAGACAGAATCCGATGCACTGCTTTCCATCGCAGACGGCATGCTGGGCAGCACCCTTCCCTGCACCGCCTGTCATTACTGTGTCAGCCACTGTCCGCAAAAACTTGATATCCCGGCTCTTCTGGAACTTTACAATGAGCACAGCTTCACCGGAGGCGGCTTCATCGCACCGATGGCTCTGATGGCCATACCGGAAGAAAAGCAGCCATCTGCATGTGTCGGATGCCGCAGCTGTGAACAGGTTTGTCCGCAGCAGATTAAAATTTCTGAGGCCATGGCGGATTTCGCCGCAAAATTAAAAGCCTGAGCATCCGTATCAGGAATACGGAGAATGGAATCATCCGTTCATATAACAGTTGGGGGCCAACAGCCCCCAACATCATCCTAAAAGGAGTATCCGATCTTATGACACAGTCAGGTTATCAGACCATTATCCATGAATTCGCGCCGGTATATAATGAAGAATCTAGGATTCTGATCCTGGGTACCCTCCCTTCTGTAAAATCCAGGGAAGGGCATTTCTATTACCATCATCCCAGAAACCGGTTCTGGCAGGTGATCAGCAGCCTGACCGGTGAGCCCCTTCCTCTTACGATCCCGGAAAAGAAAGCAATGCTGCTGCGTCACGGCATCGCTATCTGGGATGTAGTAGCCCAATGCGATATCATCGGTTCCAGTGACAGCAGCATCCGTAATGTGATCCCGGCCGATATCCAGGGGCTTCTGAAGAAGACCAGCATTGACGCCGTATACACCAATGGGCAGACCGCTCACCGCCTCTATCAGAAATATTCCCTGCCCCTCACCGGACTGCAGGACTGCCCGCTTCCCTCCACCAGCCCGGCCAACGCCGCTTTTTCCCTGGAAAAACTGCTGGAAATCTGGGGCGAGAAAGTATCTCGAAAAATTTTTTGAAAAAATTCAAAAAAAAGCTTGCATTCTGTAAAAATCTGATGTATTATAAACAGGCAGTGTTCGAGAGAACAAAAAATAAGGCCAGTTGGTCAAGTGGTCAAGACGCCGCCCTCTCACGGCGGAATCAGGGGTTCGACTCCCCTACTGGCTGTTTAGTAACGATCAATCAGACAGATTATTCTGTCTGATTTTTTGTTTTATACAAATTAACCAGTGATCCGTTTCTGTCGCGACCCGGCCTCACCAAATGCAAGCCAGAGAGCAAAAGCTTCCAGGTGCGGATACATTTCCTAATTTTACTGCAGGAGGGAAAACATTGAAAGAATATATTGATTTGCACGTACACTCCAACTGTTCCGACGGCACCCTGTCTCCCACGGAGCTGGTGAACCTGGCTCTGGAGATTTCTCTGAAGGCCTTTGCCCTTACAGACCACGATACCATTGCAGGTATTGAGGAAGCCAGACAGGCTGCCAGCGGCACCGGACTGGAGGTAATCCCCGGTATCGAATTCTCCACCAGTTATGAAGGAAAGGATGTCCATGTACTGGGCCTTGGCATTGACGACCAGGACGCTCTCTTTCAGGAACAGCTGGAGGCTTTTCAAAATTCCAGAGAACTGCGCAACGATAAAATGATCTCTCTTCTGCAAAAAGCCGGAATTTCCATTTCCAGAGAGATCATGGAAGAACTGTATCCGGACGCTGTATGGACCCGGGCCCATTTCGCCGCCTATCTGCTTCAGAACGGCTATGTCTCCTCCATGGATGAGGCATTTGCCCGGTTCCTGGGCGATCATGCCCCCTGTTTCGTTCCCCGGGAAAAGGTCACGCCGTACCAGGCCATCGACCTGATTCACCAGGCCGGAGGCAAGGCCATCCTGGCTCATCCCCTTCTTTACGGCCTTTCCAGAGAGAAGCTGGATCTTCTGGTCTCCCGAATGAAAAAAGCCGGAGCAGACGGCATAGAAGCCATCTACTCTTCTAACCGGGCCGGTGAAGAAAATGCCATGCGCCAGCTGGCGGCAAAATACCAGCTGAAGATCACAGGCGGCTCTGATTTTCACGGAGCCAACAAGCCAAAAATACATCTGGGAACCGGAAAGGGCAATCTGAAGATTTCTTACGACATATGGAAAAATTTATGGTAACCGGCCGCTGCATCTGAAGGAACGCCATGACAGCCAGGTTGCTTACATCCGCATATGCGCAAAGCGTTTTATGTGACAGGAAAGTCAGAACGAAACGTTCTATTTTCCCACTCACACAAAAAGCCCCGGAAGGAACAGATTCTTACCCTGCTCCTCCGGAGCTTTGCCTGTTTTCTCTAATACAGGATTACTCCTCCGGCTCTTCTTCTACCGGTTCTGCCGGAATAAACACCCGGGTCTTTTCCTGCTGCTTGGGAAGCCTGGCCTGCTCCTGAGCTTCCTCGCAAAAGACCATCTGGGAATTGACCTGCACTTTTCCCCGTCTGTCCGGCTTCACATAAGTGCCGTCGCTCTGCAGCACATGTGCCTTCACATTGTCTTCAAATTCCACATCCAGCACATGAAGTACTTCTTTTTTGATGTCTTCTGCTTCCACCGGGAAAACAATTTCCACACGTCTGTCCAGATTTCTCGGCATCCAGTCAGCGCTTCCCATATATACTTCATCCGCGCCATTACAGTGGAAATGGAAGATGCGGCTGTGCTCCAGGAAGGTACCCACAATGGAGCGGACATGGATGTTTTCGCTGATACCGGGAATTCCTGTGCGCAGACAGCAGATTCCACGGATCAGAAGCTCTATTTTCACACCGCAGGAGGACGCATAGTACAAAGCCGCCATAATCTGCGGATCACACAAAGAGTTCATCTTGGCCCGGATAAAGGCTTCATGGCCGTTTTTCGCATTTTCCGCCTCATTTTCGATCAGCTTCAGGAAACGGTTTTTCATCCAGAGCGGTGCCACGATCAGCTTGTTCCAGGACTTTGGCTCGGAATAGCCGGAAAGCATATTAAATACCGCTGTGGCATCTTCTCCAATCCGGGCGTCACAGGTGAAGATACCGCAGTCTGTATAGAGTTTTGCAGTAGAATCATTATAATTTCCGGTACCCAGATGTACATATCTGCGAATACCTTCTTCTTCTTTTCTCACCACCAGTGTGATCTTGCTGTGGGTCTTCAGTCCCACCAGACCGTAGATCACATGACATCCGGCTTTTTCCAGCTTTTTGGCCCATACAATATTATTCTCCTCATCGAACCGGGCTTTTAATTCCACCAGCACCGATACCTGCTTGCCGTTATCTGCCGCCTGGGCGAGGGCTGCCACAATGGGAGAATTACCGCTGACCCGGTACAGCGTCTGTTTGATTGCCAGTACGTTGGGATCCTTGGCAGCCTGGCGGACAAAATCCACTACCGGATCAAAACTCATATAGGGATGGTGTACAAACACATCTCCTTTGCGGATCCGCGCAAATACGTCTGGCTCATCCCGGAACGCCGCCACTGCTGCCGGTTCATATGAAGGTGTTTTATATTCGTCAAAGCCTTTCAGCCCGTAAACTTTCATCAGTACCGTCAGATCCAGAGGACCATTGATCGAATAAATATCATTGTCTTTGATCTGAAATTCCTTTTTCAGGATCTTCAGCAGTCGTTTGTCAATCTTATCTTCCACTTCCAGACGGATCACTTCGCCCCACTGGCGCATTTTCAGCTGCTTCTGAATCTCCACCAGAAGATCTTCTGCCTCATCCTCATCAAAAGACAGGTCTGCGTTACGCATGATCCGGTATGGATGCGCACAGATCACATCGTTGCTGAGAAACAGTTTCCCGATGTTTTTCTCTATGATCTCTTCCAGAAAGATAATGGCTTTCCCCTCACCTTTTCCGGAAGGAAGCTCTACCACTCTCGGAAGCACAGAAGGTACCTGTACTGTGGCAAAATCAAAATCATTTTTCTTCCTGGCATCCTTTTTGGCGATCAGAGCACCGATATTCAGAGATTTGTTGCGGATCAGCGGAAATGGACGGGAAGAATCCATGGCCATGGGCGTCAGTACCGGGTATACATTCTCCTCAAAATACTGATCCACAAAAGCAGCCTGCTCTTCACTCAGATCCTCATGCTGAACCACCACGTGCAGCCCTGCTTTTTCCAATGCCGGCAGAAGGGAACGGTTATAGGTATTATACTGCACATTCACCAGTTCCTTTGTCTTCTCACTGATCCTGGCCAGCTGCTCCATCGGCGTCAGACCCGCAATATCTGTCTTTTCATATTTGGCATGTACCTGATCCTTCAGAGACGCCACACGCACCATAAAAAATTCATCCAGATTGGATGCCGTAATACTCAGAAATTTCAGGCGGTCAAACAGAGGCTGACTCTTGTCCCGCGCTTCGCCCAGCACCCTTTCATCAAATAAGATCCAACTCAGTTCACGATTGACATAATATTCCGGCTTTTCAAACTTTGCTAATTCCATACGCGCCTCCTATGCATTTCTCTTCCGCTTCAATACAGGGTAGATTCCATAAATTTCCTTAAAGAATTCTGACTGCCTGCGTAAAAGTCCCATTTCCAGAGTCAGATCTCTGGCCGAATCCAGGATAACCTGCAGTTCCGTATCCCGCAGCACAACCCGCAGTCCCTGTATTTTCTGATAATGACTTCGATCCATGGCATTGGCAAGACGCAGGATCGCCACCAGCTTCGCCACCAGGAGATAGGTTCTTTTGTCCATCCCATCCCTCTGCTTCATGATCTCAAATGTATCAAAATCCCGTGTATTATAGAGGACCACATCGGCAATTACCTCACGCTCCCAGTTGGAGAGACCGATGATCTCCGTGGACATGATAATATTGTAAGAACACTCTGCGACCTTCTCCATGCTGATATATTTTCCGCAGTCATGAAGGAGCACCGCAATCTGTAAGAGCAGCCGCTCTCTGGCTCCCATTCCGTGGATCTTCTTCATTCCGTCAAAGATTCCCAGTGCCAGCTTAGACGTACCCTGGATATGGGACTTTTCACTGGAATATCGTTTCCCGATATTTCTGGCGGCTACCAGAATATCATTTTCAAAATTATGCTTCGTTTTTAAAATTTTATTTTTCTCACCATAATCATAGGCAATTCCATCCGTCAGCGCCACACCTGGCATCCAAAGGGTATCTGCTTCCAGAATATCCAGAAATCCCTTATAAATAACCAGGGCCGGAACCACCAGGGATGCGTATTCCTGAGGAATCCCCATCTCCACAGCAAGAGCGTCCGAAGACTTGTGGACCAGCGCATCATAGCAATTCATAAACTCTGTCATGGTAAGAGTCTGATCCTGGATCTCCGCATGAAAAATAATATCCGTCAGGAAATCTCCCAGCAGAATCACATGCTGAATTTCTTTTCCCTTCAGATACAAACGCTGGAAGCTCAGCAGATCGTGACGGATAAATTCCTCGATCAGCTGATCATAATGAATCGTATCTTTTTCCAGATTTTTCAGCCGTTCCCGGATACGCAGACTTCCAATCTTAATATTCTGTGTAGTTACCAGCGTATCGTTATCAAACAGAGAAACCTGTACGCTTCCTCCTCCCACATCCAGAATTGCCGTGGATTTCTGGATCATCTTTTTGAATCCGGCCTCCAGAGCCGCAATGGATTTGTACCCCAGGAACCGCTGTTCTGAATTGCTCAGAATATCCACACGCATGCCTGTCCACTGATAAATCTGCTCCACGATCAACTCCCGGTTCTTTATCTCACGCAGGGCACTGGTAGTACAGACACGGTAGTCCGTCACCTGATATTCTTCCATGATCTGTTTGAATCCCAGAAGCACCCGACACAGCTCTTCCAGGGCTTCCTGCTTAAATTTTCCGTCCCGGTAAGAATCCTTACCCAACTCCAGACGGTATCGCACATGGTTGATTTCCCGCATCCCAAACTTCTTGGAGATCTCAAATATTTTCATACTGGTCTCGTAAGATCCCACATCCACAGAAGCAAAGGTTGTAATTGGCATCTTTTGCACCTCCTGTTATTAATAGTTTCCGTATACTCGCATTTTTTTCGCTTCCGTTTTCAGGCCGGTCAGCGCGTTTTTCACCGCTGCATCCTGAAGATTTCCTTCAAAATCCACAAAAAACCGATACTGCCAGTTTTCCCCGGCAATGGGCCTGGATTCTATCTTTGTCATATTTAGTCCATTATAAATAATATGGGAAAGCATACTGTAAAGACTTCCGGTCTCATGAGGAATTTCAAAACCAATACTGATCTTCTGAGCATCCTTTCGGAAAACGGAACGCCTGCTCACGACCACAAATCGGGTAGAATTGTTTTTGTTGGAAAAAATATTTTCCTTTATAATAGAAAGGCTCTGCACCTGGGCAGCGTAACGGCTGGCAATTGCAGCCTGTTCCTTTTTGCCGTCCTTTTTTACTTTAGCTGCTGCCATCGCTGTGTTCTCCAGAGCCACCTGCTCCCATTCCGTGTGTTCTTCCAGAAACCTGCGGCACTGCATCAGTCCCTGCCGATGGGAGTACACGGTCTGGATATCTCCAATAGATGCTCCCGGAAGCCCCATCAGAACGTGCTCGCATCTGATAATCTGCTCTCCCACAATATAGATATTGTCATACTCCGCCAGAAGATCGTAGATATCCGACACAATTCCCGCAGTGGAATTCTCAATGGGGAGAACTGCATAATCCGCTTTTTGAGATACAATATCCTCCACCGCTTCCTTCCAGGTCTTCACATGATAATGGGTAACATCAGCTCCGAAAAACTGCTTCATCGCCGCATAACTGTAAGCTCCTTCCATTCCCTGATAGACCACCTTTTCCGCTCCTGGAAGCTTTTCCACCATCTGAAACTCTCCATCCAGATCCCATATGCCATGCTCCCCCAGCAGCTGATACTGTTTTCTCCGGCTTATGGTCATAATCTGCTGAAACAGTTCACGAACTCCCATGGAATTAAAAGCATTATGGGTCATCTCCTGCAAGGTTTTCAGTTTATCCTGCTCCCGGCCCGGATCCAGCACCTGTTTGCCTGTCTGTATCTTATATTCTGCCACCTGAGAAGAAACTTCCATACGCTCTTCAAAAAGTTCCACGATCCGACGGTCAATATCGTCAATATGCGCCCTGCTTTTCTCTAGTTCTGTCATTTGTTATTTTCCTTCCTGATTTTCCGTGCTGCAGCGGCAGAATCCGCTTCCGGACTTACCGCGTGTTCCGGATCAGAATTTACAGTCTGTCTGATCCGTCACAGTGTATTCGCCGTATACTGCCGAAGCCCCGGAAAAGCTGTAATTATTATAGTACAGGCATATGCAATTTTCAATAATCGCCGTCTAAATTTACGCATATTTTACTTACAAAAACCCATACTGTTAGTAGCAGACCGCCGGACTCCGAAACTTTATTTTGAAAGCTTTGGACTTTCGTATTACCGCAGACTGCCAGGAGGAATTTAAATGAAAGAACAATTTCTGCTCTGCGGAAGCATCGGATGGGGAATGGAGATTCTCTGGACAGGCTTCCACGCCCTTTGCCGCAAAGACTTTAAATTAGTCGGACAATCTTCTCTTTGGATGTTTCCTATTTACGGCTGCGCCGCCTTCATCGGTCCCGTATCTCGAAAACTTTCCGGACTCCCGGCCATCCTTCGTGGATCTATTTATACAGTGGGAATCTTTGCCACAGAATACTCCACCGGAAGGCTCCTGGACTACTTTCAGATCTGTCCCTGGGATTACAGCAAATGCCCTTTGAATTATCACGGTGTCATACGTCTGGATTATGCTCCCATCTGGTTTTTCACCGGACTTTTCTTCGAGAAAATACTTGCGGATAAAACTTGAAAAAAACCCCTATCTATTATATGATTGTACACAGAAGAAAGACATCTGCAGCAGTTCTGTCAGTACTCTGTACGAACTGCCACGGACACTTTATTATAAAAAACGCAGGAGGTAATACATGAAGCATCTAATGAGTCCTCTGGACCTGTCAGTGGAAGAATTGGAGGAAATTCTGAATCTGGCAAATGATATCGAAAAAAATCCTGAGAAATACGCACATGCCTGTGATGGCAAGAAACTGGCAACTCTGTTCTATGAACCCAGCACCCGTACCCGTCTCAGCTTTGAAGCAGCTATGCTGAACCTGGGCGGCAGTGTCCTTGGTTTTTCCAGCGCAGATTCCAGTTCCGCCGCCAAAGGAGAAAGCGTGGCTGATACGATCCGTGTAGTTTCCGGCTACGCCGATATCTGCGCAATGCGTCATCCAAAAGAAGGTGCGCCTCTGGTGGCATCTATGGCCTCTTCCATTCCGGTGATCAATGCCGGTGACGGCGGTCACCAGCATCCCACTCAGACCCTGACAGATCTGCTGACGATCCGTTCTCTGAAAGGCCGTCTGGATCATCTCACCATTGGATTATGCGGTGACCTGAAATTCGGACGTACCGTCCATTCTCTCATAGAAGCTCTGGTTCGCTATGAAGATGTTCGATTTGTTCTGATCTCTCCGGAAGAATTAAGAGTTCCCGGCTACATCCGTGAAGACGTCCTGGAAAAGAACAAAAAAGAATACAAAGAAGTGGAGCGTCTGGAAGATGCCCTTCCGGAGCTGGACCTGCTCTATATGACCCGTGTACAGAAAGAACGTTTCTTCAATGAAGAAGATTACGTCCGTATGAAGGATTTCTACATATTAGATAAGGCCAAACTGGAACTGGCCAAACCGGATATGATGATCCTTCACCCGCTTCCCCGTGTCAATGAAATTTCCGTGGAAGTGGACAGTGATCCCCGTGCCGCTTATTTCCGGCAGGCACAATACGGTGTCTATGTCCGCATGGCGCTGATTCTCAAACTACTGCATCTGGAGGTGAAAGAATGTTAAACGTAGGAGCTCTTCGGGAAGGATATGTACTGGATCACATTGCTGCCGGCAAAGCCATGACCATTTATCATGACCTGCGCCTGGACAAGCTGGACTGTACAGTGGCTATCATCAAAAATGCCCGCAGCAACAAAATGGGCCGCAAGGACATCATCAAAGTGGAATGCCCAATCGGAGAACTGGATCTGGATATCCTGGGATTTATCGATCATAATATCACCGTCAATATCATTAAAGACGAAAAAATCGTAGAAAAGAAACAGTTAAAGCTTCCCAAGAAAGTGGTAAATGTGATCAAATGCAAGAATCCCCGCTGTATTACCTCCATTGAGCAAGGGCTGGACCAGATTTTTGTCCTGGCTGATGAAGAAAAGGAAATTTACCGCTGCCGTTACTGCGAAGAAAAATTCAGAGGTACCCGCAAGAAAGGATAACCCATGAAAAACAGGCACCCGTTTCAAGAACGGTTTAACGATTTTATTTATCATCTGGCACGCTGTGTGGAGATCATCTTTGCCATTATCATCCTGGGTACCATTGCCTGCCAGGCAATCCCGCTGGTCCATGAACTGACCAGACTTTCTTTTCGTTCTCTGGACATGGATATTTTTTCTGAATTCCTTTCCAACTCCCTTGCTCTTGTGGTAGGACTGGAATTCGTCAAAATGCTCTGCAAGCATTCTGCCCAGACTGTAGTAGATGTTCTGATGTTTGCCATCGCCCGGCAGATGGTGGTAGAACACCTGAGCACACTGGAAACACTGATCGGTGTCGCTGCTATTGCCATTTTGTTTGCTGTTCGCAAGTTTCTGCTGGACCGGTCGGAAGATACAGAAGATGCACCGGCTCCATCAGCAGATAACCATACGGATGCTGTAGATTAACCAGAACTCTTACACACTACATACTCACACAAAACATACATGCCGCCAGGATTTCCCGGCGGCATGCGGCATTTCTGCGATATTCCGTTTTTCTATGATACATAAAATCTATACTCCCGTACATGCTGTAAGGCAGCCTGTAAGCCGGGTTATGTCGTGGATGATCATCTATCTAGACCTGCTGTTGCCAACAGGTTCCAGCGACCTACCTGAAAGCGCGACGGGCCGCCGCATAGCTCTCTTTTTGGTCTTGCTTCGGATGGGGTTTACATGTGCCATCCCTGTTACCAGGAATGCGGTAGTCTCTTACACTGCCTTTCCACCCTTACCCAGAAAACTGGGCGGTTTATTTCTATTGCACTGGCCTGGGAGTCACCTCCACCGGACGTTATCCGGCATCCTGCCCTATGAAGCCCGGACTTTCCTCACCTGACGCCTTTCGGCATTGTCAGCCGCGACCATCCAGCCACCTTACAGCATTAGCCATTCTAACACGATTTTCCTGCTATGTAAAGACTTTCTCATACCTGAAAACAACTTCCTCCGATAAATTCCCGCAGGATGGAGTTGTGAGGCACAGCCTGGCTGGGTACCGGAACAAAATAATCAAAAAATTTCAGCAGACGTTTGGCCTCCATATATTCCGGTTCCGTTTTATCAATCCCGAACAGAAGCGGCTCTGCATAGACCTTCAGGCAGGCCAGCTCATAGATCAGAGCCGAATTAAAGATTTCATCTGCTTCTTCCTGATATGGAAAAATATTTTCTGTCTCTCCTCTGCGCACAGACGGCCACCGGGCAATGGTTTCTTTTGCCGAGGTACCTCTGGTTCTGGCATCCCGGACGATTCTCCGGATCAGCCTTCCATCCGTGGTGGGGATACGGTTATGCTCATCAATGTTCAGCTGCGTCAAAGCGCTGATATAGATCTTAAATTTACTTTCTTCCGGAAGAGAATAGCTCAGTTTCTGATTCAAACCATGGATACCTTCCAGCACCAGCACATCCTCCCGGCCCAGCTGCAGGTAATTGCCCTTGTATTCCCTGTGTCCTGTTTTGAAATTGAATTCCGGAAGCTCCACACGCTTTCCGTCCAGCAAATCTGTCATATCCCGGTTAAACTGTTCCACATCAATGGCTTCCAGACATTCAAAATTTTTCTCTCCAAAAGCATCCAACGGCGTATCTTCCCGGTTTTTGAAATAATTATCCATGGCGATAGGATGAGGTTTCAGACCATGGGCTGCCAGCTGAATGGAGAGCCGATGCGAAAACGTGGTCTTTCCCGAGGAAGAGGGACCGGCGATCATGATAAATTTCTTGGTTTTCTCTCCCGCAATCCGCGCGGCAATACTGGAAATCCTGGATTCATGCATGGCCTCCTGGATCAGCAGAACCCTCTCAATGCCTTCCTTTGAAATACGGTCATTCAAAGCACCTACCGTATCCATCTGCTGCAGCTCTCCCCACCGTTCTGATTCCATCTGCACATGAAATAATTTGGGCTGGGGAACAAAGTCCGGTATCTTTGTGGGAGCCGACGCCTTTGGCAGCACCAGTACCAGTCCCTGCTCATAAACAAGCAGATCAAAATACCGTATATATCCCGTATGCGGCGCCATAAATCCATAAAAATAGTCCTCGAACTTTTCCAGGCTGTAAACATTTACACGGGATACTCTCCGATAGCGGAACAGTTTTTCTTTGTCATACATGCCATGGCGATGAAAACGTTCCACCGCTTCATCCGTTCCCACACTTTCCTTGACGATGGGAATCTCCTGCGCTGCCATCTCCTGCATTCGTTCTTTTACGCGGGCGGCAAAATTTTCATCCACCGTTACATTTCCCCTGACCGTAAAAAAGTATCCGGAAGTAACTGCAAAATGCAGCACTACTTTTTCCAGATTTTCTTTTCCCGCTACATCATAAATCGCTTTCAGCAGAAGCAGACAGGCACTCCTCTTGTAGGTTTTATGTCCTATGGGATCTGCCGTTGTGATAAAGGAAAGCATGCAGTCTTTCCGGAGGCGTTTATGCAGTTCCCTCAGCTTTCCATCAGTCATGACCAGAATGATCGGATCCTTATAGCTGCTCTGATGGTTTTTTGCGATTTCCTCATACGGAATCCCTTCCGGATAAAATTCTTTTTTTCCATCAATTGTCACACAAATCTGTCGTTCCATCATCCATCACCTATCCTTTTCCTGCATACCGATGTCCCGGCGGTCTTTCCGCATCTGCCGAGTACTGCCTGGACGGTCTTTTACAATATCGTATAGGGTACCTGCACGTTTGCTGTTTTTACTGTCAGTTCCGGAAAAGCCCCGGTCAGTTCCTGTTTCATCGCTTCCATAAAAATATATTCCGTGCCATAGTGTCCGGCATCGATCAGCGCCATTCCCTCCGCAACTGTGTCGATTCCTGTGTGATGATCAATATCTCCCGTCACATATACCTCTGCTCCCGCTGCCAGAGCTTCCCGAATCATGCTCTTGCCGGCTCCGGTACATACTGCTGCATGTTTTACTCTTTTTTCCAGATCCCCGTAGACTTTTACATCCGTCAGCCCCAGCTGCTTCTTCACAAACAGGGCGCACTCCTTAAGAGACATTTCTTCCGGAAGCTCTCCGGTTCTTCCGAAGCCTTCTGCTTTCTCTCCGGAAATATCCGTAACCGAAAGAACCTCCGTATTCTTCAGCTGCAGATACTGCGCGCTCAGATCTGCCATTCCCATCACATCATAATTGGTATGCATGGCGTAATAAGAAATGTCCTTCCGGATCAAAGTCAGCACTCTTCTGCCGGTAACACTTTGATTATTGATCTTCTTCACCGGTGAAAAAATCATGGGATGATGGGTCACGATCAGGTCTGCGCCAGCTTTTTCCGCCTGCAGGAGCACCTCTTCCGTCAGATCCAGAGCCAGGAAGACTGTGGATACTTTCTTATCGTCTCTGCCCACCAGAAGCCCCACATTATCCCAATCCTCTGCGTAGGATACCGGATATTGCTTTTCCATCCAATTCATGATTGTTTTACAATTCATAATACTGTAAAGCAGCCATAAGCTGCTCTTTCTCCTTTTCCAGTTCTTTTTTCCTGTTTGCTGCTGTCCTGGTTCCAGCACTTTCCAGCTGTACCAGGATCTCCGTTATCTGCTGTTTTTCTTTCAGCAGAAACTGATGAAGCACCGGATCCCTCCGTTCCAGCAAAAGACCGCCATATAAATACTCTATGCCGTGCCGGTAAAAAGGATTCCCCGGTTCTGCAGCCATCATCGAATAATATTTTCCGTCTTCGAATACGATCCGCTCTTCAATGATACGCCTTCCTTTCGCTTCCAGGAAGCGGCGAAAATGCGGGATATCGGACTGTGGCTGCAGGATCCAGAGCGGAAACGCGTCAGCGGTATCGGACTCCCGCTCCAGGATCTTCTCCATCAGAGGTCCTCCCATGCCGGCGATCACCAGGACCTGTCCCTCCCCCGGCGCCACCGCTTCCAGACCGTCAGACAGTCTGGTTTCTATGTAATCCTCCAGGCCAAAAGCTTCGATATTCCTCCTGGCCCTTTCCAGGGGTCCCGGACGAACATCCACGGCGACTGCGCCTGGAATCCAATGATTCTTCAGCAGATAAATAGGAAGGTACCCATGGTCGCATCCCACATCCACCACAGTTTTTCCCCTGGGAATCATATCTGCAATTGTCTGTAGTCGTCTTGATAATTTCATATGATTCTCTGCCTGTCAGTCCAGATAATCTTTCAGTTTGCGGCTGCGGCTGGGATGACGCAGCTTCCGCAGAGCCTTTGCCTCAATCTGGCGGATACGTTCTCTGGTCACATTAAATTCTTTTCCCACTTCCTCCAGCGTTCTGGCTCTTCCGTCATCCAGTCCAAAACGCAGACGAAGTACCTTCTGTTCTCTGTCTGTCAGTGTACTGAGCACCTCCACCAGCTGCTCCTTCAACAGAGTAAACGCCGCCGCGTCTGCAGGAATGGGCACATTGTCATCCTGGATAAAATCGCCCAAATGGCTGTCCTCTTCTTCTCCGATGGGAGTTTCCAGAGACACCGGCTCCTGAGAGATCTTCAGAATCTCCCGGACACGATCTACAGACATATCCATTTCCTCCGCAATCTCTTCCGGGGTTGGTTCCCTTCCAAGCTCCTGCAGCAGTTGACGGGACACCCGGATCAGCTTGTTAATGGTTTCCACCATATGCACCGGAATACGGATGGTCCTGGCCTGGTCTGCAATGGCTCTCGTAATGGCCTGACGGATCCACCAGGTGGCATAGGTACTGAATTTATATCCCTTGCGGTAATCAAATTTTTCTACCGCTTTGATAAGTCCCAGATTTCCCTCCTGGATCAGATCCAAAAACAGCATGCCGCGGCCCACATACCGTTTGGCAATGCTGACAACCAGACGCAGATTGGCCTCGGCCAGACGCTTCTTGGCATCTTCATCCCCTTCTTCCATCCGTTGAGCCAGCTCGATTTCCTCATCTGCTGTCAGAAGATTGACCTTGCCGATCTCCTTCAGATACATACGCACCGGATCTTCAATGCTGATCCCCTCCGGAACTGACAGATCGATCTTATCCAGCTCCACTTCTTCCTCTTCATCCAGCTTCATATCATCTTCATCATCCAGGATCAGATCGTCCACTTCATTCCCGGTGATGCGCAGTACATCCACGCCGTTGGCTTCCAGATAGTCAAAGACCTTATCCATCTGTTCCGGATCCAGGGCAAAATCTTTGAAAAAGTCATTGATTTCCTGATACTCCAGAACATTTTTCTTTTTCTTTGCCAACTCCAGAAGTTCTGCCAGTTTTTCACTGAACTTACCCATATTCATTTCCATAGGTATTCCATCCTTCCATATATTATTTGTATTTTAACCTCAATCGAGGGAAATATGCAGCAGGTCCTTTCTTCTGCGCAGTTCCTCCAGCTTCTTCTTTTTCTCTGTCAGCTGCTGCAGACTTTTCAGATCGTCTGCAGCCAGACTGGCGGACTGCATATTCCAACTGTCTTCCTTGATCCGCAGGATCGTATCCGCGAACGCATGGCTGCGTTCCTCCTCCGATTCCAGATGGATCGACGCATTGAACATGGCTGCTACTTTTGTCTGCTCCTGGCTATCTTCAAACTGATTCAGCAATCTGGCCGGGTTTACTTTCCCATCCCGGTGCTGCTGATACAAAAGCCTTGCCACTCTCTGGTACAGCTCCAGCGTAAAATCCTCCGGCTCCACATATTTTTCCACTACAGAAAAAATTTCCGGTTCATTGACCAGCCAGGTGAGCAGCAGCTTCTGTGCCTGCTCTGCTCCGGATTCCCGAACCATTTTCTTTTTTGGCGCCGATGGAGATACCGCCTGACGTTTTGGTATCCCGGAGGTTCCCTCCAGCGCCATTCGATTCACCATACGTCGCAGATCCTCAAAGGCAACCTGATATTTCTCCGCCATGGCCTGGATATAATTATTACGTTCCAGTTCATCAGGGAATTCCAGAAGCTTTGCCGATGCTTCCCGGAAAAACTTTGTTTTTTCCTGAGGATCCGACAGGTCATATGAACTGCTTAAAACCTCCATCTGAAACATAAAGCTGTTCATGGCTGTCTCCAGCCGCTGTTCGAAAGCCTGAGCCCCCTGGGCCTTGATAAATTCATCCGGATCTTTATAAGGCTTCAGACTTACCACCCTGGCAGAAATCCCTGCTTCCTTCAAAATGGGAATTCCCCGGATCGCCGCGCGAATCCCCGCTTCATCACTGTCATACAGGAGCAGTACCTCATCCGTATACCGTTTCAGAAGACT
This sequence comes from uncultured Blautia sp., assembly GCA_900542045.1. Taxonomy (GTDB): domain Bacteria; phylum Bacillota; class Clostridia; order Lachnospirales; family Lachnospiraceae; genus Blautia_A; species Blautia_A gallistercoris. The sequence continues at coordinate 62,986 of UQMI01000013.1, forward strand.
GGCATGTCCGGAAGTCAGGGCTGTCCCCAAAGAGGCCACCGCATTGGTAAACCCTGCCTGATGCATGGCGATCACATCCATATACCCTTCACAGAGGATCAGATATTTCTTCCGACTGCTCCTGGCCGCGTGAAGCCCGTACAGATTCCGGCTCTTGTCGAAAATTTTCGTTTCCGGCGAATTCAGGTATTTTGGCTTGCCCTCTCCCATGACACGGCCTCCAAAGCCAATGACACGGCTGTTTACATCCATAATGGGAAAGATCACACGGTTCCAGAACTTGTCATACATGCCCCGCTTTTCATCCACGTTGAAAAGCCCGCTTTCTTTTAATAACGTATCTCTGTACCCTTTTTTCTTCATATACCGATACAGATCATTGCTGTATTTATCTGAATAACCCAGCCCGAAATGCTTCATGGTCTCCGGCGTCAGTCCTCTGTCGGTCAGATACTGGTACGCTTTCTTTCCCTTTTCCGTCCGAAGCTGGTAATAAAAATACTGAGCCGCTTCCTTATTAATCTGCAAAAGAGCCGCTTTTTCTTCCGCCTGCTGCTTTGCCCTGGCAGAATATTCCATTTTTGGAAGTTCTACGCCGCAGCGGTCCGCCAGATGCTGCAGCGCTTCTGTAAACGTATAGTTTTCATATTGCATCAGAAACGTGAATACGTTTCCTCCCGCGCCGCACCCAAAACAGTAATACATCTGTTTTCCCGGTGTAACCGAAAAAGACGGCGTTTTCTCATTATGAAAAGGACAAAGCCCAAAATAAGAGCTTCCCCTTTTTGTAAGCTTCACATATCCGGAAATCACATCGACTATATCATTCCTGGTACGAACTTCTTCTATAATATCGTCCGTATACCGCATGTTTCAACCTCCAATTCACTTAAACCTGCCGTCCGGTCCTGAAATGGGATCTGCGGCAGCTGCCGGCGGCAATTTCCGCAGAAAACTGCCGTCTAATACACCTCCCATGACTTGGGAATATTGATTTCCCTGAATTTCGCCATGGAATACTGGTCTGTCATGCCAGATAAATAATCACATACCACCCTCTCTTTTTCCTGTCCTTTTTTCCAGATCAATTCCTTATATTCCTTTGACATTTTTTCCGGATGGTCCATATAGTAAGCAAACAGATTTTCCAGCATGGATATTGCCTTGCTCTCTTCTTTTTTAGCCAGCTCGTTGGTATAGACCGTGCGGAACATGATTTCCCGGAGATCCATCATCCCTTCTGCGATCTCCGGTGACATCTGAATTGTATCCCTGTCAAAACTGTTCTCGATAATATTATGTATCAGCTTATTTAAACGTTCTTTTGTGGTAAAACCCAAAAGCATCCGCAATGTGATGGGAATGTCATCTTCTGTCAGGATCCCCGCCCGCTGGGCGTCATCCATATCATGATGAATATAGGCAATCTTATCACAGAAACGCACCACCTGTCCCTCCAGAGTGGCAGGAGAACCGCTGGTCCTGTGATTCAGTATCCCATTGCGCACCTCCCAGGTCAGGTTCAGACCTTCTCCGTCCTTTTCCAGAAGCTCCACCACACGCACACTTTGCCTGTAATGGGCGAACCCGGTACTGCAAACCGTATTCAGTGCCCTCTCACCCGCATGTCCGAAAGGCGTATGCCCCAGATCATGGCCAAGAGCAATGGCTTCCACCAGATCTTCGTTAAGTCTGAGTGCCTTTGCCACTGTCCTGGCTGTCTGGGAGACCTCCAGCGTATGGGTCAGACGGTTGCGATAATGATCTCCCTGGGGTGCCAGAAAAACCTGCGTCTTATCCTTCAGCCTTCGAAAAGATTTGCAGTGCAGGATCCGGTCCCGGTCTCTCTGATAAACTGTTCGTATATCACATTCTTCCTCCGGCCGTTCCCTCCCCCTGGAATTCCTGCTGCAGGAAGCATAGGGGGACAAATTTTCCAATTCCCGTTCTTCCAGACGTTCCCGTATATTCATGCCTACTCCTTCCCTGGATGCCGTCACCGGCATGCAGCACAAAACTCCACCTTCAGACATGCCCGGGTCACAGCTTTCCACAGACTGACAAAATCCTCCTATTAAATATATTCTGCATCCGACTTAAATTTCCTTTTTTATTTTTAAATTTGGCATGATTTTTAAAAAAAATTTCGATAATCTCACAGACTTGCTCTGCTTTTCTTTGCGAAAAGAATCCTGCACCGCAGGATTCTCCGCCTGCGGCGGGTTGCTTCTGGCAACATACCTCTTTTCCGCCGCAGCGCAGTCTCCGTTCCACTCCGGTCGGCGCAAAGCAGATGTCCACCGGACATCTTGCGCCCCCGCAGAGCATTTGTGTGACAGGAGAACAGAACGTTCTGTTCTCCTGTCACACAAGAAAAAATGGGGCTGTCGCACTAAATAATTAGTGCGGCAGCACTTTTTTGCAGAGAATAAGAG
>UQMI01000014.1 GCA_900542045.1 uncultured Blautia sp.
CCGCCGAGTGGCCGCTGGCAAACGCACCAGTGGCCGCTGCTCGGCGCAAATTGCACTTACTTGGATATTGATACGTTTCTCCGTACCTATATCCCCTTTTATTTATTTTCGAAAATCTTCTATGATGTAGTCCCAGAAAGTCGAACCCTTCTGTTCCATCCCACATATTGATGATTTTCGTTTTTACCGGATGTAACTTTAAATCCAGCTTTTCCATGATATACTTAAGCAGATTAAGTGCATGCTTTGCGCTCTTCTTGTTTTTACAGATGATCACTGTATCATCTGCATACCTAACGAGAATTCCCTGGTTTAGTCCATATTTTTCCCATAGGCGGTCAAGCGTATTTAAGTAGATGTTTGCCAGTAACGGAGATATCACTGACCCCTGACTTGTTCCGAGTTCGCTGATTTCCAAAATATTTCCATATAGGACTCCTGCCTTTAACCACTGTCGAATTAATTTCAGAATTCTTCTGTCCGAAATTCTCTGTTCTACCAATATCATCAGTTTATCCTGATTGACGTTATCAAAGAATTTTTCTATGTCGGCGTCCACAACATAATATCCTTTGTTGTTGCATGCCTTTCTGACTACTTCTAGCGCCTGCTTTGCACTGCGTTTTGGTCTGAATCCGTAGGAACAATCCTTGAAGTCCGCTTCGAATACGGGCTCTATTGCTATTTTCGTAGCCATCTGTACTATTCTGTCTTTAACACTCGATATTCCCAATGATCTCTGGCTTCCGTCTGGTTTCGGAATCATTACTCTTCGGACTGGCATTGGTTGGTAGTTTCCGCTTTTCATTTCTACCTGTATTTCCGTCAGATATCGGTCAACTCCCTTTGCTTCAATATCCTCGATTGTGATACCGTCTACTCCGCTTGAACCTTTGTTGGCTTTTACTCGTTTCCATGCTTCATATAAAACATCATCCCGATAGACTTTGTCATAGAGTGCATGAAATCTTCTGCCACTGCATTTCTTGGCTGTCAGATATAGTTTGTTTTGAAGTTGTCGTACTTTTTCTTTGGAGTTATTAGTCTTCATGACATTCTCTCACACTTACCCTCTCTACAAACTTGAATGAAGTAGGGAACCTTTCCTAATCTGCGTTTTCCTGCACAGATGTCACAGGTACTATGTTCCCCTCCGACTCCCTCTTATCAAGAATCCGACTTCGCTTTCACTTATACGGTTCTTCTTTACCTTTCGGTGATAAGTAGGGTCTCCCCAGTTCCAAGTCACACCTTTCATACATACCGTTTCCCATATACCGGAGGTTTTTCATTGGTGCATTTCCAGTTTCTTCCCAACTTCCATGGTTTTCGCCCAATAGGACGGGGCTCAACTTCCTCTTTTCTCCTCATTCTGAGAAGTTTTATTTACGATACGGCAGAATTCACTTTATGTTACGGCCTGCATGATTGTTAGCATCCTTTTAAAGGATTACATTACCCACTCGCTTAGCACCTTGTATTACTACAACGCACCGAGTTTGACTATACGGCTTACTGGTAATTACCGTAGTCGGACTTACACCGACTGGTGTGACCCAGCTTCGCTGGGCACGCTCCTATAAAGCAAAAAAAGCGCCCGCCTTGCAAAAGTGAGCGCTTTCCTTCTATAAACTTCTCCTGTCTTTGAGCCATTTTCTTACTGCAGGTTAACAGATCCGCCATCCGGTCATATTTTTTTCACCGGATGGCGGATTACTGTCCTCCATTTTTCAGCTGGAACACGGCGGGCATCCGAAAGATAGATTTCATGATGCATCCGGTCATCGGAAAAATCATTCACATATCCATTTTCCTCCAGAAACGCATCCATCAGCGCGACTGTCCGTGGCTCATCATCAAAAGCCCCGATATGCATACACTGAACACACAGACCTTCCTCGATAGTAAGAAACTCCACCTTAGAGAAATCCTGCTTCTTTTTCCGTTCTGCCTCCTGCACCGCCCAGTCAAAATCTGTTTTCTCCACAAAATCCGGCAAACGTATTACAGATATCCACTGAAATTCTTCTTTTTTCCCATAATCAACCCCTTCGATGCCTTCCTGCCACCAGAATCCTTCCAGTGGCGGGACTACGTAATCAAAATATCCCTGAATCTCATGGCTGCCCTTCTTGCTCATCTTGATCGTAAATGCAATCCCGTACAAAAGCCCGATGGCAGCTTTATAGGCTCCGCCTTCTTCATTAGGGTCCCCCTTGCCACGCACTGCGATAAAATTCATCTTCGGAACCTCCACGATCTGAGGTTTCTTTCCCGGAAGATAAAATTCCTTATACTCTTTTTTATAATCAAATGCCATCTTCTGACTTCCTCCTTTTCCTGGGTTTTCCGGGCTTTGGCTCTGGAAGTTCCGAATACATTTCCCTTACCATAGCGCATAATTTCTCCCTGTCTTCCAGAATCGTACAGGGAAGCAGGGCTGCCGGCGTATCTTCCCATATCTCTTCCCGACAGTCCGGCATAAATTTTCTGGAAGCTGCTGTATCCTTCACGGCAAACCCGTCACCATAAATACCGCCGATCAGCTTTTCCCGATAATAGAACAGCCATCCTCCCATCATGGGAATATAACGGATTTCTCCCAAAGGCGCCAGCTGCTCTGCCACATACAGCGCCAGTTCCTTCTGTGCCATAAACCTCCCTCCTCCCGTTTCTTACTTCTCATTTTCTTCTTTTCGATAGAGGGCCAAAATTTTCTCTGCCGTTTGCAGAAGCTTCTCCCGCACGGCCTCCGGCTCCAGCACTTCCACGCCTGAGCCGAAGGTCAGCAGCCATCCCACCAGAGAATCCTCATCCGTATAATCCATCTGAAACAGCAGCCGCCCGTCTTCCTGCATTTCAATACACCGGGGCCCAAACTCCTCCACCAGTCTCCATTTGGCAACCGGCTCGAACAACGCCTTCACCCGGATATTTGCCGGGAAAATCCTTTCATTCGAGAGATCCGGCAACGGCACCTGCCTGGGTGTAAAACCCTCCTCCGTTTTTGACAAATCCTCCATCCGATTCAGCTTAAATAAGCGGAAATCCTCTCTCTTCCCACACCAGCCCCATACATACCAGCTGGACCACTTAAAAATCAGATAATAAGGCTCCGCCTTTCGGATGCTTTCGCCGCCAGGGGCAAAATACCGGAATACAATCTGTTTTCTCTCTTCGATGGCATCCTGGATCAGAGAGATCTTCGGCTCCAGAGACTCCTTGTACCAGGATGATAGATCGATCAGCACAGAATCCCTGCCGCTGACAAAATCCGATGCCCCGGCCTGCAGCTTTTCCATCAGCTGCCCGTAATAACTGCTGCCGCTGACACTGTCAAGACTCCGCAGCCCTGCCAGGATCATCTGCATATCCCTGGATGTCAGCAGGGTCCGGTCCATCCGGTAGCCATCCATGATACGGATCCCGCCGCCGGCGCCCTGCACCGTACAGACAGGAATCCCCGCCCTGCACAGCGTCTCAATATCCCTGTTTATCGTCCTCCTGGAAACTTCGAATTTCTCCGCCAGCTCCGGCGCTGTACACTTTTCCTTCTGCAGAAGAACAGATAAAATACCAATCAGACGATCTGTCTTCATTTGCTCCTCCTGACTCTATCATAGCATTACAAACAAGACATCAGTATGTCATGTTTATTTTACCATTTGGGGAGATGTAAAGAAAGATGAATATATTATGGTTTTTAGCTTCCTTTTATTGGATGCTTCTTTCCCGTCTCTCCTCCCAGGAAAAGAATTACCCGTTCATTCCATCTCTAAATACAGTTTTCATACGCATTTCCCGCTAAAGATAAACATGAAATACCGTCACCTCAGGTACAACGCCAAACCGCGCCGGAATATGCATCGTCCCGATTCCAGTGCTGACATATAGCTTTGAATTTTCATCAGATCTCAAGTTATATAATCCGCCATTATAGTCTGCTGCCAGACTGGTTACTGACAAGGCTTTTTTATTAATCTGCGGCAAAAATGGGATATTAATCTGTCCGCCATGACTATGACCGCTTAATGCGATATCGTATCCATAATCGGAATAATCCTCCACAATATCCGGCTCATGTGTCAGCAGAATATTATAATCCGAATCAAATATTTTTTTAGAATCCGACATATACGGATCTCCCAGCATTGAATCATCCAATCCGGTAAAAAGAATTTTTTCTCATTTTCTACAGTAATATATCAGTTCTCATTTTTCAACAATGTGAATCCAGACTGCTCCATAATAGATTCATATTGCTGGGCCGCACCGCCGCCGCAGTCCCGATTCCCCCAGATTGCAATTTTCCCATAGGTTGCTTTAATATCAGAGAGCTGTTTTATAATATTTTCATCATCATGATATACTGCGTAGTTGTCATATAAATCGCCTGTAAATACAACCATATCAGGTTCTTGCCCGTTTATTTCAGAAACAACTTTTTCCAGACTTTTATAAGTAAAATCCTCTTTAATATGCAAATCAGAAAACTGCACAATTTTAATCTCTACAGTATTCTCCATTTTACTATTCAATGCATATTCATTTACTTTCAGTCTGTACGGCTCAATTTCAAAAGCATAGTAAATGCAGAACCCTCCCACCAATATAACGACTATAATAGTTACAGCAAAAACTACAGCTAATCTTTTTAAAAAACGCATACAATATCTGACTCCTTTTTATGATGCTTCTCATAGTATAAACAGGAGTTTTGACAAACTTGTTACAAAATCAGGTACGATATAAAGATAAAGCTGCTTTGAAGCTGCAAATAAAGAAACACCCTTCATTTGCCAGGATTTGCCGCTTTTCCTCACCTACATGAAAAAGGGAATTAAAAAAGCACCGATTATTTCTAACCAATGCCAGTTATATAACAGTCTGCAGCAGATCAATCCCCTCTTCCTGCAATGACGCAGGGATAAAAACAGATACATCTTTGATATTCTTTGACGGATGATCTTCCGCCGCAAACTCACCATACTGTAATGCAAAAATCGATTTCCCATTTTATACTTCAAAACTGAGTATCAGAGCCAGACTGCCCCCTGGCAACAATACCAAACTGTCTTCATCCATCATTTTTTACGGCTGTTCATACATTCAATATATTTCTGCGCCCACTCCTGCAGTGCCTCCATCACAGGGCGGAATTCCTTTCCAATTTCTGTCAGAGAATACTCCACTTTTATAGGAACAGACTCATACTGCTTTCGCTCGACCAGCCCATTCTCGACCAGTGTTTTTAACTGAACAGACAATGTTGCATGTGTCATTTTGGGCATACGGCGCTGAAGCTCATTGAAACGAACAGGACCATCTCCCAAGTAATACAAAATCAATATTGCCCATTTCCCGGAAATCAGGCTCTGCGCCGTAGCAAAGGGGCATTTTCCAAATCTCTCCTCGATTGTCGTGTCCGTTTCAAATAACTGCTTCATTATCATTCCCTCTTATACATCAAATTCTTCCTTCAAATCCATCATGCCGCGAATTTCTACATGCCCGTTTTCAAGGTAGAACATACCCATTTCCCAGCCATTCTGGTCATACATGCTCATGATCTGCGGCATAGCTGCCCGTACCTTCTCTAAAAGAGCTTCATCTTTTACGATTTTTACAACACCGTCATAGCGCATAAACTCCTGTCCAGAAACCGCAAGTATTTCTACCTTTGGATTTTTTGTAAGCTGCGAAAATACATTCTTAAATGTTCCACAGCCAAAGTACAGTTTGTCCCCATCCAGCATATGAAATCCAAAGGGACGTCCTTTCGGCTGATCTCCGTCTGTAGTCAAAAAATAAAACGTTTTTGCATCATCTAAGAATTTGTTTACCTTTTCAATATTAGTCATACTCGTATCCTCCTTAATAAGTCATATTTTTGAACTGCTTTAATTATATGACCGCTCTTGAATTTCGACAAGTACGATTTTTTATGATACCAGGTATCCTGAAAAATACCGGATTTCTTTTCCACACCCCAAGCCCTGATTCATTTGAGAATCTTTTCTTTATAAGCATACCAGGAATAGACTGTAAAATCAACGAATATCAAAGTCCTCCCGGACTGCCGCCCTTTTATTTTTGCTTCCTCCAGAATCCACTCTGACTTCTCTGGATCTCCCGCCAGCAGGAATTGCTGAGCAGTAAATGACCGATTTGGAATATCTAAAGCATATTACTCTCATACCGGGAAAGAGGTTCGTTTCTTTTCCCTCTTCTGATATGATAAGTTCATTGGATGATTGTAAGATGGATGTTAAAAGTTTTGTATTCATAAAAACACCTCGCATTGAAAAAGTAATCAATGCGAGGCAACATTTTTTGAGTGTTTTGTCAAGTGTTTTTAAGCATTTTTTATTGTTTGATATATCTTAAGTTGACGACATTGCCCGTCTAACGGGTGGTGCTGATTTATTAATTCTCATATTATTCACTCAAGTACTTTCCAATAACCAGTCTTTTTAGATCCAACCCTTTCCACATATCCATTCTCTTTCAGGAATGTAAGATTGTTTTCCACTGCCGTTTCACTGATTCCCAATATTTGATGCAGTTCACTGGTAGTAATATTCGGATTATCTCTCATTTCCGTAATGATTCTTTGCCTTCTTGCATTTAATCCTTTTTTATTCCCCACCTTATTCCCAACTTTATTCCCAATCTTTTTTATACGATGCAGCGGGATCGTGACAACAATCGAATTTTCTCTGAAAGTAAATGCTTCCCTTCCATAAGTCTCAATGATCTTAGGCACGCCGTGGCCTGATTTTTCACTGATATGCAGCTGCAAAAAGATTTCTGATAGCTTATCATTTACCGGAACCGATTCTCCCAGAAAAAATCCCTCCATTGTTTGTGCTGGCGGCAGTGTCCCTCTGGATAAAATTTCTATCCTGTCTGAAAACACAGAAATCATTGGTTCATTTCCGCTTACCCATAGATTCTTCCCTAGACAGCAGCGAGCGCACCATGGACTGCTCCCACCGGGACACCCAGGGATCCAGGGTATACTTCACGAATTCCAGGGACTGCTGCTCGATGTTGTTGAAAGACGACTTTTCCAGGTCCCCGATCATATGGGGCGGCACCCGGAAGATCCTCGCGATCTCATCCAACTGGAACTTCCTGGTTTCCAGGAACTGCGCCTGCTCCGGTGAGATGGAAATGGGCGTGTACTTCATCCCTTCCTCCAGCACTGCCACCTTGTTGGCGTTCCCGCTTCCTCCGAAGGTCCTTTGCCAGCTTTCCCGCACCCGGCTGGGATCCTTAATCGTCCCCGGATGCTCCAGCACCCCGGAAGGCGCCGCGCCGTTTGCGAAAAACTTCGCCCCGTATTCCTCGCAGGCCATGGCCATGCCGATGGCGTTCTTCGCCATAGCGATAGGCGAATAGCCCACCAGCCCGTCAAAACCCAGTCCTGGGATATGCAGCACTTCATAAGGGGACAGCCGGACAATGGATCCCTTCATGGTCGGGGCGTCATCGGAATACAGGGTGTACTCGTAGTACAGCTGCCCCTTGTCATCCCTGTCCACATACATCCGGTCCGCCATCAGGGGATATAAAGCCATTACCTCGCCCCTCCCGTTCCGGATGATCTGGGCGTAGGCATTGCCCCACAAAAGCAGGTGCGTCATCAGCGTCTCCCGGAACACGAAGGACGTCATCTCCGGGTTCGGCTCGTCATGGAGCAAAAAATAAAGCGGATGTTCCACCGCTTTTTCCTTCCCGCCATCATCGGTATATCTATAGAATTGTAATGGCAGGCTGGCCACCGCCTCCGACAAAATCCTCACGCAGGAGTACACCGCCGTCATCTGCATTGCCGTCCGTTCATTCACCCGCTTCCCGGATGTGCTCCCTCCCATAAAGAAGGTATAGCCGCTGCCGGACGTCCGGTCAGACGGCTTGTCACGAGAACGGAATAAACTGCTGAAAAATCCCATAACCGTCATCATCCTTTCTGAAAAATAGCAAAAGAAAAGCACCTGCCGCCATGACAGATGCTCTGTAAATAAAGTCAAGTCCTGTTTTCTTCACCCCAAACGCAGAGCTGGTCAAGAATGTTCATCAATGACCTGCCCCGCTCACTGAGCATATATTCCACCTTGGGAGGGATCTGCGGATATTCTTTCCGAATAATAAGCTGATCCGCTTCCAGTTCCTTCAGATTGCTGCTCAATGTCTTATCTGATATCTTCTTCAAATAACGCTTCAGTTCATTAAAACGGACTGTCTGGTATTCCATAAGGCAATACATGATTACCATTTTGTGTTTACCGGAAATCAAGGACATTGTGTAACTAAACCCCGTATCTTCAAAATTAGCTGTTTCAATATATTTTTTTATCATTTTACACTTTCCTTTATGATAGTACCTTTCATATAAGCCAGTACTTGTTTTTTGTTCAGTGATTGCTATAATTGTAAGCAAGGACATGAAAAATGTCAATCCCAACAGGAAAGCGAGGTTTATTTTTATGAGGAGACAGCTTAATATCACAGAAGGTATTTTTCCAATGCCAGTCCTGATGGTTGCAACTTATAATGAAGACGGCAGTGTAAATGTCATGAATGCCGCCTGGGGAACCATGCAGGAACGGGATACGGTGGCATTGAACCTTACCGAATCCCATAAAACGGTAAAAAATATCAAAGCCAGAGGCGCATTTACGGTCAGTATCGCGGATGCTGCCCATGTCGTGGAAGCGGATTATTTCGGCGTGGAATCCGGAAACCATACCGCTGACAAATTTAAAAACAGCGGACTGACAGCTTCCAGATCTGAAGCCGTAGACGCTCCTGTCATCAATGAATTCCCTCTGTGTCTGGAATGCCGTTTTATCGAATATCAAAACAACGACTTGGGATGCGGTGTAATTGGAAAAGTTGTCAGGGTAACTGCTGATGAAAGCGTCATGGAAGGTGATAAGCTGAATATGTCATTGGTCGACGCGATCGCATTTGATCCCTATACACATGGCTACTATAAAGTCACTGACAGAATAGGGGAAGCCTTCAAGGATGGTTTGAAGCTGAAAAAATAACACGGTATATCTGCAAAGAGTCTTGCCCCGGCAGGACTCTTTTATATAAACAAAATTCCCCGGCTGTCATAAACCGATGCCCTGGTATCATTCCCGCACCGGATCGCCCGGTCCAGCCCCATGATCGCCGCAATCGCTCCATCGATCTTCTCCGTAGACTTCTCCTTATCCGCCTTGATGTTCCCAGCCGGATCGGTACGGATAAAGATGTTGTCCATCATCCACCGCAGTACCGGATCTCCAATTTCAAACCCCAGTTCCTTCAGCCACATTCCCTTCAGCATAATCGTCGGCGTTTCCTGATATTTATAGCCGCTCTGTCCATAAACCTTAATACTTCTTCTCTTTTCCATAGATTGCCTCCATTTCGTAATTGTCATTGATTGTCCTTTGATACTCTGCTTCACTTCTACAGGTCAAATCACCGGCTCCACCTCCCTTCAGCGATTTCAGGCAAGAAAAAAGCTGCCAATGCTTTATACGCATCAGCAGCTAATCGCTTTTAAGTTCGGTGTTCTATTTTCAGTTCTGATTCTTCTTCTCGTCCTTGATACGATAGTAGTCTTCCAGATCCACATCGACCCTGACTTTCGTATCCGGTTTTCGGTTGCTCAAGAGGCACACAGTCTCCACATGCACCGTCATTGGAAACATATCCACCGGGCACACCCGTTCCAGCGCATACCCTTCTTCGCACAGATACTTCAGATCCCTGGCCAGGGTGGCCGAATCACAGCTTACATAAACGACCCGTTCCGGCGCCATTTTCACAATGGTCTCCAGCAGGGCTGCGTCGCAGCCCTTGCGGGGCGGGTCTAGTACGATCACATCTGCCTGCACGCCCTCTTTCTGGTATTTCTCCGGAAGGACTTCTTCTGCTTTGCCCACGTAGAAAAACGCATTGTCAATACCGTTCAGCTTTGCGTTCTCCCTGGCGTCTTCAATGGCTGCGGGGACGATCTCCACTCCGTGGACTTCCCGGGCATTCCGGGCCAGGAACAGGGAGATGGTGCCGATGCCGCAGTACAGATCCCAGACGGTTTCCCGGCCGGTAAGTCCTGCGTATTCCAGAGCTTTTCCATAGAGGACCCGGGTCTGGGCAGGATTCACCTGATAAAAGGACAGAGGGGAGATCCGGTACCGGATTTCTCCGATGGAGTCCTGGATGTAGGGGGAACCCCAGAGCAGCTGCAGTTCCTGGCCCAGGATCACGTTGGTCTGCTTCTCGTTGATGTTGCAGGTGATGCTGGTCATGCCGGGAATCCGGCGCAGCTTCTCCACCAGCTTTTCTGCCTTTGGCAGACGGCGGCCGTTGATGATCAGACAGACCATCCACTGATGGCTGGTGAAGCCGTAGCGGATCAGAATATGGCGGATCAGTCCTTTTCCGGTGGCCTCGTCATAGGCCGGGATCCGGTTTTCTTCCATATAAGAGAGGACGATGTCCAGGATCTCCTGATTGCCCGGCACACCCAGATGGCAGTCCCGGTTTTCAATGATGGTATGGGTGCGGCCGGCATAAAAGCCGGTCACGATCCTGCCGTCTTTTCCGGTTCCCACCGGGAACTGGGCTTTGTTCCGATAGTGGTAGGGATCGTCCATCCCAAGGATGGGTTCCATGGGCGGGTTGTCAAAGCCGCCGATCCGCTCCAGATGTCCCCGCACCTTTCGCTCCTTGAATTTGAGCTGCTCTTCGTAGGACAGCGCCTGAAGCTGGCAGCCGCCGCACTGTCTTGCGAAATCGCAGCGGGGGCTTGTACGGTGGACAGAAGGCGTCAGCACTTCCATCAGCCTTCCATAACCATAATTCTTTTTTGCCTTTATGATCTTCGCCTGGATCACATCTCCGATCACAGCGTCTTTCACAAATACGGTGAAGCCATCGGCCTTACCGATACCTTCACCGTCTGTTCCCATATCTGTAATTGTTAACGTTACCAGATCATTTTTCTTAAATTCCATGAACTGTTAAACCTCTCCTGTCCTCCTCAGATTGGATTCAAATAATCGATTGTAGCCCAGCCATTCCTTTTTCTCTTTGGCAGAGGCAAAGATCTCGGTCAGGGTCTCCATTCTGGCATCTGTATTGTCAGCCAGATTCAGAGCCACTGCTTCTGCCAGAGCCGGTTTCTTGGGCGAGCCGTATTCCAGTTCTCCGTGATGGGCCAGCACGCAGTGCTTCAGTTCGCTGGCCAGCACCGGCGGGAAGTCCGGTATCTCCCGGATATGATCATGGATCATCTCCGTTCCGATGATAATGTGTCCCAGCAGCTGTCCGTCATCTGTGTAATCGTTCATCGGAAATGCAGACAGTTCCCTGGTCTTTCCGATGTCATGACAGAGGGCCGCTGTGATCAGCAGGTCTCTCTTCAGAATGGGATATACGGAAGCATAATACTCGCACAGTCTTACCACACCCAGGGTATGCTCCAGCAGTCCGCCGATGAATCCGTGATGCACGGTCTTTGCCGCGGAATGCTTCTGAAAACTCTGGATAAATTCCTGGTCTTCCACGAATAATTTTTCCAGAAGCTGGCGAAGCCATGGATTGCCTACGCTTTTCACATATTTCAGAAGCTGGCTGTACATATCGTCTGTGCTGTTCTCACTTACCGGCAGATAATCCGCCGGATCAAATTCCCCTTCTGAAACCTTCCTTACCCGTTTGATATTCAGCTGCAGAGCACCGGCAAAGCTCGTGACATCGCCTACAATCTCCACATATTCCAGTGCCTCAAACTCGTCGATCCCCAGAGAATTGGGATCCCATATCTTACCGTCAATAACTCCTGTTTTATCCTGCAATATCACGCTTTCATAAGGCTTTCCATTTTTTGTGACCGCAGACTGTTTCTGCTTGCACAAATAGATGTCTCCCACTCTGTCGCCTTCGCGCAATTCATTAATATACCGCATAATTCCTTAGCCTTTCTAATTTACTCTCACCGTCAGCCCTATTTCCACAGACGAATACCCTTCTTCTCCTCTGGAGCGCATCACCGTCAGCGTCACATCCTGTCCTTCGCTGTACTTCTGCAGCTGAGAACTGTATTTCTGCATGGTGGTGATTTCTTCCTGATCCATCTTGACGATCACATCTCCCCGCTGTACGCCGGAAAGCATGGCCGGAGAATCCTCCTCCACTTCATCCACGTAGACTCCCTGGGGAATGCCGGTATTCTGGGATATGGCCTCTGTCACATCCTGTCCCTTAATCCCCAGATAACGGATGTCTTCCCCGTTGGACAGACACTCGATCAGAGGTTTTAACTGGGAAACCGCCAGCGCTTTTACCATATTCTTGGATTCATCGTCCTGATTCCCATAGGACTGGGCAATGATCCCGATCACTTCTCCATTGATATCCAGAAGGACTCCGCTTCCCTTGCTGCTGCCCAGGATGTCCGTAGTCAGCAGATTGTACTCCGCATCAGTCACAGCCACCTTATTTCCCACAGAGGTAATGATCCCATAAGAAACCGAATCATGATAACCGGAGGGACTTCCGATGGCGATCACCGGCTTGCCCTGCATCAGACTGTATGAATTACCCAGAACTGCCACAGAAATGTTTTCCAGAGATTCCTCTCCCACTTCTTCTTTGGAAATCAGCACCACTGCCAGTCCGGTCCTGGAATCGCTCTTCTGAAGTCTGCCTTCCACAATGCTTCCGTCTGACAGAGTTACCTGGATCTTCGATGCGTTGTCTGTGGCCTGCTTTTCTGTCAATATGTACAGATCATTGCCGTTATCTGTGAAAATAATGCCTGCAGCCTGGCCGCTGCTTAAAAATGTATTTCCCAGTATGGTTTCCTGGTCAGAAACACCGGAAACCGTTACCAGCGCCTTCCTGGGCTCTTCCGAAATCTGCAGTGCCTCCTGATAAATGTCCTCATAATCTGCCAATCCCACATTTTCTTCCTCGGGCGCAGCTGTCACCTCCGGCGTAGGTGTCTCTGTAGGTGTCGGTGTGGCAGCAGGCGTCTCCTCCGGCTCCTGATCGGACTGGGAATTCCCGTCTTCCTCTGCCGCCTCAGTGGGTTCCAGTTCATCATAGGGAATATCCACCTTGGGTGTCTCCTCGTTGTCCTCCCAGTATTTTTCTGCCACAGGCAAAACACCGGCACAGGTCACAGCCGCCGTAGCGCCAAACAGCATTCCGGCCCCCATGATGCCTGCGATCCGCATAAACAATGTTTTTTTATTGATTGGTCTTTCCTTGATCGTTTCTTTGATAAATTTATAGCCGTCTTCCTTTTCAAGCCTATCCGTTGTCCGATCTCCATTGTTTTTCTTGTTATTCTTGTTACTCATGGCGATTCTCCTTGAAGAAATAGACTTCACGTACGTTTTATCTTATCAAAATTTTATGAACAGTTTATGAACAAAAAGAAAATGCCCATGGGATTTTAGACTTTTTCTTTTCATTATCTCCGAAATGGGGTAAAATGAACCATAGAAATACCACAACATACGGAGGAGACTTATGAATCAAAGAGCAATCAAAGTATTGGAATTTGATAAGATCATTCATCGTCTGGCCGAGAAAGCTTCTTCTGACACCGGCAGAAAAAAATGCCAGGAGCTTCTTCCTCTGGACGATCTGACTCATATACAGCAAATGCAGACACAGACCCGTGATGCCCTGGGCCGGCTTTTTCAAAAAGGGTCCGTTTCCTTTGGGAACGCCAAAGATATCCGCGGTTCCCTGATGCGGCTCCATGTGGGAAGTACCCTTGGGATCGGAGAACTTCTGCGGATCTGCGGACTTCTGGAGAACACAGCCCGGGTCAAGGCCTACTCCCGCTCTGACCGTGAAGACCGGCTTCCGGATTCTCTTGACCCCATGTTTTCCGCTCTGGAGCCTCTGACACCCCTTTCTACGGAAATCCGCCGCTGTATCCTTTCTGAAGAAGAGATCAGTGACGATGCCAGCCCCGGCCTTCGTCAGATCCGCCGCAGCATGAAACTGGCCGGAGAACGGATTCATACCCAGCTTGCCTCCCTGATCAACGGCAGTACCCGGAATTACCTGCAGGATGCAGTGATCACCATGCGGGACGGCCGGTACTGCATCCCGGTAAAGGCCGAATATAAGAATCAGGTGCCCGGCATGATTCATGACCAGTCTTCCACCGGTTCCACCCTGTTTATCGAACCTATGGCCGTGGTTCGTCTGAACAACGAGATCCGGGAACTGGAATTAAAGGAAAATCAGGAAATTGAGAAAATCCTGGCGGAACTGAGCGAACAGACTGCTGTACATGCCGAGGTCATTGCCGAAGACTTTGAACTGATGACGGAACTGGACTTTATCTTTGCCCGGGCTGCTCTTGCCATGGATATGAACGCAACGGAGCCCCAGCTGAATGAAAAGGGCATCCTTCATCTGAAGAAGGCCCGTCATCCGCTGATCCCGGCCAAAACTGCCGTTCCCATCGATATACGTCTGGGAAGAGACTTTTCCCTTCTCATCGTCACCGGTCCCAACACCGGAGGCAAGACGGTCTCCCTGAAAACTGTGGGACTTCTGACCCTTATGGCCCAGGCCGGCCTGCATATCCCCGCCGGAGATCACTCTGAACTTGCTGTTTTCCGGGAAGTATACGCAGATATCGGAGATGAGCAGAGTATCGAACAGAGCCTGAGTACGTTTTCTTCCCATATGACGAATATCGTTTCATTCCTGGACAAGGCCGATATCCATTCTCTGGTCCTGTTCGACGAGCTGGGTGCCGGTACAGACCCCACAGAAGGAGCGGCCCTGGCCATTTCCATCCTTTCTCATCTGCATGAACAGGGGATCCGGACTATGGCCACCACCCATTACAGCGAACTGAAGATGTATGCGCTCTCCACCCCCGGCGTGGAAAATGCTTCCTGTGAATTTGATGTGGAGACACTGCGTCCTACCTACCGGCTGCTCATCGGGATTCCCGGCAAGAGTAATGCCTTCGCCATTTCTTCCAAGCTGGGCCTTCCGGATTCCATCATTGACAAAGCCAGAGAACAGATCAGCGAACAGGATGAATCTTTCGAGGATATTTTAAGCCATCTGGAAGAAAGCCGGAAAACCATCGAAAAAGAACGGCTGGAAATCGAAAACTACAAGCAGGAAATCGAGACTCTGAAGAAACGTCTGGAACAGAAACAGGAAAAGCTGGACGAACGCCGGGATAAGATCCTGCGCTCCGCCAACGAAGAAGCCAGAGAAATCCTCAGGGAAGCCAAGGAATACGCAGATCAGACCATGCGCACCTTCCACAAGTTTGAAAAGGAGCATATTTCTCTGAAAGATGTGGAAAAAGAACGGCAGAGAATCCGCAATCAAATGAACAAGGTGGAAAAAAATCTGGCTCTGAAAAAAACAGCCGGGCCGAAGAAGCAGCTTCGCCCCCAGGACCTCTCCATTGGCGATTCGGTCCGGGTCCTGAGCCTGAACCTGAAAGGTACCGTAAGCTCACGGCCGGATTCCAAGGGCAATCTTTTCGTACAGATGGGGATCCTTCGCTCCCAGGTCAACATTTCCGACCTGGAACTGCTGGATGAACCGGTGATCACCACACCTACCATGCAGCGCACCGGGGCCGGCAAGATTAAAATGTCCAAATCCGCCAGTATTTCCACAGAGATCAACCTTCTGGGCAAAACAGTGGATGAGGCCATTTCCGAGCTAGACAAATATCTGGATGACGCCTATCTGGCCCACCTTTCCAGTGTGCGGATCGTACACGGCAAAGGCACCGGGGCTCTTCGCAAAGGCGTGCACAACTATCTGCGCCGGCTGAAATACGTCAAGTCCTTCCGGCTGGGAGAATTCGGCGAAGGTGACGCAGGCGTAACTATTGTAGAGTTCAAGTAACAGAAATAAACCGGAGGTATCCTAATGGTTTCCAAACAGAAAATCCTTATTGTAGATGATGACAACAACATTGCAGAGCTGATCGCCCTTTACCTGACAAAAGAATGCTTCGACACACGTATTGTCAATGACGGAGAGCAGGCTCTGAAAGAATTCGAAAGCTTTCATCCGGACCTGATCTTGCTGGATCTGATGCTTCCCGGCATCGACGGCTACCAGGTATGCCGGGAGATCCGTCACAAATCGGATGTGCCTATTATCATGCTCTCTGCTAAGGGCGAGACCTTTGACAAAGTGCTGGGACTGGAGCTGGGTGCTGACGACTATATCATCAAACCCTTTGATTCCAAGGAACTGGTGGCCCGTGTCCGGGCTGTGCTCCGCCGGTTCCATGTAAAGCAGCCCACGCCCCCTTCCAACGAAAAATGCGTACAATACCCGGATCTTTCCATCAATCTGACCAACTACTCTGTACTCTATAAAGGCGAACAGGTGGATATGCCGCCGAAGGAACTGGAACTGCTCTATTTCCTGGCATCCTCCCCCAACCAGGTATTCACCAGAGAGCAGCTGCTGGATCACATCTGGGGGTACGAATACATAGGCGACACCCGGACTGTAGACGTCCATATCAAACGTCTCCGGGAGAAGATCAAGGACAATACCCACTGGGCCCTTTCCACCGTCTGGGGAATCGGCTACAAATTTGAGGTGAAATCTCTATGAAACCCACCCTCTTTGCCAAATTCTGCGCTGCTTTTCTAATTTTCGGCATTGCGGGCTTTATTTTCACTGCCACCGTTGCCTCCGGCTGGATGGAATCCCAGCTGGAGCACATGAAAGGGGAAGATCTCTACCACGCCGCAGTCAATCTGGCAGATAATTCAGATATTCAGAATACCAATTCCTATAATGCGGAATCCGTCTACACCATCCTGTCCACTGTGGCTGACTTCGAAGATTCGGATATCTGGCTCATGAACCGCTCTGCGGAGATCCTCATGGACACTTCTTCCGATATTTATCTGGAAGAACCGGTTCCGGTCAGCGGCTTCGATCCCACGGCCTGGGGGACCAGTTATTACCGCACAGGAAATTTTTACGGCTATTTCACCGACAGCAGGCTCAGCGTTATGGCGCCTATTACGGAAGATATGACGCCCACCGGTTATGTGGTCATCCACTACCCGCTGACCAAGCTGTATCAGGAACGGGAACAGATCCTCAGTACCATTTATCTGATCCTTCTGTTCTTCCTGCTGTTTTCCCTGGTCTTTCTGGCCATTTATCTGAAGACAGTCCATTTTCCGCTGCGGAAGATCACCAAAGGCGTACAGGAATTTTCCGCCGGTCACCTGGATTATAATATTCCGGTCCACAGTAAGGATGAGATGGGTTATCTGGCCATGATGCTGAATTACATGTCCGATCAGTTCAACAAAACAGGCGAATACCAGAGGAATTTTATCTCGAATATCTCTCACGATTTCCGTTCTCCGCTGACCTCCATCAAAGGCTATGTGGAAGCCATCGAAGACGGGACGATCCCCTATGAGATGCAGGGACGTTATCTGCAGATCGTCTCCTACGAAGCTGAGCGCCTGGAAAAGCTGACCCGGAGCCTTCTGACCTTAAATGACCTGGAAGTAAAATCCAGGCTGATGGATCTGCGTACTTTCGACATCAACGGCGTGATCAAAAGCACTGCGGCCACATTTGAGGGCACCTGCCGGGACCGTCAGATTTCCATTGAACTGATCCTGTCCGGCGAGAAACTCTACGTCTACGCAGACATGGAGCAGATCCAGCAGGTGCTGTATAACCTCCTGGACAACGCAGTAAAATTCAGCCCCAATGACAGCACCATTACCATCGAAAACACAGAAAAAGGCGGCAAGATCCTGGTATCTGTCAAAGACCAGGGCTGCGGCATCGCCAAAGATAATCTTTCCAAGATCTGGGACCGTTTCTACAAGACAGATGTTTCCAGAGGAAAGGACCGCAAGGGAACGGGCCTGGGCCTTTCTATCGTAAAGGAGATCATCAACGCCCATGGCCAGAACATCAACGTGATCAGCACCCAGGGTGCCGGTACGGAATTCATCTTTACCCTGGACAAGGCAAAAGAGGGCTGAGCCGAATGTTTTTACACAGCAGAAAAAAGGGTTGTGCCATGGAATCTCAGTTTTCCCCTGTAAACGAAAAGCTCCCTTCCAGAGAACAGGTATTTGTACCTGCCCCTGGAAAAGGAGCTTTTTTATACTTTCCACTCGTACTTTGTCAGATGCCCTTCCAGCTGC
Source organism: uncultured Blautia sp. (assembly GCA_900542045.1). Classification (GTDB taxonomy): domain Bacteria; phylum Bacillota; class Clostridia; order Lachnospirales; family Lachnospiraceae; genus Blautia_A; species Blautia_A gallistercoris. The sequence goes on from UQMI01000014.1 coordinate 18,222, forward strand.
ATATGATCAAACTGATGCTGCCGCAGGGCCTCGTAGAGGACGATGGCCACAGAATTGCTCAGATTCAGAGAGCGGATCTCGCCCATCATGGGAATACGGATCGCCGTAGCCTGGTTTTCCAGAAGGATCTCTTCCGGGATCCCTCCGCTCTCTTTTCCGAACATGATAAAGCAGTCTTCCTCATATTCCACATCTGTATAAATTCTCGATCCCTTTGTGGTGGCATAATAAATCTTGGCGCCGGGATTTTTATTTAAAAAATCCTGGTAATCCAGATACGTGGTCACATCCAGATCTTTCCAGTAATCCATGCCGGCTCTCTTGATGGCCTTCTCGTTCAGACGGAAGCCCAGAGGCTCGATCAGATGCAGTCTGGTGCCTGTTGCCACGCAGGTTCGGCCGATGTTCCCGGTATTGGAAGGGATTTCCGGTTCATGGAGTACAATATTCAGCTTTGCCATTTCTTTCTCCTACTCCCGGCCCTGTTCCGCCCGCAGCCATGTGACGAACCGTTCCAGCCGTTCCAGTGCAATTTTCAGATCTTCCAGAGAATACGCATAGGAAATCCGCAGATAATCCTCGCCGCAGTCTCCAAAGGCAGAACCCGGCACCACTGCCACCCGCTCTTTTTCCAGAAGCTTTGTGGCAAATTCCTCCGAGCTCATGCCGAATTCCTTTATACAGGGGAATACATAAAAAGCCCCATAAGGTTCAAAACAAGACAGTCCCATCTCTTTGAACCGGTGCATCAGATATCTTCTCCGTCCGTCATAGGCCGCCCGCATTTCTTCTATATCCCCATCTCCGTTGCGAAGGGCTTCCACAGCCGCATACTGGCTGTTGGTGGGCGCGCACATGATGGCATACTGATGGATCTTGGTCATCTGCCCGATGATCTCCTTCGGCCCACAGGCATAGCCCAGTCTCCAGCCTGTCATGGCATAGGCCTTGGAAAAGCCGTTGATCAGAATGGTCCTCTCTTTCATTCCGGGAAGGCTGGCGATGGAAACATGCTTTCTGCCGTAAGTCAGTTCCGCATAGATCTCATCGGACAGCACATACAGATCTTTCTCTATGACTGCTTCCGCGATGGCTTCCAGATCTTCCTTTTCCATAACGGCGCCTGTGGGGTTGTTTGGAAACGGCAGAACCAGAAGCTTTGTTTTCTCCGTTGCCGCCTCCCGTATCTGCCGGGCAGTCAGCCGGAACTGATCTTCTTCCTTTAATTCAATTACCTTCGGCACGCCTCCGGCCAGAACGCAGCAGGGAAGATACGAAACGAAACTGGGCTGGGGGATCAGAACTTCTTCGCCCGGCTCCAGCATGGCCCGCATGGCCAGATCGATGGCTTCACTGCCTCCCACTGTAACCAGCACCTGGTCCAGATGGTAGTCCACCTGGAACCTGCGGCTTAAATACCGGCAGATTTCTTCCCGCAGTTCCTTCAGGCCTGCATTGGAGGTATAGAACGTACGGCCTTTTTCCATGCTGTAGATTCCCTCGTCCCGTACATGCCAGGGTGTGTCAAAATCCGGTTCCCCCACACCCAGAGAAACCACGTCGTCCATCTCACTTACAATATCAAAAAATTTCCGGATCCCGGAGGGAGCCAGCATTTCTACTTTTTTTGCAATGGGATTTCTCACGGTGTCACCAACATCCTTTCATCTTTTGTCTTTTTTGCAAATATGGTTCCGTGATCCTTGTATTTTTTCAGAATAAAGTGGGTCGCTGTGCTCAGCACCGAATCCAGCGTAGAAAGCTTATCCGATACGAACTGAGATACCTCCCGCAATGTCTTTCCTTCCAGGATCACCATCAGATCATAGGCGCCGGAAATCAGATATACCGAACGCACTTCTGGATAATTGTAGATCCGCTCCGCAATGGAATCGAATCCCTGTCCCCTCTGGGGCGTTACCCGCACCTCGATCAGCGCAGTCACTTTTTCTGTGGTGCATTTGTCCCAGTCGATCAGGGTATGGTATCCGCAGATGATCCGCTCCTTCTCCATGGCTGCGATCTCATTGGCAATGGTCACTTCATCTGATCCCAGCATGATCGCCAGTTCTCCCAGATCGATCCGGCTGTTTTTTTCAAGAAAAGTCAATATTTGCTCTCTCATTGATCCTCACTCCTTTTCCTGCTCCGCTTCCGGTCATGCGGAAGCAGATCCTTTTGTCGGGGAGTTGTCTCCCGTTTGATATATTTTGTATAGTTCATCGCTCTGCGGACGGTCCAGATAACGGATCTCCTCTCCGTTGCGCAGGATCCGGTCATTGCCGGATACGGCCTGTCCCACGATCACTGCGTGGATCCCCGCTTTTTCCAGCGCCCGCACCAGACCTTCTCCGTGATCTGCTGCGATCATCATGGAACCGCTGGACATCAGGATATAGGGATTCAGTCCAAAACACTCACACAGCTCCACCGTCTCCTGGCGGATGGGGATTTTCTTCAGATCCACATCCAGGCCAACCCCGGCGCCTTCCGCCATCTCCCACAGAGCGCCGAATACGCCGCCTTCCGTAATGTCATGCATGGCGCTGACGCCATACTCCATTGCAATCCTGCTTTCCGGCACCACAGAAAGGTAACGGTCAAAGTCTTTTGCTGTCTGGATAAAGCTCTGGGAAAAAATTTTCCGCAGCTCTTCTTCTTTTTCCTTGGCTATAATGGTGGTCCCTTCCAGACCGATCCATTTGGTAACGATGATATCCTGCCCTTCCTTCATTCCGCTGGTCAGGATCATTTTGTCTTTTTTGATCTTACCCACACCGGTCACAGAGATCAGCGGCTGCTTCACCACATCTGTGATCTCCGTATGGCCTCCGATCACTTCTATCTGAAGTTCCCGGCAGACACGCTCCACATCCTCCATCATGGTCCGCAGCGCCGGCTCCTCCACCTCCGGGGGCAGCATGACCGTCAGCATCACTGCCACCGGCTCCGCTCCGCTGGCGGCCAGATCATTGGCTGTAATATGAATGCTGTGGCTTCCGATATCCTTCACGGTTCCCGTTATGGGATCCGTGGACATGACAAACGCCTCATCTTCTTTCAGCGCAAGCACTGCGCAGTCCTGTCCCACTTCTGGGCCCATCATTACCTCATCTCTCCGGTGCTTTACCTGCCGCAGCACAGACCGTACCAGTACCGGTTCCGGTAATTTTCCAATCTTCATCTTTCTAATCCTCTCTTTTTCCGGCATTCTCCGAATCCTTCCGTACTGCCGCTGTTTTATCCCCGTATTCTAATACATAACCAGAGAAAGCACGGTGGGCACTACCATAGCCAGCACCAGAAGCACCGCGATCACTGCAGTGATCACTCTGCGTTTTTTGGGGTCAAACATTCCTCCTGCCATTTTCTCACCTCTTTTTATATTCCTTACAATACCTGGTCAAAAAGCATTCCTCACACTTTGGATTCCGGGCAAAACAGATCTGCCGTCCAAAAGTGATGATCTGTATATTGTACAGGATCCAGTGATCTTTGGGCAATTCCTTCATCAGATCGTATTCGATCTTCACCGGATCCTCTTCTTTTGTCAGTCCCAGCTTCCGGGATATCCGCTTTACATGGGTATCCACCACCACACTGGGTTCATGAAAAATATTTCCACGGATCACATTTGCCGTCTTGCGCCCCACTCCCGGCAGAGATACCAGTGCATCCAGATCCCGGGGGACCTTTCCGCCGTATTCCTCCACCAGCTTTCTGGCACATCCGATAATATTTCTGGCCTTATTATGGTAAAAGCCTGTGGGACGGATATCCTGCTCCAGTTCCTGCAGATCTGCCCGGGCAAAAGCCTCCATATCCGGATATTTCTGAAACAGATCTTTCGTCACGATATTCACCCTGGCATCGGTGCACTGGGCGCTGAGCATCGTGGCGATCAGAAGCTGCTCTGCATTTTCATGGTTCAGATAGCATTTATACTCCCGCGTATATACTTCATCCAGCAAAGCCAGGATCTCACCGGTCCGTTTCTTCATTTGCTCTCCTCCATTCCGGATAACCTGTAATCTCTTCTACCCTCGCATTGTGATGAAGGGGATCCCTTTGTTCATAGTCAAACAGCAGTGTTTTTCCGGAAAAAACTTCTATATGCACTGTCCTAGGCAGTTTCTGCCCTTTAATATACCTGCGTGCCGCGCCGGCCCATGTCCGTTCGTCCGGCGCCCACCCGGGTCTGCTCTTTAAGTTTTCCCGGAGGTACAGATCCAGGAGCATGGCTTCCTTCATTGCCGTAAGCTCCTGTTCCTTCATTCTCTCCCTCATAAATTCCAGAAGGATATCATACCGGCGCAGCCTGGAATGGGAAATCTTGTCCAGCTCCTGTTCCTGATAATACCTGCCGATCGCTTCATACATGGAAAAGGCATCCGGGAAAAAAGGTTCCAGATACGCCATGGTATTTCGAAACTGTCCACTATTATAATACACTTCCACTGCACTTTCCACCTTTTTCAGCTTCAAAATCCCATCATAGGACAGCCATCTGGTGGACAGTACCTCATAGGGCTCACGGGCATGGTACAGACAGCCGTATTCCTGTGTATGCTCCGCCATAAAAGACCCTTTCAGAACTTTCAGGAATCCCAGCTGCAGCTGGTCCGGCGAAAGTGCATAGACCTCATTAAAAGAGCGGGCAAAACTTTCATAATCTTCAAAGGGCAGTCCGGCAATCAGATCCAGGTGCTGGTGTACCCGCTGCAGGTTCCTGACCCGGCTGACCATTTCCCGCACCCTTGAAAAATCCATGGTCCGGTGAATAGTCGCCAGCGTCTCCGGATTGGTGGACTGCACGCCGATCTCCATCTGGATCAGGCCCGGCCGCATCTGCTCCATCAGCCCAATGTCTTCCTCCCGGAGCAGATCTGCCGCGATCTCAAAATGAAAATTCGTCACGCCGTTGTCGTGCTCCAGAAGATAATTCCAGATAGACCAGGCATGGGAATGCCTGCAGTTAAACGTCCGGTCCACAAATTTCACCTGAGGCACCCGGTGATCCAGGAAAAACTGCAGCTCTTTTCTTACCAGATCCAGGGAACGGAACCGCAGCTTCTTATCAATAGAAGAAAGGCAGTAGCTGCAGGAAAAAGGGCACCCTCTGCTGCTTTCATAATAGAGGATCCGGCTTTCAAAATCTTCGATCCCTTCCTGATAGACGAAGGGTATTTCCGACAGATCCACAGGATCTCTCCAGGGATTTTCCCGGATCTGCTCCCCTTCCCGCCAGGTGATGCCGGCAATGGACGGCAGGCTTCCTGTCCCGGAACTGTAATATGCCGCCAGCTCCCGGAACGTGGCTTCTCCTTCCCCTCTCATGATTCCGGTGATCCAGGGATTCTTCCGCAGAAAAGACAGCGCATCATAGGATACTTCCGGGCCTCCGGCCCAAAGTTTTGCCTCCGGCAGCACCCGGTGCAGATTCTCCGCCACTTCCGTTATAAAGGAAATATTCCAGATATAGCAGGAAAAGCATACCACATCCGGCTTCTCCAGATAAATATCTCCCAGGACCAGATCCTTCCCCTGATTGATCGTATACTCCTTCAGAAGGATCTCCGCGCCGGTACCTTCTGCCGCCGCTTTTAAATTGTATACTGCCAGATTTGAATGGATATATTTGGCATTGCATGCCGCCAGCAATAGCTTCATCTGTCTGCACCTTTTCCTTTTTTCTGTCATTCCGCCTGCCCCTGTTTTTATCCCATGGACAGGCCGGGAGTTACACAAATTTTACCATGTCCCTTCATTTTGTCAACCGCTCTGCCGGGAAATTCACGGAAACCGCCTGCGGCGGGTTGCTTTTGGCAACATGCTTCCTTTCCGCCGCAGTGCGATCCACGCGGAGCGTTTTTGTGTGATAGGAAAGCCAGAACGAAATATTCTACTTTCCTATCACACAAGAAGAGTGCCTGCCAGACAGTGACAGACACTCCTTTTTTTCTCTCTTATCAATTCTCACAGGCTGCTCTGCCGTGCCCCCGGCACAGGCTTCCTGTCAGCCCCACGGACAAAGACCGCGCCCGGGCTTCTGCTCAGCCCTGCAGCGGATATTTATCCGTCAGTTCTTTTACGATGGCTTTTGCCTTCTCTTTATTATCACGGCTCTGAATCATCAGAGAAATAGCCTCTGCGATCCGATCCATATCCTGCTCGTTCATGCCTCTGGAAGTCACTGCCGGTGTTCCCAGTCTGACACCGCTGGTCACAAACGGAGACTTGGGATCGTTGGGGATGGCATTCTTGTTGCAGGTGATATTTGCTTCATCCAGCAGATTTTCCATCTCTTTTCCTGTAATTCCCTGATCCACCAGATCCACCAGCATCAGGTGATTGTCTGTACCGCCGGACACGATCTTGATCCCGCGCTTCTTCAGGCCTTCACAGAGAGCTGCTGCATTCTTCACCACATTTGCCGCGTATTCTTTGAATTCCGGCTGCAGTGCTTCTTCAAAGCAGACTGCCTTGGCTGCGATCACATGCATCAGCGGGCCCCCCTGGATTCCCGGGAAGATGGCCTTGTTGAAATTGAATTTTTTGGCATTTTCCTCACTGCTGAGGATCAGTCCGCCTCTGGGACCGCGAAGAGTCTTGTGGGTAGTGGTCGTTACCACATCTGCATAAGGAATCGGGCTTGGATGCTGTCCTCCTGCCACCAGACCTGCAATATGAGCCATATCTACCATCAGATACGCACCCACTTCGTCTGCGATCTCCCGGAATTTCTTAAAATCTATGATCCTTGCATAGGCACTGGCGCCTGCCACGATCAGCTTCGGCTTACATTCCAGTGCGATTCTTCTTACCTCTTCATAATCGATGACTCCATCGTCATTTACCCCATAGGGAACAGCATTAAAATAGGAACCGGACATGTTTGCCGGGCTTCCATGGGTCAAATGGCCGCCGTGAGCCAGATTCATTCCCAGCACCGTATCCCCCGGCTTCAGCATGGCAAAGAATACTGCCATATTGGCCTGGGCACCGGAATGGGGCTGTACATTGACATACTCACAGCCAAATAATTTCTTTGCCCTTTCTATTGCCAGACGTTCCACTTCATCTACACAGGCGCAGCCTCCGTAATACCTCTTTCCCGGATAACCTTCCGCATATTTGTTGGTCAATGGGCTCCCCATTGCCGCCATTACTGCCTTACTCACCCAGTTCTCAGAAGCGATCAGTTCGATATGGGAATTCTGTCTCTCCAATTCATCCTGAATCAACTGCGCAATCTGAGGATCCACCTGTGTGATTTCCTCTAATGAATACATCCTCACTTTCTCCTTTCAACATGGCATTTGCATCTATTATAGACATTTGCCTGTCCATCGTCAACACTGAAAAGACATTTATCCGTCACAGAAAAACATTTTCTCACTTTTTTACAATTTTTTTTGACTAATAGCGGAAAATTTGTTTTAATAGAGATATATAGCCTATCAGCGGGAATCCTGCGATCTGCATCCTGGATTTTGTGCTGAGGAAAAGGAGTATCAAAATATGAGAAGCTTTGAATACTACACTCCCACAAAGGTCATCTTTGGCAAAGATACCCATACCCGGGCAGGCGAGCTGGCCAGAGAATACGGCGCCACCAAGGTTCTGGTCCATTATGGCAGCGAACGTGTCAGGGAATCCGGACTGCTGGATGAGATTTTTCATTCCCTGGAAGAAGCCGGTCTGTCTTATGTCAGTCTGGGCGGCGTAGTTCCCAACCCCAGACTTTCCAAAGTATACGAAGGCATCGAACTGGCCCGCAGAGAACAGGTGGATTTCCTCCTTGCCGTGGGCGGAGGAAGCGTCATCGATTCCAGCAAGGCCATTGCCTACGGAATTGCCAATCCTGACGAAGATGTGTGGAATTTCTATAATCGGACTGCCGTTCCCAAAGCATGCGCCCCTGTGGCGGCTGTTCTGACCATTGCCGCCGCCGGCAGTGAGATGAGTGATTCTTCTGTGATCACCAATGAAAATGGCTGGCTGAAGCGGGGATGCAACAACGATCTGTGCCGGTGCAAGTTTGCGATCCTGAATCCCAAGCTTACGTACACCCTGCCCCAATACCAGACGGAAAGCGGCTGTGTGGACATCCTGATGCACACCATGGAGCGTTATTTCGTGAACATTGAGACTATGGAAGTCACCGATGGCATCAGCGAAGCCCTGATGCAGACAGTCATCTATAATGCCCGTATCCTGCTGAAAGAACCCGGCAATTACAACGCCCGGGCGGAAGTCATGTGGGCCGGCAGCCTGTCCCACAACGGACTCATGGGCTGTGGTACCGGCGGAGGCGACTGGGCCTGTCACCAGCTGGAGCATGAGCTGGGCGGTATGTTTGACGTGGCTCACGGAGCCGGTCTTGCCGCCGTATGGGGCAGCTGGGCCCGCTACGTTTACGAAGCCAATCCGGAACGGTTTGCACAGTTTGCCACTAATATCTTCGGCATTCCCTGCGATGGCATTGATTTCGAGAAAACGGCTCTGGCCGGCATTGAAGCCATGGAAGATTTTTACCGTTCCATCCAGATGCCCACTTCCATTTCTGAACTGGGCATCACGCTGACAGACGAACAGATCCATGAACTGGCTTTCAAATGCAGCTTCGAAGATACCCGTACCATCGGCGTTTTCAAACAGCTGAACCTGAAAGATATGGAGAAGATCTATCAGATGGCCCGCTGAGGAACATCCGCACGGCTGAACAGGAATAAAAAAACCAAAATCTCAAAATAAAGTCTTGTAATTTGTAAAAAAATGTGGTACTATTACACGCGTGGTGATTTTACCACATATTTGCCTGGTTAGCTCAGTTGGTAGAGCAGAGGACTGAAAATCCTCGTGTCTCTGGTTCGATTCCGGAACCAGGCACGCAAGTAGAAAGCCCACGACATTTCGTTGTGGGCTTTTTTATGTAACAGGAAATCAAAACGTTCTGTTCTGACTTTCCTGTCACACAAAAACGCTCCGCATATATATAACAGGATGCCCCACGGTGTCTGACTAAGAAGAGAGGATGAGAAATATGAGCGAAAATTACAGAATTGAAACCAAATGCATCCAGTCCGGCTGGAAGCCCAAACAGGGAGAGCCCCGCGTGCTTCCCATTTACCAGAGTACCACTTTCAAATACGACACCACAGACGACATGGGCAAACTGTTTGACCTGGAGGCAGACGGTTATTTCTACACCCGTCTGCAGAACCCCACCAATGATGCTGTGGCAGCCAAGATCGCGGATCTGGAAGGCGGTGTGGCAGCCATGCTGACTTCCTCCGGCCAGGCGGCGAACTTTTATGCAGTCTTTAATATCTGCGAAGCCGGCGACCATATTGTATCCGCTTCCACTATTTACGGCGGTACCTTTAACCTGTTCGGCGTAACATTGAAAAAGCTGGGCATTGACTGCACCTTTGTGGACAGCGATGCCAGCGAAGAAGAGATTGCCAAAGCCTTCCGTCCCAATACAAAGGTCCTGTTCGCTGAAACCATTGCCAACCCGGCCCTTGTGGTGCTGGACATTGAGAAATTTGCCCGTGTTGCCCATTCTCATCAGGTACCTCTGATCGTGGACAATACCTTTGCCACTCCGGTCAACTGCCGGCCTTTTGAATGGGGCGCGGATATTGTCACCCACTCTACCACCAAATACATGGACGGACATGCCATGCAGGTGGGCGGCGCCATTGTGGACAGCGGCAATTTTGACTGGGCTGCTTATGGAGATAAATACCATGGTCTGACCACACCAGATGAATCCTATCACGGCATCACTTATACCGAAAAATTCGGCAAAGCCGCTTATATCACCAAGGCAACGGTACAGCTGATGAGAGACCTGGGCTCCATCCCCTCTCCCATGAACTGCTTCCTGCTGAATGTGGGCCTGGAAACACTGCCGCTGCGTGTGGAGCGTCACTGCTACAACGCCCAGAAAGTGGCCGAATACCTGAATGCCCATGAAAAGGTCAGCTCTGTGAATTACGCCGGTCTCCCGGGAGACAAGTACCATGCCCTGGCCCAGAAATATCTGCCCAACGGCACCTGCGGCGTTATTTCCTTCGAACTGAAGGGCGGACGGGAAGCAGCCGTACGCTTCATGGACAGCCTGAAACTGGCCGCTATCGTTACCCATGTGGCCGACGCCAGAACCAGCGTTCTGCACCCTGCCAGCCATACCCACAGACAGCTGAATGACCAGCAGCTGGAAGAAGCCGGCGTTTCTCCGGGAATGATCCGTCTCTCCGTGGGAATCGAAAACGTGGACGATATCATCGCTGACCTGGAACAGGCTCTGAAAAACGCATAACTTCTGTATATAAAAGCCCCGGAAAAGAGGATTCCCTGTGACACCTGTCACAGAATCCCTCTTTTCCAGGGGCTTTTTCTGATGAAGTCTTCCCTCCGGCTGTCAATGGCCGGAAGTAGCCTTCAGTCCTATGATCCCGATCAAAAGCAGCGCAACGAACAGCATGCGCGGCGCCGTCACAGACTCTTTGAACAGCACGATACCAACAATCACTGCTCCCAGAGCACCGATTCCTGTCCAGATGGCATAAGAAGTTCCCAGCGGAAGCTGCTTGGTGGCCTGTGACAGAAATAAGAAACTGAAGACCATTCCAATTATTGTCAGCACCGTAAACTTCATGACAGTAAATCCCTCTGAAAACTTCAGACATGTGGACCAGAATACCTCCAGAAGCCCTGCGATGACCAGATAAACCCATTCCATAATAAACATTCCCCTTTCTCTTTTGCCGAAATCTGCCGCAGCACAGCCGCCGTTCCACTCCGCGTGGCGTAAGATGTCCACCGGACATCTTGCGCCACCACGGAGCTTTTTTATGTGACAGGAAATCCAGAACGAAACGTTCTGCTTTCCTATTACAGTTAGGGTGTCAAATGATACCAGACGAATTGCTGCGCACTTCGTGCTTGCGCAATTCTGCAAAATATTCGGAATTCATGGGGCCCCTGCCCCACTTCTTCCTCATATTTTGGCGGGTCCCAAGGTCAGTTATCCACCTCTGTGCAAGCACAGGTGGATTCTGACCTTGGGACCCTGGTATACGCTACATAAAAAAGCGCCGAATATTGTATCTCCTATGGCCTATCGATACAAAATCCAACGCTTTACCCGGCGGCAATTTCTTTCTCTTTATTCAGCTCCGTTTACTCTATCAAAAAACCCGATACTTGTCAACTCTTTTCACAGTTCCCAGTACAAAATGTTTGACAGCCAGCTTCCCAGGATCGGAGGCTGCGCGCTCCGGTATTTCAGGAAATCTTTCCAGACAATATAGAAACATTTGCCCCAGGAAGATACCTGCAGATACTGTACGCCGGACTGATCCCGACAAAGCCCGGTGATGTTCATATAATGTCCCCGGACTTTTGCCGTCTCCTTCAAACTGCCGTCCCGCATCTGATACATGGGCACCTTCTGTCCGGCCCGGAAGGGATTCATATTGGGCCCGATGCAGAACACCACCGGCAGTCCCTGCTCCAGCATGGTCCGGATCCGCTTTTCCAGATTCCATGTAAAAACACCCCAGCGTACTCTGCCCGGACAGCCGCTTTTTTTCCGGTACCGCCAGGCTGCCGCCCACATCTGCCAGGCATTGGCTCCGATCACCGGCAGGATCTGCAGATACTTCTTCCCCAGAGAACGCAGATACGCCAGATATCGTTTCTGCTCCAGCGGCGTCCCTGCCTCCGGCCGGCCAGGCCGAAAACAGCCATTCTCCATAGAGGGGTACAGCTCCTTTCGCTTTCTTCCGGCCATCAGAAGGAAATCTCCCAAGGCCACCAGCCCGCAGCCGTTTGTGGAAAGAACAGACTCCCGCCTGTCCTTATCCCCGCAGGCAAACCAGCTCTGGCTGCCTCCGCAGGAAATTCCACCGGGAGTCCTCACTTGAATATAATCCTTTAATTCAATCTTACTCTTCCAATAAGTAAACATCTGTATAATATACGCCTTTCGCTTCGCCTTCTTCATGAGAAGCCACATAAATGTCGATACAATTCTCCGTTATGGCTCCGCCGCAGTCTTCTGCCACATAAACCTGTCCGTTGATCACCACTTTGGATCCGTAAGGAATCTGACTGGGATCCACTGCAATGGTACGGTTGGTGGTGGCCGTCACTCCGGTGGAGGTAATGCCGTTGGCCCAGGGGCCGCAGCACAGGCTGCACTGGCAGTAATGGGTAATACGGAAGTTGCCCAGCGGAATCAGCTTGGCGTCTTCGGGCACAGCTATGGCATCTCCCACGATAACTCCGTCTGCAATCGTGCCTCCGGCCGTCACCTTATTGGAGGCATCCACAAAAATACCTTCCCCGGATCCCGGGCTGATAGCTCCGATCTCTGCTTCCTCTGACGCTTCTTCTGTCTCGTCCTCAATGCCCTCCAGGGACTGGGTGGGCACATATCCCGTTGCCGTTTCGCCGTCCTCGTTCCGGAACGATACCTGACTCCAGGCCTCACTGCAGATACCGGTCCGCTGTACTTCGTCTCCCTGAAGGTATTCTCCGATAACCTGTCCTTCTTTCAGGCTGGGAAAATCCAGGATATCCACATCTTCTGCTGCCATCACCTCTTCGGACACCTCTTCGATCTGCACCTGGTCAGAGAGCTCTCTGGTCTCAATATAACCGATACATTTCTTCCAGTCCGAATCCCGGTAAGTCACCACACTCCAGCCATTCTCGCACACACCGATACGATTCAGCCATTTTCCCAATGTAACTTTCTTCACACCTCTGGCATCAGACTGAGGCAGCTCCCGGATCACAGTTTCCTTTACTGATATGTATACCTTATCTTCATATTCCACATAACTGGTGATCGTCTGGCCTTCATCTGTTACCTTTACTGTCTCCATTTCCCTGTCTTCCTGCTCCAGAGCATCCACCACTTCCGCATAATCCAGAGGCGCCCCATAGGCGGTCCCCGTCATGAGCAGAGACATGGTCAGGACTGCTCCTGCCAGCATAAACCGTTTTTTCATGAAATATTTCTCCCTTGACTCATTTTTCTCATCATAGCACAGTTTTTCTGCTTTGGCAATTTTCCTGTCAAATCTTCACAATTTCCGCACATTTTAACCGGATTCCATTCATTTTCTCCAGAAAGCCCGTCTCCAGACAAAAAATAACTGCCTATCCCCTGTTCAGTCCCAGGCCGGTCCCCGACAGATACCCATCCAGCACCTGACGGGTGTGATCCACCACGTAACCGCTTCCCTGCCGGCCCTTCACATCTTCCACCATGGTCACCAGCAGCAGGCTGTCTTCGTCTGCGGCCTCCGGAGTGAACACGGCAAACCAGCCCAGTTCCGTACCGCTGGTATCCTCCTGGCTCATCTTGATCTCTGCAGTCCCTGTCTTGCCTGCCAGTACGATATCGTCTCTGTAAGCTCCATATCCTGTTCCGGAACTGTCTGCGATCACCTGAACCAGATCCTCCCGGATCACTGCTGCAGCCTCCGGGGAAAAAGCCCCTTCGATCCAGACCTCGCCCACCGCATCCTGCTGCTCCAGACAGGGCAGAATCATATTACCGTCGTTGACAAAAGCCGAATAAATGGATGCCAGATGAATGGGATTCACCAGGATCTGACCCTGGCCGTATCCGCTGTCCGCCAGCTGGATCTCTGACTCCATTGCCTCTGAATTGGACCAGGTGGAAGTGGCCAGACTCAGATCAAAAGGCATCTCCTGACCAAATCCCAGCTTATCCAGCTGCCCGGTAAACGTATCTTCTCCAATCTGAAGAGCCACCTTGGCAAAATAGATGTTGTCCGAATACACCAGCGCATTGCGCAGATTGGCTCCGCCGCTGTATTCATGAAGGGTGGTAACGTAATACTCACCCCAGGATTCATCCTTCTGCCAGCGCAGGCCGCTGTATCCCATATCCGCCTGGGCATCCAAAGTTCCCGTTGTCAGTCCGATCCCAGCCGTCACCGGTTTAAAGGAGGAACCGGGCACCAGGCTGCTCTGGAACCGGCTGGTCAGGGGAAGATCTTCATCATTGTTCAGACTGTCCCATTTTGCCTGAGACATCCCCAGGGAAAAATCACTGCTGTCGTAGGACGGCGTGCTCACCAGAGCCAGCACAGCCCCTGTCCTGGGATTGATGGCCACTGAGCAGCTGTTATCCTCCTGATATTGTTCATAGAGACTCTGCTGCAGACTGCTGTCGATGGTCGTGACGATATCCTCTCCGTCCTTTTTTACCTTCAGGGCGATCGCCGTCTTCTCATTGCCGTTCTTATCCACAATATAGATCCTGCACCCGTCAGTGCCCTTCAGCCGGTCCTCATATACCCGTTCCAGTCCGCTTTTCCCCAGCACACTGGTAGCCGTATAGCCCTGGCCTTCCCGCTCTTCCAGTTCCTCTGCAGTAATCCCCTGCACATACCCCACCAGATGGGCAGCAGCTTCCCCCATGGGATAGATCCGGTCCTCTGCATCCGTGATCAGCACGCCGGGAATCTCCAGCAGTTCTTGTTCCAGACTGCTGGTCATCTCTCCGCCCAGAAGCGCCATAGAAACACTGTCATCCTTCTTGATCTTCTTAATCGGCACAAAGGAATCTTCTGTTACCCAGGAAGCCTGAAGGCTCTGTTCGATGCTCTCCGCCGACACCTCCAGAAGGTCTGCCAGCTTTTCCAGATCCTGCCGGGGATCTTCGCTCATTTTCCCGGGCACCAGTCCCACAGAGGAGACTGTCCCCTGCGCCGCCAGCGCTTTTCCGTCGCTAGTCAGAATATCGCCCCGGGAAGCGGAAAGAGTCTCTACCCGAACCTTGTCCTCAGCCGTCAGCTCCGGAAAGATCAGATAATCCTCCCACTGCAGCTTATACTGCAGTCCTTCCCGGTGAAACAGGGCGCTGTTCTCAAAAGAAATCTCCCCTGCCGCAGTATTCATCACGGTTGTATAGGAAATCCACCGGGAATCCGGCTGTTCTTCTGCAATGGTGATCTCGATATTCTCTGCCTCGATCCCTTCATATATATTCTGATTTCTGGTCACAAAGTCTTCTCTTGTATGCAGCGACTGGCTTTCCTTATCCAGCATCTCATACATGGCATCATAATCCTGCTCTTCTATATAGCTCATGTAAGTCTGCAGAGCCTTTCCGGCGCCTTCCTGTGAAAAATGCAGATAAAGGAGCACGCCTGCTCCGCCCAGGCATACCAGCCCTGCCGCTGCTGCAATTATCTGTTTTCTTTTCATTCTTCCTCCTGTCTTCTGCACATCTTCCGGGGATGCCCCCCGTTCACATCCGCTTCATTATAACATAACTTTTTCCTTCTCCCTGTTGTTTTATAAAACTTTTAGAATTATGACAAAAGCCTTCTTTTCTATACTGATTTAATTGTTCCAAAAACTCAAAAAATTTTTCAAAAAACCTATTGACATTTCTCCTGAGATACGATATACTTCTCATTGTTCCGATGAACGCGGGTGTAGTTCAATGGTAGAACACCAGCCTTCCAAGCTGGATACGTGGGTTCGATTCCCATCACCCGCTTTGATAAAAAATTTATCATATATGCGATAGTGGCGTAGTTGGTAACGCGCGACCTTGCCAAGGTCGAGACCGCGGGTTCGAGCCCCGTCTATCGCTCTTCTAAAAGAAATCAGGGTTTCCGTATAATACGGAAGCCCTGATTTCTTTTATTGGGTTTACTTACAAAATATAGACACATTTTTATACATTACTGCACAAAAACATTTCTGCCTGTCATTTGTCTACCAGAAATTCATCTGTCCAAAACAGACGGTACTATTTTCTTTCCAGACGTTTTCGAAAAGGTGCCGCATCCTCTCTGGTCATTGTTTTTCTTTCCCCCATGGGATATTCCCAGCCCAAAGCCCTGTATTTCGTCCTTCCAGTATCGTGATAGGACATTACCTCCACCCGTTTTACTGACGGGCCAAGTGTTTCAATAAAATCGGCAATTTTCTCTGTTTCCTCCAACGTATCATTAAATCCCGGGATCAACGGCACACGAATCCAGATCTGACTGTTTGCCTGAACTGACAACCGTGTCAGATTTTCCAATATTCTGTCATTATAACAGCCCGTGCCCTTCCAATGCAGCTGCGGCGTCACAGCCTTCAGATCGCAGATCCAGAGATCTGTATTTTCCAGCAACCCTTCATAGCTTTCCCAGGAAACATGGGAACAGGTTTCTATGGCTGTGGGAATTTCATCTGCCCGAAGCTGCTGAAGAACTGCTCGCAGAACTTTTGTCTGCAAAAGAGGTTCTCCCCCGGAAAAAGTCACGCCACCGCCGGAAGCCTTATAAAACTCCCTGTCCCTTCTCACTTTCTGCAGCAGTTCTTCCTGTTCCATCCAATATCCGGCTATTTCCAGGGCGGCCTGCGGGCAAACAGCAACGCAGTTTCCGCATAACATACATTGCATTCGTTCCAGGATATGTTTCTCTCCCTGCCATCTGTGAACACCGACCGGACAAACCTCTTCACACAACCTGCAGCCAATACATTTTTCATTATAATATAGAAGATTTTCTTTTGGCTCCAATGATTCCGGATTGTGACACCATTTACACCGCATGCTGCATCCTTTTAAAAAAACAGTCGTACGGATACCCGGTCCATCCTGCACACTGAAGCGCTGTATATCAAATAAATGCAGCTTCATTTACCCGTTTCCATTTCATATCGCTCAATCATGTCTTTTTGCACTTCCCGCAGCATATCTGTAAAATAAATGCTGAATCCGCCTTTTCGCACAATTACATGCGGATATTCTTCCGGATTTTTGTACGCTTTCTTCAGCAGTTCCAGACTGACACTGTTGACCTGTACCTGCATACCGCCGCTTTGAAAATAGACCTTCAGAAGATCCTGAAATTTTCTTCTGCCTTCTTCCTCTTCCAGCAGATTCTGCGGTACATAAATATCAATGGGTACACCTCCGCTGAAACGGAACTGAGGAATTTTCAAAGCAGACACGATCAGATCTGTAGGTGTGTTCTTAATCGCCTGCATCACCGGCCCTGCATTTTTTCCAAATGCCTCTCCATCTCTTCTGGAGTCCAGAGATGCATAAACACACTGTCCGAACTGCACATTTGCATCAATAGTATGACAAGTGGGCAGATAGCGGATGTTGCCGCAATAACAGGACTCGCAGGAATCAGCCAGAGCCCCCAGAACAAACTGAACCATTGCATCTGCTTCGTCGCTTCCGTCTGCATACTTTCTGCAGCGGCGAAGTTTGGAAAATATCTGCACATATTTTTTCTCGCCTTCATAATTATGCGCAGCCGCTTCCAAAATTTCGGAAATCGTATATTCTCTCTTCTGAAACACCAATTCCTCTATGGCGCTCAAAGCATCCGCCCCGTGGGCAAACCCCATAGCTAATACCGTTACATTATGGTAAGCGGCTCCCCGTCCCTGTCGGATTTCTTCCCAGTTTCCTTTGTCCACCAGTGATTTTGCTTCCTGACCCAAAGCATGAAGCGCTCCATGAGCTCTGTCTCTTCCATAAGCAATACAGTCATCCAACAGCATGGACAAAAACGGATTGGGACGGTTCCAGGCAGTCCAGGCAGCCCGCACCATGTTTTCATGGGCCACGTATCTGACAAGAGCTTCTGTATAGGCTCCATAAGCTTCTTTGATCCGTTCCATGGAATCCGGGATCACCGGATCTACCTGAGACACATAGCGCTGTACAGTCTCCGGCAATACTCCGTGCAAGGGCTTTCCTCCATTGACAGCCAGCTCCAAAGGCAGATTCATGTTCAGGCAGCAGCCCCACATATCCGCCAGTTCCCTTCCCACTACTACCATACCCATACAGCTGTTTACTGCGTACCCTTCTCTCCTGTCCATTCCCCGATATTCCATGGCTCTCAGGCAGGCCTTCTCACCATAAAATGTAGGCTGGCCAATCTCAAACAAGGTCTTATCCACCAGCTTTTCATAAGCATCGTCATCTTCTCCCATCCGTGCAGCAATGATCGGTGAACGGAGCCGGACACTTTTTTCCACTTCCAGAAGCAGTTCTGTGGTTTCATTCCAGTCCGGTCCCAGATTCAGCGCGCAGGAGCCATCCCCGTAGGAATCAAACAGCCGGAAGAACTCTTCCAGAAGACTTTTCGCCTCTTCCCTGGTATGCCCGTCACGCAGCCATTTCATATAATAAGGATGGAGATACTGATCCATGCGTCCGAAAGAAACCGAAGCCCATGACCGCTCCGAAGCGGGAAGTACCGTATGGATCATCCACATGGACTGTATTGCCTCGAAAAGGTCTTCTGCCGGTTCATAGGGCACTCTCTGCAAAGAACGGATCATCCGTTCCAGCTGATACTGCCTTTCACTGCTCGTTGCCCTGCACAGCTGTTCCTGCGCCAGACGAATATATCTGTCTTCATACTCCCGGACAGCCTGTATTGTTTTTTTCATCGCATGCAGGTATATTTTTCCATATTCATCCAAAGGCTGCTGCAGCCGCCTGTCAATTCGCCGTTCATAATCCTTCAGCCCGTACTTTAGTACCCGCTCATAATCCGCACAGGTATGGGAAGGAGTATAGATTCCAAACAACAGATATCTGCCGCTGGCAATTTCTTCATTCTCATCATGCAGTCTGTACTCCTCACTTCCGCCATATTCCTGGGAATCTGCCTCTTTGACAGCATTCAGCAGAGAAGCTTCTGCAAACGCAGGGCCATAATTTCCGGCAATCGTATCCGTTTCCCGAATCCCAATGGGAAGCAGCATCAGCGCCTCCCGCAGAATCTCCACCTCTCTGTCTGGATTATCCAGGTATTTTCCCTCTTCTGTCACTATTTTTCTGGCCAGGTTTGTTGTCATCCCTTCCGGCGGATATGTAATAGACTTCATAAAGTCCTCCAGATTGAACCGGGGAATTTTTTCGCCGCTGATATCTGTCATGCTTCACACTCCCTTTCCATTTTAACTCACTGTCTTTTTGTCAGAACACCTTATTCAGGGCTGATTCTTTTCCAATCTGTTTCTATTTTCCACAATACATCCGGAAAACGCCACTCAAATTCTTCTAATCTTCTTTTAAAAACCGTGAATTATTTTTCGAAAATCTGAAGACATCTTTTTGCTTTTCTCGTTATAATAGATGAACAGATCAGAAGATCTGATTCTCACACTGGAGAGGGGGTGCTTATTTATCAATACGGAACAGCAGTTTGAACATCTATTGAACACGTATCAGAATCTGGTTTTTACCATCTGTTACCGACTGACCGGAAGCTATTTCGACGCAGAGGACCTGGCACAGGATACATTTCTCTCAGCCTATAAGCACCTCCCTTATTTCGACGGGAAGAATGAAAAAGCATGGCTGTCACGTATTGCAACTAATAAAGCCATTGACTTTCTCAAACAGGCAGGCAGACGGTCCTTCGCCACAGAAGATACTTACTTTGCAGATCTGCCAGCCCCCTCCCGGACTTCCCCGGAAGAAAGTTATCTGGAACAGGAAGTACAGGAACGGCTGAAAGCACAATGTGAGATGCTCAAGGAACCTTATCGGGAGATCGCTCTTCTCTACTTTTATGAAGAGAAATCCGTAGCAGAAATCTCCGCACAGATTGGCCGTAATTCGAAGACTGTGCAGACACAGGTTTACCGGGCAAAAGCAATGCTGAAAAAATCATACGAAAAGGAGGGCATTGGAAATGGCAAAAAACAATTACATTCATCCGGATGATGAAACGTTGCGGGAACAGCTAAACCGAATTTATCAGGACCCCGGCCATTCTTCCGATCTGGACTTCCTGGAACATATCAGCCGCTGCAGCTACTGCGCAGACAGGATGGCCAGCCAGATGGAAGCCGACGGACTGCTGCGGGCTCCCAGGGATCTGAAAGCTTCCGTACTGCAGGAGACTCAGAATCTCCGTTTCCAGACCGAACTGATGATCCACAGAACTTCTGCCAGGATGCAGTTTCTCTTTTACAGCCTGCGTGTAGGCGGCGCCATGCTGGGTGCTCTGGTAATCCTGTTCCTGGGCGGCATCACCTTTTCACTGAATTCCGGGCAGACTTCCGCTCCTGGTTTCCAGCAGGAACCGCCAAAACAGGAGCAGTTTTCCATTTCTCAGAAGCTTGGAGAGGGTTCCGCTTACATTAATCAGATTTTAAAGGATTTTTCCAATCAATTCATTCATATGGAGGGTATTGACAATGACTAACAAAAAAAGCAGATTCTGGACATTTATTTTTTCCATGATCCCTGGAGCCGGCGAAATGTATATGGGGTTTTTCAAACACGGCATCAGTGTCATGGCTCTGTTCTGGCTGATCGTAGCCATAGCAACTTTCATCAATCTGGGAGCGCTGATCTTCCTGCTTCCCATCATCTGGTTTTACAGTTTTTTCTATGTACACAATCTGAAAAACCTGCCCGATGAAGAATTTTACGCTATCGAAGATGACTATATCTTCCCACTGAAAAACACCAGCTACAGCAATGTCGGCGCAGATGTTCTGCTGAAAAAATACAAAAAGCCTCTGGCTATTGTTCTCATCGTGATCGGTGCCAGCATTCTGTGGGATAACCTGATCGGATTCATCGGTTATCTGCTCCCGAACTATCTGTACCAGGCTTTCTGGAATCTGACCTATCGTGTCCCCCAGACTGTCATCGGAGGCCTGATCCTGGTATTTGGAATTTATCTGATCATTGGCAAGAAAAAAGAGCTGGAGCAGGAAAATGTTTCCGACAATTATGAAGAACCGGACTCCTATATGGATCATTTCGGCTATCAGAAAGATGCCGGCTCCTTCCAGGATATGGCTGATGACCAGACGCAGCCCCAGCATCCCGCTCTGTCCGATCACGGAAAGGAGGAAGAAATATGAGAACCCACCGGGTGGGCACCATTACCTTCGGATGCGTATTGATCCTATTCGGCATCCTGTTTATCATCCACATGTTCGTGCCATCACTGACTTACGACCTGATCTTCCGGCTGTGGCCCTGCATGTTCATCCTGCTGGGAATCGAGGTACTTCTGTCCAATGTGAAGCTGAAAAACACCACTTTTGTCTATGATAAGACTTCTATCTTTCTTCTGATCATACTGACTTTCTTTACGATCATCATGGCATGGGTGGAGACGGCAATGAATTATCAGCAGGTATACTGGCAGCTTCATTTTTGATCCTGCAGCCAGATAGTTTCACTTTCCTTTAATAAGAATCATGGTTTCAAAAGATACCATACAAAAAAGGCCCTGCAGCGATCCGGTTTTCCCGGAAGGCAGGACCTTTTTTATTTTGCCTGGATTCTTTCTCATATTCCGGCAGATCCCCTGGGCAGTTATCCATCTCTGTGCAGACACAGGCGGATCCTGATATTTTTGCCCCGGCGTCCTATGAGACAAGAAATCCGGCGTTTTTCAGTTCTTCTTCAATCAGCTGCAAAGTCTTTTCCGAATCAGCCGATACCGTATGATAGTGATAACCGGAAGTCAGGTTCTTCAGCGGACTGGACTTCCCGGCGCCAATATCTTCCACCAGCTCTCTGACCTGCTTTCTGGAACGGATATTCAGAGGAGCCTGAAGCTGTCCGTACACGCCATGACGAACAAATACATCTTCTGCAACACCTCCGCAGTCCACGATCACATTCAGTTCTTTCTCAATGTCTTTGTCGGTGTGATACACATAAAAAACCCGCGACACCTGCACAGGCGTACGGCAGATATACCCCCGGTTGGTGGAGATGATATCATAATCTGCCGCGCGCAAAAGAGCCACATCCTGTACGATCACCTGGCGGCTTACGGAAAACCGTTTTGCAAGAACCGCACCGGAGACCGGGCCGGAATTTTCCTGTATGGCCTTTAGAATTTCCTTTCTGCGCTCATTTCCACTCATATCCTGTGATTCCTTTCCTGTAAAGATCCGTCTCACACTGCCTGTTGTTTACAGACCGGCTTCAGACGGCGTGAAGATTTTTCATGGAAATATCCAGGATCGGAGCCGAATGGGTCAGCGCTCCGCTGGAAATATAATCCACGCCGATGGATGTCAGTCTCTCGATGTTTTCTTTTGTCACATTGCCGGAACACTCTGTTTCCGCACGGCTGCCGATCATCTCCACGGCCTTCCGCATCATATCCGGGCTCATGTTGTCCAGCATGATGATATCCGCCCCTGCATCCAGAGCCTCCTGCACCATGTCCAGATTCTCCACTTCCACTTCGATCTTCCGCACAAAAGGCGCATATTCTCTGGCCATGCGCACAGCTTCCTTCACGCTGCCGGCTGCTCCGATATGATTGTCCTTCAGCAAAATGCCGTCGGACAGATTGTAACGGTGGTTATAGCCGCCTCCCACTTTTACCGCATATTTCTCAAAAATCCGCATATTCGGCGTGGTCTTTCTGGTATCCAGCAGCTTTGTGCCGGTGCCTTCCAGAAGATCTGCGATCTTTCTGGTATAGGTGGCGATGCCGCTCATTCTCTGCAGATAATTCAGCGCCACTCTTTCCCCGGACAGCAGCACGCGGATATCTCCGGTCACCAGACCCATCAGCTGTCCGTTATGCACTTTGTCTCCGTCTTTTACATAGAATTCCACCTGGGTTTCCCCGTCCAGCAATTCAAACACTCTCCTGTAAACTGCCAAACCTGCCACAATTCCCTCCTGCTTGCAGATCAGCTGTACCTGTCCTTTCTGATACTCCCGCATCACAGAATTGGTGGTAATATCTTCACTGGTAATATCTTCCTGCAGGGCCTGTCGGATCAGATGATCTGCCTGCATTTTCATAGTTATTTCATTCATCCCGCTGTTTCCTTTCTCTGACTGTTGTCTGTATTCTGTCTGCTTTTCTCCCGGCTTCTGATGATTTCCTGTCGTACCCGTTCTTTATACGTCTCCTGCCAGTGGATTTCCGGGGAAGCCAGCTTTCTGCTCAGCTCTGCAAACAGCCTGTCATTTTCTTCTTTGTCCCGTCCTTTTTCTTTCTTTTCCATTATAGCAAGGGCCGCACGTTTTGCAAATACCAGACTTTCCAGAAGGGAATTGCTGGCCAGGCGGTTGGCCCCGTGCACGCCGTTGCAGGCCGTCTCTCCCACTGCAAAAAGATGGCCCATAGAGGTATGGCTGTCCAGATCCACTTTGATCCCGCCCATGAAATAATGCTGAGCCGGCACCACCGGGATCCACTCCTTAGTCACATCATATCCTTCCCCCAGACAATGCTGATAGATATGAGGAAAATGTTTCTTTATGGTGTCTTCTCCCAACACCGTCATATCCAGCCACACATAAGGCTTTTGATCCTTTTCCATCTGCTTGTGTATCTCCCGGGTAAGCACATCCCGAGGAAGCACTTCATTGGCGAACCGCTCTCCTCTGGCATTATAGAGTTTGGCCCCTTCTCCCCGCACCGACTCTGAGATCAGGAAGCGCCTCCCCGGAGTCTGGGAATACAGCGTTGTGGGATGGATCTGGACATAATCCACATGCTCCAGCTCCACGCCGTGCTCCAGAGCAACGGCCAGAGCATCTCCTGTCAGATGCGGAAAGTTGGTGGAGTGCTCATACAGACCGCCGATGCCCCCGCTGGCCAGGATCGTATAGTCGGCACGAATGGCAATATCTTCTCCCTCCCGGGTCCGGGCCAGGATCCCCAGGCAGTCATTCTCCGTTTCCAGAAGCTCTGTCATTGTCACATATTCTACCAGCCGGATATTGGGACGTTTTCTGACTTCCGCCAGTAACTTGCTGGTAATTTCCTCTCCGGTAATATCTTCATGAAACAGGATCCGCGGTCTGGAATGACACCCTTCTCTGGTGTAATCCAGATGACCGTCTTTCATGGCAAATTCCACGCCCCAGTCCATCAGCTCTCCGATGATCTCCCGTGAGGACCGGATCATCACATCCACCGAATCCCGGTTATTTTCATAATGTCCGGCCTTCAGGGTATCTTCAAAGAAACTGTCATAATCCCCTTCATCCCGCAGGACGCAGATGCCGCCCTGGGCCAGAAAGGAATCGCTGTTCTCCAGAGCATCCTTGGTGATCATCAGAATCTGCTGATCTTCCGGCAGATGCAGGGCGGCAAACAGACCGCTGGCACCGGTTCCCACTATTACAATATCTGTCTCTGTTTTTTTCATTATTTCTCACACATCTTTCTCTTATTTTCCCAATTCCAGCATTCTGTGCAGAGGCTCCAGCGCCTTCCGGCGCGTCTCCTCGGAGATCTCCACCGGATGCTGCCCGTATTTCAGACTGTCCCGCACTTTTTCCAGCGTGACCTTCTTCATATCCTGGCAAAACTGGCCGCCGCTGACCGGATAAAAGGTTTTTCCCGGATTTTTTTCCCGCAGCTCATACAGCACGCCGTTTTCCGTGCCAATCAGAAATTTTTCATCCGGACTCTGGGACGCATAGGCAATGATCTGGGAAGTGCTTCCCACCATATCTGCCAGTTCCAGTACCCGGGGCGTACACTCCGGATGCACCAGCAGCTTCACTCCCGGATACTTTTCCCTGGCTGCCAGAACCTGTTCCTCTGTGATCTCTTTATGTACCGGGCAGTAGCCTTCGTTGAGAATCACGTTTTTTTCCGGGACCTGAGACGCCACATAAGCGCCCAGATTCTGATCCGGGATAAAATAAATGTTCGCATTCGGCAATTCCCGGACGATCTTCACCGCGTTGGCAGAAGTCACGCACACATCGGACTCTGTTTTCAGCTCTGCTGTGGAATTAATATAGCAGACCACGGCCAGATCCGGATATTCCTGCCGCAGCTGCCGGATCTTCTCCTTTTGCGCCATATGGGCCATGGGACAGTCTGCACAGGCATCCGGCAGCAGCACTGTCTTTTCCGGATTCAGTATCTTCGCGCTCTCTCCCATAAAGGAAACCCCGGCAAACACAATGGTCCGGGCAGGCACCCTGGTGGCAGCCTCACTCAGATAATAGGAATCCCCAATATAATCCGCCACGGCCTGCACCTCATCCGGCACATAATAATGGGCCAGGATCACCGCATTCTTTTCTTTCTTCAGACTCTGTATCTCTTCTGTAATTGTTTGATTCATAAACTCCTCCCCGAAAACGGGCATCACCCATTTCTTTTTCCCACTATTCCTGTCAGCTCACACTGACGTTCTTCCGCATTATACACCATGTTTTTACAACTGACAAGACAGTTGTAAATTCTTTTTGTCTATAAGCTCCTTTCCTGTGTCGGAAAAGGCCCTTGCACCGACAGGAAAATGGGAGTATGATGCTGTAGAAAACAGCTGCTATTACAGGAGGTTTCCATGGATAATCTGATTTTTTGTCTCAATGCCACAGTTCCTGTTTTTCTGTTGATGCTCTTTGGAATATTTTTTCGAAAGATCGGGCTTTTTCGAGATGAGTTTGTAAAAACACTGAACAAATTTGTATTTTCTGCCGCCCTGCCGGCTCTTTTATTCGAAGATCTGGCCTCTGTGGATTTTGCCAGCGCCTGGAACGGCTCTTTTGTCCTGTTCTGCTTTCTGGCAACGCTGGCCAGCATTGCCATTTCCATCGGCCTTTCTTTCCTGTTAAAAGACCGCTCCCTGCGGGGAGAATTTATCCAGGGCGCTTACCGCAGCAGCGCCGCCCTGCTGGGGATCGCCTTTATCCAGAATATCTACGGAAGTTCTGCCATGGGACCCCTGATGATCATCGGAACCGTCCCGCTTTATAATATCATGGCCGTAGTGGTCCTGGAATTTACCCGCCCGGGAACCCACTCCCTGAACCGAAAGCTTTTGCTGAAAACCCTGCGGGGAATCCTGACCAATCCCATTATCCTGGGAATCGTTGTGGGCGTCCTCTGGTCTGTGCTGAAGCTTCCCCAGCCGCCGATCCTGGAAAAAACAGTCCACAACTTTGCCTGTCTGGCCACCCCTCTGGGCCTTATGGCTATGGGTGCTTCTTTCCGGGCGGAAAAAGCTGTCGGCTGTCTCCGTCCGGCCATTGCCGGCAGTCTTCTGAAGCTGGTGGGATTTGCGGCTCTGTTCCTGCCTCTGGCCATCCATATGGGATTTGTTCAGGATGAGCTAGTGGCTATTCTGGTAATGCTTGGCTCCGCCACCACCGTCAGCTGCTTTATCATGGCCAGAAATATGGGCCATGAAGGAACCCTGACATCCGCCATTGTCATGATCACCACGTTGTTCAGCGCTCTGAGCATTACCGGCTGGCTGTTCCTGCTGCGGACTATGGGGCTGATCTGAAGGAACCGGCATCCTGGCAAAGCGTCTGTTATTCTAAAGGGAGGTCTGAACGATCCGTTCTGCTTTCCTTTAAGATGACAAAGTGGTTTTTCTCATATTCCAGGATTCCCTCTTCCCGCAGACGGCTCAGGGTACTGGACATGGCACTGCGGTCCACCGAAAGATAATCTGCCAGCTGCTGCCGGTTGAAGGGAATGGTAAATGACTGGCTGCGGCAGGCCTGGGAACAGGCGGACAGATAGGACAGCAGTTTTTCCCGCAGGGTGCGCCTGGACATATGCTGCACCTTCCGGGTGAGCAGCAGATTTTTCTGGGCCAGGGTCTGCATCAGATTCCGGAGCAGTCTCTGATGAAAAGAGCAGGCCGACGTACAGGTATGCAAAATCCGCTTCACATCCAGCAGGAGCACCTCCGTCTGCTCCAGTGCCGTAACACTGACCTGCATTTCTTCCGTCTGGAGGCAGGCATACGCCTCTCCAAACATCTGCCCCGGCCCGGCATGATCCAGAATGCTGCGGTTTCCCCAGAAATCATCCTGAAAAATACACACCTTTCCCGCCAGCACCAGTCCCACGGCCTCTGCCGTATCACCCACCCGATAAATGGACTCATTTTTCTTAAATGTCTTCTGTTCTGCCTGCAGACAATTCAGCATGGCAGCCAGATCTTCCGGATCGATCCCGTAAAAAAGCGATGTATTCTTTAATAAAGATAAATAAGGTCTGAAATCTTTCTCCATTTCTGTTTCTCCTTTTCCGGTAGTATGGCCGCTATCCCTTTCTCCATCCGAATCTGGTCAGCCCCAGAGACGAATTCCGGCCTTTTTCCCCTGGTATCTCTTATATTTTGAAAAAAGAATCTTTTTGTTGTAAAAACAACAGACTTATTGTTTTTATTATATTATGATAACTACAGTTTTACAAGTCAACGCTTAATTTTTCAAAGGAGGAAGCCTTATGCTCCGTAAGATCATTAAAATAGATTCTCAAAAATGCAATGGATGCGGCGCCTGCGCAGCCGCCTGTCACGAGGGAGCCATTGCCATGGTGGACGGAAAGGCGAAGCTGATCCGGGACGATTACTGTGATGGACTGGGAGACTGTCTCCCGGCCTGCCCCACAAACGCCATTTCTTTTGAAATGCGTCAGGCCGCTGCCTACGATGAAGCTGCTGTCCGGGCCCACCTCTCTTCCCGGCCCTCTGCCGCTCCCTCTTCCGAAGCCCGGGAACAGTCTCAGGATCCGGCTGCCCGGCCCAGTGCTCTTTCCAACTGGCCGGTGCAGATCAAACTGCTCCCTGTGGAGACGCCGTATTTCCATCAGGCAGATCTGCTCATTGCCGCAGACTGTACGGCCTTCGCCCATGGAGATTTCCATGATACTTTTATGAAAAACAGGGTAACCATCATCGGCTGTCCCAAGCTGGACATGGTGGACTATGCCGAAAAGCTGGCGGAAATCTTCCGCAGGAATCCCATTTCTTCCATTACCCTTACCCGTATGGAAGTTCCCTGCTGCGGCGGTCTGGCCCAGGCAGTGAAAACAGCCCGGAAGCTTTCCGGTAAAAATATTCCCATGAAAACCTATATCATCAATATACAGGGTGAAATTTTAAAAGAAATCAAGGAGGATTAAGAAATGTGCAATACGATGTTTTGTTTTCAGTGTGAACAGACAGCAGGCGGTACCGCCTGCCAGGGAAAGGCCGGCGTCTGCGGAAAGACTGCCGATGTGGCCGGTCTTCAGGACTCTCTTACCGGCGCTCTGATCGGCCTGGCCCGTTCTGTGGGAAATCAGCCGGTATCTGACCAGATTTACCGTCTGATCATCGAAAGTCTCTTTATGACCGTAACCAATGTGAATTTTGATCCGGAAGTTCTTCAGGCACAGATCCGGGCTGTCCAGGGCGCCAGAGAACTGTTCGCTCCGGAATGCGGCGGATGCGGTTCTCCCTGCGGACGCACAGAGGATTATGATATGAGCCAGATCTGGAATGCTCAGGAAGATATCCGCTCCCTGAAATCTCTGATCCTGTTCGGCATCCGGGGTGTGGCAGCCTATGCCAGCCATGCTCTGGCCCTGGGCTACACCGATGACAAAATCAATGCCTTCTTCCTGGAAGCTCTGGGCAGCCTGGGCGAAGATCTGACCATGGAAGAGCTGCTCCCTCTTACACTGAAAGTGGGCGAGATCAACCTTTCCTGCATGGAGCTCCTGGATCGGGCCAACACAGAAACCTACGGCAATCCGGAACCCACCACCGTATCTCTCACGGTGGAGAAAGGTCCCTTTATCGTGGTAACCGGCCATGACCTCCGGGATCTGCAGCTTCTGCTGGAGCAGACCGAAGGCAAGGGTGTGAGCATCTATACCAATGGAGAAATGCTCCCTGCTCACGCCTACCCCAAGCTGAAAGCCTATCCGCATTTTAAGGGAAATTTCGGCACTGCATGGCATAACCAGCAAAAAGAATTTGATCATATTCCAGGCGCCGTCCTGTACACCACCAACTGCCTGATGCCTCCCAAAGACAGCTACCGGGACCGTATTTTCTCCACCAACTCGGTGGGCTATCCGGGAATGGTATACATCGATGAGCGGAAAGACTTCACACCTGTCATCGAAAAGGCACTGGAACTGGGCGGATATGAAACAGACCAGACCTTTGCCGGCATCAACGGCGGCACCCAGGTCACCACAGGATTCGGACATCACGCTGTGCTCTCCGCTGCCGACACGGTCATCGAGGCTGTAAAATCCGGCGCCATCTCTCACTTTTTCCTGGTGGGCGGCTGCGACGGCTTCCGCAAAGAGCGCAGCTATTATACCGACTTCGTAAAACAGGCTCCAAAAGACAGTATGATCCTGACTCTGGCCTGCGGAAAATACCGCTTCAATGACCTGGATCTGGGCACCATCGGCGGCCTTCCCCGTATTCTGGATATGGGTCAGTGCAACGATGCCTACAGTGCCATCCGTGTGGCAGTGGCTCTGGCAGATGCCTTTGGCTGCTCCGTCAATGAGCTGCCTCTGACCCTGGTGCTCTCCTGGTATGAGCAGAAAGCTGTCTGCATCCTTTTAACTCTGCTGCACCTGGGCATCAAAAATATTTACCTTGGCCCAACACTGCCGGCTTTCGTCTCTCCCGGTGTACTTCAGTATCTGGTTGAGCACTATCAGATTCATCCTACCTCCACACCGGAGGCCGACCTGACAGAGATCCTGCAGAAAGACTGATACTCCCTTAACAGCCGTCTGCCTGTTTCCTGGGACGCAAACCAGTGGCGTCCCAGGGAAATGGCCGGCATGACCCCCATCAGCGAATTGGTCAGGAACATCTCTTCCATCTCCGGCACCTCTCCCGGATAAATTTCCCTTTCTTCCACCTCATAATGGCTGCACAGGTATTCCCGAAGGATTCCAGGCAGGAGACCGCAGGCCACCGAAGGCGTGCAGATCCTGCCATTTTTCACAAAAAACACATTGGTGCTGGCACCTTCCGCAATAACACCTCTGGTGTTACAGAATACAGGTTCCTGGATTCCCCGTCTGGAAGCCTTTCTCTTTTCCCAGATGCAGTCCCCATAATTCAATGTCTTATGATAAGTAAAAGGAGATGTCTCATTTCTTTTTACCGGAGAAAAATCTGTGGCAAATCCCTGCTCATATTCCCGATCTCCATAGGGATTTTTCCGCGTCGTCACCAGAAGATTTTTTTCAGAAACGGTGATCTTCAGCACCTGCCGGCCCATCTTCATCTCCGGGCGCGCCAGCGCTTTCTCCACTTCCTGCCCGATCTTTTCAACCGGCACCAGCACATGCAGAAAATACAGGGCCCGTTCCAGACGTCTGTAGTGTTCTTCCAGCAGGACCGGATATCCTTCTTCCACTGCAATGGTCTCAAAGGCGCCAATCCCGAAAAAGTATCCCTCATCTGCCAGCATCTTCTCTCTCCCCTTCCTCTGCCAGAGCCTCCAGAACAGCCTTTGCCTTCTGCAGTGTCTCCTCGTATTCAAATTCCAGTTCCGACTCGCAAGTAATGCCGCCGCCCACACCCAGATGGTAGATCCCGTCCTGATACACTGCCGTACGGATCACAATATTCAGGTCGCAGTCCCCATTCAGAGAAAAATAACCGATGGAGCCGGTATACAGGCCTCTTCGGTCATGCTCCAGCTCGTCGATGATCTCCATGGCCCGGATCTTTGGGGCTCCGGTGATGGAACCTCCCGGAAATGCCGCTTTCACCAGATCCACAGCTGTAAGAGATTCCTGTATCTCGCCCACAATGGTGGTGACCAGATGAAATACTGTGGCATAGGCCTCCACGGCAAAATGTTCCGTTACTTTCACAGACCCCGGACGACACACATGGCTCAGGTCGTTCCGTTCCAGATCCACGATCATCAGCAGTTCGCTTCTGTCCTTAGAGGATTCCTGCAGCTCCCGGCGCAATGCCTCGTCCTCCCGGGGCGTGGCTCCCCGCTTTCTCGTGCCTTTTATGGGCCGTGTCTCCACCCGGCCGCCTTTCACCTGCAGGAACCGTTCCGGGGAAGCCCCCACGATCTGAAACCCGCCGCAGTTGAAATAGCCTGCAAACGGTGCCGGATTGTGGGTCCGGAGATAGCGGTATACATCATAAGGCTTCCGGTTACTTCGCACCGTAAGCTGCTGCGTCATGTTGGCAATGTAGATATCCCCTTCCACAATATAAGAAATCATCCGGCCAATGGCCTTTTTGTATTCCTCTTTTTCAAAATTGGGCGTAAACGCTGCCTGCCGATCCCATTTTGGCGGCCGGATTGCCTCCGGGCAGCGGGAAATCTCTTCCTGCACCTGATCCAGAAGCGCCTCCGCCTCCCGGGTCTCTCCCCGCGCAGTCAGATACAGTTTTTTCTCCTTCTTATCCTCCAGGATCAGCAGATCATAAAAGGCAAACATGGCTTCCGGCATATTCATTTTTCCGGGATGCCTGGTGGCAATGGATTCAAATTTTCTCCCGTAATCATAGGAAAAATAGCCGATGGCCCCCGCCGTCAGGGGTAGCTTTGTGGGATTGTCTTCCCGCAGGCATGTCAGCGTTTCTTTCAGGGCATCTTCCAGAGTTCCTTCTTCTGCTCTGCCGTTCCGGAAGAAAACACCGTTTTCTTCCTTCAGGATCAGATAGGGAAACAGGCCGATGATGGAATACTGCCCCAGAGAATTTTCCAGAGCTGAATCCAGAAATACTGCCAGTTCCCGTTCTTTGTATAATTCAAAAATGTCTGCTGCCTCTTTATAAAACGGCAGCTCTCTGATTGTTGTCCGCATCTGTCCTCCACCATTCTCTGCATATTTTTGTATAGTTTTCCAGAAGTGCATGACCATATTCTGTCAGTACAGCTTCCGGATGAAACTGAATCCCGTACACCGGCAGCTCCCGATGACGAATGGCCATGACAGCCCCGTCCTCTGCCATGGCATCGATCTGAAGCCGGGAAGGAAAATCTTCTTCACTGACCACCAGGGAATGGTACCGGGTCACCTGATAGATGCGGGGCAGGCCGGCAAACAATCCTGTGCCTTCCGTGGTAATGGCCGTGACCTTCCCGTGCATGGGACGGACCCCCTTCCGGATCTTTGCCCCAAACACATGGCCAATGATCTGGTGTCCCAGACACACCCCCAGGATCGGGATCCGGCCAGCCAGCTTTCTTACGATTTCTCTGCAGTTTCCGCAGTCTGCCGGGCTTTTGGGCCCCGGTGAGAGGATCAGTCCCTCCAGCCTTCCGTCCTGCATCTGCCTTTCAATCTCTTCTGCCGTGATCCGGTCATTGCGCACCAGTACCACCTGCTCTCCCAGCTCCTGCAGATACCTTGCCAGATTATAAACAAAGGAATCATAATTATCGATCATCAAATACATGTGGTTCCTCCTTCTTCGTATTGCTTGCCGCTTGTTTCGTTAAAATAATCCCTGGGGAGCTTTTGCGTGACAGGAAAGCCAAAACAGAATGTTCTGCTTTCCTATCAAACAAAAAAAACTGCCAAAGCAGCAGCCCGGTCTCCCGAACTCTGTCCTGGCAGTCTTCCAGACAACTCCTGTCTGGGCACACCCTTATTTATTTCTGATCCGTCCGTCTGCCGGCAGCTTTGCGTACAAAGCATGCCGGGAAATGGTGAAACTATCTTATCATGAAATTCACGTTCCGTCTATCCCCAAAATATGCACTTCTCCGGAAGAGAGGAATTCCCGGCTCCCGTCTTCCCGTTCCACCTCCAGATGGAACTCCTCATCCAGACCCACGGCAGTTCCCCGATAGGTCTCCTTTCCTTTCTGCACCAGGATCTCTTTTCCCAGCACCATGGATTTTCTCCGGTAGCTTTCCGCATATCCCGTCCCGGGAAGCTCCTGGTAATAAGCCCAGAAACGCTCCAGGATCCGGGCTATGATCCGGTTCCGCACACCCCATGCTCCATCCACGGTATCCAGTACGGCTCCGGCGCTCTCTCTGATATCTTCCGGCCAGCCCTCCGCCGGCGGGAACACATTGATCCCAATTCCCAGCACCGCATACTCCAGCTTCCCGTCTTCCATATCCACCGCTGCTTCGGTCAGGATCCCTGCTGCTTTCCGGTTGCGGCAGAAAATATCATTGACCCATTTAATCCGGGTCTCTTCTTCTGTGAACTCATCCAGTACCTCCGCCACCGCTACGGCTGCACAGGTGGTCAGATATACAGCTTTGGAAAACTCCAGAGAAGGCCGCAGAAGGATGCTCATGTAGATCCCGCTGTCTTTTGGGGAAAAGAATGCTCTTCCGTTTCTGCCTCGTCCGCCCGTCTGTTCCTGTGCAATAAGAACCAGTCCTTCCGGCTCTCCGGCCTGGGCACGTTTCTTCAGCAGGGAATTTGTGGAATCCGCCGACTCGCAGACCTCCAGACGGAAAGCGCGGCTGTGCAGGTACGACAGGATCTCTTCTCTGGAAATGCGTACATTATTCTCCTCCAGGCAATACCCCCGGTTCGTCACTGCCCGGATGGCGTATCCCTCTTCCTGCAGGCTTTTTACGGCTTTCCATATGGTATTCCGGCTCACCTGCAGAGCCCGGGCCATTTCTCCGCCGGACACATAATCTCCCTTCTTTTCCACAAGAAATGTCAATACTCGTTTCTTTGCTGACACGGTCTTTCCTCTTTTCCTGATCCTGCCGGAGCCAGATTTCTTATTTTTCTTCCTCTTCGGCCGTCTCTTCCGGCTCCTTCAGCCATACGACGGCCTCATCGATCATATGATTGGATACATTTTTTACTTCAATCACCAGTCTTCCGTCTTCACAAACAAAACTCTCGCCGTTGTCCGGCACCCTTCCCACGACACCGCAGACATAACCGCTGAAGGTATCATATGTGTCCGTAGGCAATTCCTGTTCCACCTCAGCTGCCACATCCTCCAGATCGGCTCCTCCCTGGATCCGCCAGCGCTGTTCTCCCAGCTTTTCGATATCTTCCGGCTTCTTGGGCTCTTCTATGTCATCCAGATCGCCTACCAGAGCTTCCATCAGGTCATGAAGGGTAATAATACCGGACATGACTCCATATTCGTCGATCAGTACGGCAAAATACGTTCTCTTCTCTTTCATCTGGCGGAACAGCTGATTTGCTTTCATGGTTTCCGGAACGAACCAGGGTTTGTCAACGGCTGTTTCCATCAGATTTTCTCTGGAACGGTCTTCCGAACGGAAGTAGTCCTTGGTATCCAGAATTCCCAGCACGTCATCCTTTGTTTCTCCATAGACCGGATAAAACGTGTGTCTGCTGTCTGCAATGATATGTTCCCAGATTTCTTCGCTGTCCCCGCAGAACAGTCCGGTCACCTCACGCCTGTGGGTGCAGATTTCTTCCACAGTGGTATCGTTAAATTCAAAGACATTCTGGATGATCTCATTTTCCTGGGATTCGATAACGCCCTGTTCATTTCCTTCCATCAGCAGCATACGGATCTCTTCTTCGGAAACCGTATCCTCTTCCTCATTGGGATTGATTCCCATCAGACGCAGAACTCCGTTGGTGGATACGGTCAGCAGCCATACCAGAGGCTTAAATATTTTCGCCACGTAATACAGCATGCCTGCCATACCAAGTGCCATAGACTCGGATTTTTTCATGGCAACCCGCTTTGGAACCAACTCGCCGAATACCAGGTTAAAATAAGCCAGGATCAGTGTGATCAGAAACAGACATACCGGCCGTAAGACTGCCTCTGGTATCCCGATTCCTAGGCCCACCAGAAAACTCACCAGCCGCCCGGAAAAATTATCTGCCGCAGTAGCGCTCTGCAGAAATCCGGCCATGGTAATAGCCACCTGGATCGTTGCCAGAAAACGGGCCGGCTGCTCTGTCAGATAGATCAGTTTATTTGCTTTTCCATTCCCCTCCGAAGCCATTTTCTTCAGTTTGGTTTCATTCATGGATATGACAGCGATTTCCGCGCTGGCAAAAGTTGCGTTCAAAAAAATCAATAGAATAAGTAATACGATTGTCTGTACCATTTTTTTCTCCTCTTGTTACTGTGAATCCGATTATAGAATAAAGCGCAAAAAGGTATAGTCTGTATCCCCACAGGAGACAGACTATACCCTTATCTATCCATAACGCTACACGGAGCAGCCAAAAATTCTCTATTCATATCGTAATCACCGTCAGAACTGTCGTCCATGTATCCTATCACTTCCTTTCTTACATATTATCTAATAAATTATCATATTTTTTTGCAAAAATCAATAGGGTATCGAAACAATCCGGTAGTATCTGGCGGCAAATGGCGGTAAATAAAACACTGCAGTTCCTTTTTTCAGAGAAATTATTGTCCTGCCGTTTTCCCCTTTTCCACCATAGCATTCTTCGTCAGCAGAAAATAAAAGCTGCAGTTCCCGGGCATCCGGAATTTCCAACTGATAATCTGCCTGGGTCAGATCTGAAAAATTAAAGATAGCCAGTATCCTCTCCCCGGGGCTGCGGCGCTCCAATGCATAAATGCAGCGTTTCTCCTGATGACAGTCCAGCCAGGCAAAGCCTTTTTCCTCATAATCCCAGGCCCAGAACGCCGGTGTTTTCATATAAAACTGATTCAATTCCTTCATAAACCGGTGGAATCCGTCATGAATGGGATACTTCAGCAGGTCCCAGTCCTGCTCTCTCTTCTCATCCCATTCCCGCAGCTGTCCAAATTCATTTCCCATAAAATTCAGCTTTTTGCCGGGGTGGGCATACATATACAGATAAAAAGCCCGGGCCTGGGGAAATTTTTTCTCATAGTCCCCATTCATTTTCTGCAGAATAGTGGCCTTTCCATGGACCACCTCGTCATGAGAAAGAGGCAGAAGATACCGCTCGTTGTAATAATAATACATGGAAAATGTCAACTTCTGAGAAGACTGCTTCCGTTCCTCCGTGGAAGCCTGGAAATAAGAAAGAGTGTCGTTCATCCATCCCAGATCCCATTTGTAGTCAAATCCCAGTCCCCCCTTTTCCACCTTCTCTGTCACCTGAGGATGGGAAGAGGAATCCTCGGCGATCAGCAAAGCGGAAGGATACCTGGCTTTCAGTCCCTGATTCATACAGCGCAAGAATTCCATGGCCCCTTTATTCTCCCCTCTCTCCGGGTTTCCCTGCCAGTAGATCAAATTATTCACCGCATCCATCCGCAGCCCGTCAAAATGGTATTCTTTCAGCCAGTACAGCGCCGCTGACTGAAGAAAGCTGCGCACTTCACCCCGGGAATGCATAAAATTACAGCTTCCCCACTGGCTTTGTCCCACGTCTGCATGGGGATACTCATACAGAGCCGTTCCGTCATACTGCCACAAAGCGTAATCATTCACAGCAAAATGAACCGGAACAAAATCCATCAGAACGCCGATGCCGTTCCGGTGGCATTTCTCCACAAAGGCCCGGAGCCCGTCCGGTGTTCCGTACCGGGAAGTGGGAGCAAAAAAGCCGGTGGCCTGGTATCCCCAGGACTCATCGCATGGATATTCGCTCAACGGCATCAATTCCACATAATTATAATGATTCTCTTTCAGATACGGAATCAGAAGTTTCCCCAGCTCCTCATAAGTATACCAGCCTTCTTCTTCCGGAGATTTCTTCCTCCAGGACCCAAAATGCAGCTCATAAATATTCAGCGGCTGTTCCTTTCTGTCCGTCCGTTTCCGCATCCATTCCCGGTCCCGGAACGTATAGGCCGACAAATCATAAATGATAGATGCCGTATTGGGCCGCAGCTCTGCAAAATAGCCGTAGGGATCGCAGTGGTCGGTACAGCCTCCGTCCTTCCGGTGAATCTTGTATTTATACATCATCCCGGCCTCTGCTCCGGGAATCTGACACTCCCAGAAATTCCCGTCATAGATCCGCTCCATGGGTGTTTCCTGCCATTGATTAAATTCTCCGATCACGGAAACTGCCTGAGCTCCCGGCGCAAACGTCCGAAAGACAGTCCCCTGTTTTCCCACATGAGCTCCCAGATATTCGTATGCCTGAAATTCCGTTCCTGTATAAAATCCGTAAAAATCCATCCTATTCCTCCAATTTTCATGATCCTGTCCTGCCGTACAGCCCTCTGCGCCGATCTGGCCAGGCTGCCGCAGGCGGAAAAGCCTGCGTGTCCGGTGCGTGTCCGGATTCTTTTTTGTAATAGACACCCGTCGTTTATCCTACTATAATAGATGATACAGACCCTTTCTGCTTCCTGCCAGAAGCAGATTCCGCAAAATGTCGGATAAACAACTATTTTTAAAAATCGTAGGAGAAATATCATGGATCTGAGAGTTGAAAAGACCAAACGAAGCATCATCAATGCGTTTCTGGAGCTGCGGGCAAAAAAGCCCCTGGAAAAGATCACCGTCAAAGAGCTCTGTGAACACGCCTGGATACACAAATCCACTTTTTATTCTCATTACACGGACATCTATGATCTGTCTGAACAGCTGGAAACGGAAACGGTCAATTCCATTATCCAGACCCTTCCCCACCCGGAAACCATTTTTGAAAATCCTGCTGAATTTACAGAAGCGCTGTTCCTAGCCTACCGTTCCCAGGACACCCTGTCCCAGATCCTCTTTTCCGGCAGCCGGCGCGGACAGCTCATCGCCAAAACCAAGGCCCAGCTGCGGGATCTGGTGCTCCGCACCTATCCGGAATACGAACAGGATCCCATCCGCAATATCGTCCTCAGCTATGCCATCTACGGCAGTTATTATGCCTACACGGAAAACCGGCATTATGGAGAAGACATGGTGATCTCTGCCCTTGGACAGCTAACCCAGGCAGTCACCTGGACCTTCTCTGAATAAAAGGAGCTTGCGCCTCCGCGGAGCGTTTTGTGTGATAGGAAAGTCAGAATAAAATGTTCTACTTTTCTATCACACAAACAAGCTTCCGGCCAGGCCGGAAGCTTGCAGAACATTTCATCTTTTCAGTTTTCCAGGGTATACAGTCTCACCGGATTTGCCGTATCCGTCTGCAGAATGGTCTGCAGGCCATAAACCGTGCTGGTGATCACATATTCTCCCTGATTGACATATACTTCGATCAGGTTGGGATCCACGTAAATATCCAGATGATATCCATCGGTAAGTTTCGGTGTCTGGAATTCTTTACGCCAGTGTTCCAGAGAAGGAAACACCTGGTGCCGGTCTGTATGGATCCGGTTCCCGGCGGCCCTGATCTGATAGCCGCCCACATTTACCGTCTCTCCTTCTTCCAGCTCCAGACATGCCCGATAACAGCCCTCCGAAGCTTCCGCAGGAGAGGTGATCTCTCTGGAATAGGCCTGCATCACATTGGGATGGGGCCGGAAATACAGATGGTCGTTTTCTGTTTCCACAACCCGGATTCCGCAGAGCATTCCCATCCATTGTCCATCCACCGGCTCGGGCATTCTGGCCCAGGCTGTCAGAATCCGCCTGCCCTGCTCGTCCACGGTGCTCTGGGGTGCGTACAGATCCAGACCATAATCCAGGAACTGCCACCGGTCGGAAATGTTCATGGAACAGGTTTCCTCCTGAAAGTCCACAAAGGCACAGACTGCCTGATTTGCTTCCCGGTTTCCATCTTTTAACAGTCCCATGGGAGAGACCAGTAGAATCTGGCTTCCGTTCACTTCGAAATAATCCGGACATTCCCACATCCAGCCGAAATTCCCGGTTCCCTTTACAGAATTTTTCAGCTCCCAGTGCTGCAGATCCTCACTTCTGTAGATCAGCAGCTTTCCTTTCTCATTCTGGGTGGTGCCCAGCACCATATACCAGGCGTCAGAACCTCTCCATACCTTCGGATCCCGTGTATGGGCCGCATCTCCTGTCTCCGGATCTGTCAGCACCGGAATTACCGTCTCCTTATTCCGGATATTGTCAAAATGGATACCGTCTTCCGATACCATCCGCATCTGGGCCGATACAAACCGGTTCTGCCGGCAGAGATGGATATCGTCAGGATCCTCTTCCAGATACCGTACGCCGGTATAAAAAAGATTCAGCTTTCCGTCTGCCTCCACTGCGCTGCCGGAAAAGCAGCCGTTCCGGTCATCGTATTTGCTGGGAAAAAGGGCGATCTTCTCATGCTGCCAGTGCACCAGGTCACTGCTGATGCAGTGGCCCCAGTGCATGGTCCCCCAGCGGGGCTCATAGGGAAAATGCTGATAAAACAAGTGATACTTTCCTTTATAGTAAATAAATCCATTGGGATCGTTGATCCAGTTTTCCGGTGCTTTTACATGTATTCTGTCCATCTGTATCTGTCTCCTGCGATTTGATTGAATTATTTTACTGCTCCGGCCACAACGCCGTTGATGATCTGCTTCTGCAGTGCCACGTACAGGATCAGGATCGGAATCACACAGAGCAGCAGACCTGCCATAATGGTGCCATAGTCAGCTGAATAGGTGCCATAGAAGCTGTAGGTGGACAACGGCAGAGTCAGCAGTTCTTTATCCGTCAGTACCAGTGACGGCAGAAGGAAGTCGTTCCAGAATGCCAGCGCATTCAGGATCACCATAGTGGAGATGATCGGCTTCAGCAGCGGAAACACGATTTTGAAGAAAGTCTGCGTCCGTGTACAGCCGTCAATGTAAGCCGCTTCCTCCAGGGCAATGGGAATACTTCCTCTGATAAATCCATGGAACATGAAGACCGACATGGCCATGGAAAATCCGGTGTGCATAAAGATCAGCGTGATCCGGTGGTTCAGTATATTCAGCGTACCTCCGTAAATGCTCACCAGCGGAATCATGATGGCCTGGAACGGAATGATCATGGATGCCACCATCAGTGCAAAAGTGATCTTGGAAATCTTATTATTGTTCCGCACGATGTAGTAAGCCAGCATAGCTG
The DNA here is from genome assembly GCA_900542045.1 of uncultured Blautia sp. Classification (GTDB taxonomy): domain Bacteria; phylum Bacillota; class Clostridia; order Lachnospirales; family Lachnospiraceae; genus Blautia_A; species Blautia_A gallistercoris. Next base: position 57,892 of record UQMI01000014.1, read on the forward strand.
CCAGAATCGTCACCAGCACCGTGGCGGAAACCGTTACGATCAGCGAGTTCTTAAAGGCATTCAGGAAATCCATCTGCTCAAATGCCTTCACAAAGTTGTCAAAGGACAGGCCCTTAATGGTAAACAGCCAGGAAAACGGGCTTTTGATAATATCTCTTTTTTCCTTCAGGGAATTGATGACCACCATCAGGAATGGAAACATATAGACAATGAAGACCAGGATCAGCACGATCATTGCCGCTATGTTCTTAACTTTTTTCTTTGTACCGCCAACTGTCGTCTGCTTCATTATGCTTCCACCTCCTGTTTCTTTGTCAGATATACCTGAATTCCGCTGATGCAGGCAACAATCAGGAACAGAATTACTGCCTCTGCCTGGCCCACACCGAACTGTCTGGACGTAAAGGCCTTCTCATACACATGCATGGCCGCCATCTCTGTAGTTCCATAAGGCGCGCCTCCGGTCAGCGACAGGTTCACATCGTAAACCATGAATGCACGGGAAAGGGTAAGGAACAGACAGATCGTAACGGAAGGCATCATCAGGGGAAGCACGATGTTCTTCATCTTCACCCATCCGGTGGCTCCGTCAATGCTGGCTGCTTCCATCACATCTTCACTGAGTCCCATAAATCCGGCCACATAGATCAGGATCATATAACCGGATAACTGCCATACAGACACGATCACCAGCGCGGCAAAGGCCTTGTTGGGATCTGACAGCCAGGAAGCCTCAAATATGCTCCAGCCCGTGGATTCTCCGATGCTGACAAATACCCGGGAAAATACAAACTGCCAGATATATCCCAGCACGATACCGCCGATCAGGTTGGGAGTGAAAAATCCGGCCCGGAAGAAATTCTGTCCCTTAAATCCTCTGGTCAGAAGATAGGCCAGGGCAAAGGCGATCACATTGACCAGGATCACCACTACGATCACATATTTAAATGTGAGCAGCAGGGAGGACCAGAACTGGGTATCTTTCACAACGCCGATAAAATTCGTCAGCCCCACAAAATTTTTCTCATCTGATACGCCGTTCCAGTCTGTCAGGGTGAGATATACACCATAGACAAAGGGAACGATTACCACTGCCAGAAAACAGAACAGTCCCGGCAGTGCAAATATGCCAAAATCCTTTCCTTTATGACTCGATTTCATCTTCCGCTCCTCCTTTTATTCCTGTTCATCCCAGTACGCCTGTATGGAATCGATCAGTTCCTCTCTGTCGCTGCGGTCTGCCAGATACTTCTGCATGGATGCCCCCAATACGGACCAGTGGTCATTGGGCACAATGGCCGATGCATTAAAAGTGCCTCCTTCCTGCACTTTCTGATAGATATCACGGCTTAAAGGATCTGCCGGCTCATAGGGATTGTTGGCAAAGGGCGGAATCACATTACAGGTCTTCACCAGCATCTGCTGGCCGATCTCACTGTAAACGATCCAGTTCAGAAATTCCTTTGCCGCCGCCTGCTCCTGTTCTGACGCCATCTGTCCGTCCAGCATCACCTGTTTGGATGGAGATGCCTGTATCTTCTGATTGACAAAATCCGTTTCATCATTATTCAGAAAATACGGCAGAAATCCGTAAGCATCTTCCTCTTCCGCTCCGGCATCTTCCAGGTTGGGCCATGCCCAGTTTCCATTGAACCAGAATGCTGTCTTGCCATCTGCCAGGTCAATGGCCATCTCGTCATAATCTGCACCCAGAGGATCTGCCCGGGCCACGTTATAAGCCTTCAGCACATCAAACATATCCAGGAACTGGGACATGCGGTCGTAGGAATGCAGATCCAGTTCTCCGGCTTTGATCTGTTCGATGGCTTCCTGGGCTCCCTCGGAAGTTCCGTCGTAAGTCTCATAAATATACTGGAGATGATGGGCGCCGATGGACCAGTCCTCCTTGGCCAGAGATACCGGCTTCTCCATGCCTGCAGCCACCAGTTCGTCCAGCAGAGCCCTAAAATCATCCAGGGTCTTCAGAGATGCAGGATCAAAAGGTTCTCCCAGAGTCTCTTCGATTACCTTCTGGTTGTAAATGATCCCACGGCCTTCAATACACAGAGGGAAACTGTATACCTTATCTCCCACCCAGGTGAGGTAGTCCCTGGCTTCTTCCGTCCATTTCTCATTGGTCAGATCTGCCGCCTTCTCTTCCGCCAGTGCAATGACATCGGTGGTATCCAGGATCGACAACGTAGGCGGTGTGCCGGAATTGTACAGGCTTACCACCTTCGTATAGGGTGACTCTCCGTCTGTAACCGGCATAACCTCCACATGTACACCGGATTTTTCCTCAAATATGGCTCCCATCTCTTCCAAGGCCACCTGGATCTCCGCCTTGGAATTCAACAGGGTAATGCTGGTCCCTTCCAGTGAAGGATCATAAGAAAATGTATCCACCGATGTATCAATGGGCACCTCTTCTTCCTCTTCATTGGGATCATCCGGATCGCTGGCAAAGCCAAAACGGCAGCCGGCCAGCGCGGTAGTCATCAGCACTGTACTCAGACCCAGTGCCATGACTCTTGCCACGATTTTCCTTTTCATGAACATCTCCTCCTGTTTTCTCGTTTTTCCTTCCGATTTGTAACCGGTAAAGTAACCGGTTACTTTCATGGCTTTATCATACCATCCTTTTCTGTACCCGTCAATTCCAAAGATAAACTTTGTGAATGGTACACAACACCGGTTTCCGCAGCCTGTACACATTTTACAAAACCGGTTACGTTACCGATTACTTCTTGTGCCGGCGATTCTCATTTGCTATACTGTATGAGACAGATAATGGAAGGAAAGGCGGAAATTATGGAGAAAAAAAATGTTACGTTTGATGATATTGCAAAATACACCCATTTTTCAAAAACCACCATATCGCGCTATTTCAATAATCCGGACTCTCTCACCCTGAAAAATCAGCAGATTATTGCAGACGCCCTGGTGGCCCTGAATTATAAGGAAAATAAAGTCGCCCGTATTCTAGCCAACGGACAGACAGAGTTTATCGGAGTGATCATTCCTGATCTTTACCTGCATTACTATTCAGAGATGCTGAATCAGCTTCTGAATACCTATGAAGCTTATGGCTACAAATTTCTGGTCTTTGTGGGCCATGAAAAAAAAGATATCGAACGGAAATACATCCAGGAGCTTCTGGCCTACAAAATCGAGGGAATGATCATCCTCAGCCATACCATTCCCTCCCGGGAACTGGCTTCCTATCAGATTCCCATTGTGACCATTGAACGGGAAGACCGGTACGTCTCCAGCGTCAACACAGACAACTATATGGGCGGTGTACAGGCGGCCAGCCTGCTGATCAAAAATCAGTGCGATGTCCTGATCCACATCAACAGCGACTGCACTCCGGAAATTCCCGCATACGGACGTATCCAGGGATTTCTGGATGTATGCCGCCAGCAGGAGATTCCCCACGAATTTATCATCAAAGAACTGGGCAACCAGCACGAAGAAAACCTCAGAGAACTTACGGAAACCGTCTCCTATCTGGAACAGAAATATTCCGGTCAGAAGAAAGGTATTTTTATGCCCAACGACACGCATGCCAATGTGCTGCTGAACATTCTGGTCCGGAAATACGGCTGTCTGCCTCCGGACTACCGGATCATCGGCTTTGACAATTCCCCCATTTCCAGGGAAGCCGTCCTTCCCATCAGTACTGTGGGACAGCAGATCGATGTCATTGCCCGGGAAGCCATGGAAATTCTGGTGGCAGCCATGAATGAACGCAAAAAAAGACGGCCCGCTCCCCCTGGCGAACCGGTCCACAAAATGATTCCTCCGGTACTGCACCGTCGGGAAACCACAGACTGACCTGCAGCCTGCCCATGCAGAGATCCCCAGGCCTCTCCGAATACGGTTTTGCCGTGCACCGTCTGCAGCCGCAGAAGCCGGTGTCCCTGCAATGCCGATGACTGCCCGGCCTGTTCTCAGGATACGCGGTGCGCTTCCATAAACCGGACAAATTCTGTTTCCGGCATGGGTCTGGCATAATAAAACCCCTGGATAAAATCCATCCCCAGTCTCTGAAGGAGCACTGCCTGCGCCTCGTCTTCCACACCTTCGCTGACCACACCAAAACCGCCGTTATGAAACAGTTCTCCCATGGACCGTATCATCCAGCGGTCTTTTTCACTGTCTGCTATTTTTTCCAGCAGACTCCGGTCCAGCTTGATACAGGTAAACGGCAGATGCATTACCATGGAAAAGTTGGAATATCCTGTTCCAAAATCATCCAGATAAAAACGGACTCCCCGTTCTGCAAGCAGCTGCATAACTTCCCGGACTTTCTTCTGATCGCTGGCCATTTCCCTCTCTGTGATCTCAATGATCAGCCGCTTTCCCACAATCGAATGGTCCTGCAGTTCCCCAAGGATCCTCCGGGCGGCTTCCGGTTCCTGCAGCTGCTGCACAGACAGGTTGATGGATACCGAATCCAGCTCCATATTCCGGTTTTTCTCCAGAAAACGGCAGGTCTTTTTCAAAACGATCCAGCTGATCTCTTCCAGCAGGCCAAGTTCTTCCGCAAAAGGGATGAACACAGCGGGAGAAATAAACACTCCCTCATCGTCCCGCAGCCGCAGCAGCACTTCCGCACTGGAGAACCGCTTTCTTCTGCAGTCATAGATGGGCTGAAAATACAGTTCAAACTGCTGTTCCCGTATGGCCCGCTCCAGCTGTTCTTTCAGCGTTTTCCGAAACAGGATCTGCTGCTCCGTCTTCCGGGTGAACCGCAGGATCTTCCGGGGCTGCTCCTTTGCCATCTGCTGCATGGCTTTCAGATATTCTGCGATCCTGTCTGCATCCCAGGGCTGTCCCGTCCATACCAGTCCGCAGCAGCTTGCCTGGATCTCACAGCAGCCGCGATCCAGAGACCAGGGGTTCCGGAACCGCTCTGCCGCCTGCTCCAGCCGCCTTTGCTCCCTTTCTTCGGATTCAAAGGGACACAGCATGGCAAAGGCCGTATCGCCCACACGGTATGCATTCCATTCCGGATCCGCCGTCCCCAGCCATCTTCCGATCCGATACAGAAATTCATCTCCCCGCCTGTGTCCATAGAGCTGACTGATCTGCTCAAATCCATGGAGCACAATCAGGATCACCTGCAGCTTCTGCCGGCTTTGCACTTTCAAAAAAAGTTCCTCATAAAAAGTCTTCTGGTTTCCCAGATTGGTCAGGGGATCTTTTTCCACCTGGCAACTCTGAAAACGGATATACAGGATCAGCAGGACTGCAGCCATGGCAATTCCATTGGGCAGCATCTCCGGAACAGCCATCTGACAGCCTGCCAGCAGCAAAAGCAGCAGCGGCAGGATCCGCACCGTTTCTGCTGCCTTCGGACTTACACTGCGCCGGTAACGCCGGCAGCACAACAGCACAACGCCCAGCTCCAGCGCTGCGGTCACATATCCCAGCCCGTTCCAGCCACCCCGGTGATAACCTCCCTGGCTGTCGATCCAGAAGAGGCTCCCCGTACGGATATTTACCAGCACTGCTGCAAGAAAAATCATGTTTAACAGACACAGAACAACGCCTGCCTTTTTCTGAAACGATTTCTCACAGACATGTTCCAGAAGCAGATCCACGAGATAAAAGGCAGCTCCCGTACACATCCAGACACTGATCAGAAAATACAGGCTGTTTCCCGTCAGATGCACCCATCCCGGAATCCCCGGATCATCTTCCAGAACAGACACACACAACAGATCCAGCAGTACAGAACCCACAGCCAGCAAGAGCGTGGTTCCAAACAGTTTATTCCGATGGGTTTCCGGATTCCTATTTTCAAAGAAGAAACTGCCGATGATACATAACAGGATCAGAGCCTGCAATTCCGCAATTATCGACCATACTTTCATAAAACTCTCCTGTCCTCCATCTGCAGCATATCTGCTCCGCTGTTTTTTACCTCTTCTCTTATTTCCCAGTGGATCAGGAAGGTCAATGCTGCACGAAGGACTATGATCCCTGCCACAATGATGATTTCTTTCCACTCCCGCACCACCACCGTTCGGAGGATCTCACTTCCCAGCTTAAACTCCAGCCCCATGGCCAGCCCTTTTGCCAGACAGATCCTGGTATCCGGACAGCGCCGCAGAAGCTTTCTCAGGCTGATCAGACAAGTGCCAATGATCACAGCAACACCGATCCATTCAAACAGCAGGATTCCCGCTTCCACTGCCATCACCAGAACCTCTTCAAAGAATTCTGCCATATACATTCCCTCATTGTCATTTTTCTTTTATTCTTCCCTGATACAGCCGCTTCAATCACTTATTTTTTACTCCGGAATACCAGAAAAAAGCAGCCCCGTAATCTTCTTCCCGAAGTCCATGGGGCTGTCCTGCCAAAATCGATTCTTATTTTTTATTTTAATCCTCTGGTAAGGGGAATCAGACATAAAAGCAAAACAATTCCCACAATTCCGATCACAATGCCCAGGATCATATTGCTCCATACCATAGTCAGGCACATTTCCACGCCAAGAAGCAGAGCCCCGGCTATCCCCAGCAGTGTTGTCCCTATCATTTTGCCGGACAGGCGGATCGGACTTTTCTTCTCCATTTTTCTCCAGACCAGTACCATGATCAGCAGCACCACTAGGCCGGCTACCCCCCATCACAACACCCTGACGGAACGCATTCCATTCCGGTATCAACGCCATACACATACCCAGGGCAAACAGGATTCCGCCTATGGTTCCCAGTATCATTGCAACAAAATTGCTTTTTTTCATCTTCACATTTCCTCCTCTATCTGTTCAATTGCTTTTGATACTGTTAAAATACTCCGTCTGTGTTGGCAAAACGTTTCCGGTTCGTTTCCGAAATATTAATTTTTATTTGAGGATACCAGGGTCGAAAAGTCAACAGCCGCCTATGCTTGCATTAAGGTGGCTGATTGACCTTGAGACCCGCCAAAATATGAGGAAGAAGTGGGGCAGGGGCCCCATGAATTCCGAATATTTTGCAGAATTGTGGAAGCACGAAGTGCGAAACAATTCGCCCGGTATCTTCTGACACACTGACAATAGTGCATCAAATAGACTTTTTACTCTGAATATGATACGATAAGGTTCCAGAGAAACAAAGAGAGGAGGTTCACACATTGACGGATCAAGAGCTGTTACATAAGATTTACAGCGGTATGCAGTCCATGAGTCAGGAGATTCAATCCATGCACAGCGACATGCAGTCCATGAATCAGGAGATTCAGTCCATACGCAGTGACATGCAGTCCATGAACCAGGAAATTCAGTCCATACGCAGTGACATGCAGTCCATGAGCCAGGAAATTCAGTC
>UQMI01000015.1 GCA_900542045.1 uncultured Blautia sp.
TCACCGAGGGCGAACAGTATCTGTACCGCCAGCTGCATCTTCTCTTTCCGGAAAGCTGCATCATAAAAAAAGGCCAGAACCTGATCTGCATCCGGAATCTGGAATTGTCCCAGAATACAGAAGACGACTTTCGCAAAAAACTGGCCGTCTTCCTTCGGGAACATGTGGCACGGGCAGGAATCAGCAATACATTTCTCGGCACTGAGAACTTCGGGCTGCACTTGACCCAGGCCTATGATGCGCTTAAGATCGGGCAGAAAACAGATCCGGATTTCTGGTATTACTATTTTCAGCACTACGCATTCGAATATCTTCTGGATCAGTGTCTGCTCCAGTATGACCCGAGAGAGCTTGCCGCTCCGGAGTTGGAGATCCTGCAGCAGTCCGACCAGACAAATGGCACCGATCTGTTTCATACTCTTTGCGTTTACCTGCGCAGTGACTGCAGCGCCACAAAAAGTGCGGAGAAACTGTTCATCCACCGGACTTCTCTGCTTAAACGCCTTAATAAGATTGAAGATCTCACCGGGATCCGTCTGAAAGATCCGGACACCCGGCTGTATCTGCTTCTGTCCTACAAGCTGCTGGAACGCACTTAAGCCCGGAACTGTTTCTCCGGCATTTTCCCGGACGATAACGGGCCCCGCAGAAATGCAGGAACATTTCTGCGGGGCCCGATGTTTTCTCTGCCGATCCGAGATCAGATGATCTTCATCCAGCCCTTTTGTGCTTCTCCGCCCGGACAGCAGCCGTCAATTTTCTGTCCGATCAGAAATACTGCGGACTCTGTCTGCGGATCTCATCCATAATAATATCATTGACACCTTCGAAGATACTGCCTTCTCCGCCATAGGTCAGACAGGGGATATAATTGCCTCCCGGAGCGTACTCTTTGCAGGCACGCGCCACTTCTTTCCGAATCACTTCTTCATCAAAATCTTTCACATCAATAACCTGTGCGTCCAGCCCTCCCATCAGGACCAGTTTTCCTTCGGTTTCTTTCTGAATAGCCGGAATATCATTCTGAGGAAGCACGCCCTGCCATACATCAATTCCAATATCTACCATATCTTTTACGATGGGCTGGCAGTAGCTGTCCGAATGATGAATGATGATCACACCCTGGCTCTTGAAGTAATCATAGATTTTCTGATAACGCGGTTTGAAAAATTCTCTCCAGGTATCCGGAGACATAAACAGACTTGTTTTGGAGCCCCAGTCATCGTGGAACAGCACCACATCCGGATGAAGATTTTCTACCAGGATCTTTGCGTAGGTCAGTTTGTAGTCTGTGATATAGTCCAGCAGCTCATGCATGGCTTCCGGCTCCATCAGAAGGTTCATCAGCGTATCTTCAAATCCCATCAGATAATGGGACTGTTCAAAAAGACCTGTAGCCATAAGAGACATGGTCAGTTTTCCATTCTTATGGATTTCTTCCGCCTGCGCCTTTGCCGCGGTCCAGTCCAGAGGCTGACGGATATCCGGAGACTTGATATGATCCTTCCACTCAGTCACATCCGGAATGGCTTTATTGGAATCATTTACGATGGGCATGGCACCTGGTTCATTTTCTCCCCAGTAAATAGTAGTCCCCCAGTCATCCACAATATATTTTCCAGGCTGGGCCACCAGGGTAATCCCCATCAAAGGATCAAACACCGAACCAAAAGGTTCCCACTCGTTTACAAATGCATCCGGATTTCCGTGACGCACTGTTTCCAGAAAATTTTCTCTTGCACTTAACATTTTTATACCTCCATTTTTTCGAATCTTATTGAATTTTATTTTCTGTATACTCCGCAGGTATTTCCCATGACAAAGCAGATGACACTGGAAATTCCTATGCACACAGCTCCCAGACAGAAGTACATAAACACATCGCCCTGCCCCATCGGTACAATGATATATGTAGGAATAATCACAGCACCCAGCAGTTCCAGAGTTACCGCAAGTCCGCCGGCTGTACCTGCATACTTGGGACCGATTTCCTTAAACATTACCGGAAGTGACATCATAACCGCTATCATTCCGCTTCTAAGAGCGCCGTTCAGGAAACACGCAATATAGATACCAACAGAAGGAAGCACTACCATTCCCACCGTACATGCTGCAGTCACCAGACCAAACACCAGCAGCAAAAGCGGTGTCTGTCTCTGATATTTTCCTACAAGGACCGGAATAAAGATGGATCCCAGAATAGCTCCGATCATCAGTACGGTTCCAAAGGTACCTGCAAAAGCCTGGCTGTAGCCTTTCAGCGTGGTAAGAGCCGTAACCTGGAAGTTGGAGATCACAGTAGCTCCACCCAGCAGGAAAAGAAGAGCAAGCCCCACCAGCCAGATATTCCTGCTCTTGAGACAGGTAGCCAGCGCTTCCTTCACCGGCACAGTCTGTCCCGCCGGCATCTGCTCTTTCCGGAAATTGGATTCTCTAACAAAAAGAAGCCACAGCAATGCGATCACAATACTGACAGCCGCCGCTGTCCAGAAAGCAATCTGCAGGGATGGAAAGAATGCGGTGGTAGCATATGCCACAGCCATGGATGCCGTAGAACCTGCCATAAGAACTCCCACTACCGTTCCCACTTTTTCCATCGGGTAAAGGGCCGAAACAATTTTCGCCAGATTGGAATTGAGGATCATACACCCTACACCAGTCAACGCCATTGCCAGGAACATACTGCTGTAATCAGTAGCAAATACTCTCAGCACAAATCCCGCGGCCGCAATCACGTAGCAGAGTCCTACCATTTTGGAAATTCCGTAGCGATCCACAAGGATTCCGATGATAATACTCAGAAAGATCGACGGAAACATAGGTGCTGTCATAATACTGGAAAACTGCGCATCGGTCAGACTGTATGCCTCATAAATACTGCCCGGAATGGCAGAAAGCTGATAATTGCCATAATTACCGATGAACATACCCAGAAACGCCAGAACTGTGATAAACAGTACCATGTTCTTTTTACTTTTCATCTCTGTATTCCCCCTTAAAATTTACTGGCCACATTATAAAATATGTGCAAAACAGCGTAAAGGCACAGAAATATGACTCTTCCTCCCCGGAAACCCTACATTTCGTTCCTTGACGCAGGCTTTCATCCCACGTAGTCTATATATATGAAATCGTCTGCCTATGAAAAGCAGAAAACTCCGGTGCGCCATCTGCCTGTATCCACCAAAGAAGGCAGACCCGCCTCCGGAATCCACAAAAGGGGGTATTTTATGAACACAAAGAACCACTATCCACATTTATTTGAGCCGATTCAGCTGGGCAATACGTTTTTCCGCAACCGTATCTTCGCCTCACCTACCGGTTACCAGAACGTAAACGGAGACGGATACCTCAACGATGGCGCCGCTGCCTACTACGGCAGAAGAGCAAGAGGGGGCGCTGCCAGCGTTGCCACATTCGAAGGTATTGTAGATCGGGAACTGGGCCGGGGCGGCGCCACACAGATCTGTATGGATACGCCCAATATCGACCGGGGACTTGCCCGGATTGCCTATGAGATCAAAGGATATGGCGCCGTTGCCACCATGGAGCTGCAGCACGCCGGCATGTTTGCCAACCGTGACCTGTCCTTTTTCGGCGCAGGGGCAAAGGGAATTGCCTACGGCCCGGTAGAATGTGAATGTGACGGCAGACATATCCTGCCTATGACAGATGAGATCATTGAACGTACGATTTCAAAATATGTTGACGCAGCGGCACTGGCACAGAAATGCGGATTCGGCATGGTCCTGATCCACGCAGGCCACGGATGGATGCTGCACCAGTTCCTGTCACCGATTACCAATACCCGCACGGACCAATGGGGCGGCTCATCTGTCGAAAATCGCTGCCGGATGCTCCTGGCCATCTGCGACGGCATCCACAAACGCTGCGGTCAGGGCTTTCCCATCGAAGTGCGCATCAGCGGTTCGGAATGCTATGACGGCGGTTTTGGCATCGAAAACGGTATTGCCGTTGCCAAACAGCTGGAAGGACACTGTCAGCTGATCCACGTATCTGCAGGAAATCACGAGATCGAAGAAGTATTCGCCGTCACCCATCCCAGCATGTTCCTGAAAGATGGGTGCAATGTAAAATATGCGGCGGAAATCAAGAAACATGTAAAAACTCCCGTGGCCACCATTGGCGCCTTAAGCGATCCCGTCCTGATGGAAGAAATCATCGCCTCCGGCCAGGCTGACGTGGTGGAGCTGGGAAGAGAATTTATGGCCGAACCAGACTTTCCTCTCAAAGTCAGGACTGGCCAGGAAGACAAAGCCAGACGATGCATGCGCTGTCTTTCCTGTTTTTCCAGCGAACTGACCAACGGCGAGCCCTACTGTGCCATCAATCCGGAAAGCGGACGTGAGCTGGACATGAAATACGAACCTCCTGCCGCAAGAGTAAAGAAGAATGTACTGATCGCAGGCGGCGGTGTGGCAGGCATGCAGGCCGCTCTGACCTGTGCGGAGCGCGGCCATCAGGTACTTCTGTGTGAAAAAGGCTCTCGTCTAGGCGGTGTTCTCCGCTGCGAAGAAACTGTCGATTTCAAAAAAAATCTGGATTACTATCTGAATCAGCAGGAAAAGCTGATTGCAGAAAACCCGTCCATCCGTGTCCTCCTGAACACAGAAGTCACACCTGAATTCGCAAGAGAGCAAAACCCCGATGTGATCTTTGCCGCTCTGGGCGCGGAACCGGTAAAACCGCCTATTCCAGGTATCAATGACTTTCCTGTGCTTTCCGCCCAGGATGCTTACGGCCAGGCCGAAAATCTGGGAGAACATGTGATAATCCTGGGCGCTGGTCTGGTGGGGGTGGAGTTAGGTCTTCATCTGGCCGCCCAGCAGAAACAGGTTACACTTGTGGAAATGACTGACCACGTCAATGACGGCGGAAACTTCCTGCACATGCTGGGTCTGAACACAGAGATTCAGAAACGTAAGCTGCAGATCCTGTTTCAGACGAAAGCAGCGGAAATCAGAGAAAACGGTGTACTCTGCCAGAAAGCAGATTCTGCCCAGACAGAAGAATTTTTCCTGGAAGCCGACAATGTGATCTACGCCGTGGGACAGCGGCCCAGACGGGAAGCTGCCATAGCCCTGAACGACTGTGCACCGGAGGTTTACTATCTGGGAGACTGCGTCGTACCCAGGAATATTACCGAGGCCACATCTACCGCATTTCTTTCTGCCAGAAATCTGGGCAGATGGTAAGCCGGAAATGACGCGCGTTTTGTCTTAAAGGAAAGTCAGAACGAAACATTCTGCTTTCCCACCACATAAAAAAGGTATTCCCAGGCCCCTTTCCGGGACCTGAGAATACCTTTTTCATTCTTCCGGATACTGCTTCCGTTTTTCTTAATTTCTCACTGTCACTCTGACCACATTGGACCAGTCTCCATATATCTTCTTGTTATTTCCCAGATCCCGGTAGGATTTCACCGCCACATAGTAAACACCCGGTTCAAATTCCGGTGTCAGGGTACGGGAGGTATACTGGGTACGGATTCCCACCCGGAAATCCCCTTCCCCGAAACAGTCATCACTGTTTCCATAACACATGGAATACAGCTCTGCCCCGGCTGCCGCTTTCGACAGTCTTACCTTGATCTTTCCATCAGAAGCTGTCACCGAAGCAATCCGGGCCGCCACAGGCTTCGTGGTTCCCCGCTGGGTGGGCGACTGCTCTCCAAATACATAATCGTGTGTTCCGCCGGTTCCATTATCCACCCAGGCACGCACTGTATAGAAATATTTGGTGCCAGGCTGCAGGTTGGTGTGGGTCCAGCTGGTCACATTCCCGCCTGTAAACACTTTTCTGGAAACTCCATTATCATATTCTGACTGATACCATACGGTATAGCCCTCAGCTCCGCTGACTCTGTCCCACTGCACAGATACGGTGGAAGTAGTGCGTCCTGTCACCCGCAGAGAAGTGTTTCCAGGCACCTGTGCTCCTTTCACTGTGATCTGGAAGGTGGTGCTCCTGCCCAGTACATTTACAGTAACCGTCTGCGGCTCCCCGCTGGTATCCTTGGGATCATACCCGCTGCAGTAAGCTTCATCCAGAGGCAGATAGGAATTTCCATGGGAGCAGGTAAGCTTGCAGGCCAGTCCCAGATCTTCCAGAGAGGTTCCCCGTTCCACCACCAGGCCGTCTTCCAGTCCTGTAATGGACAGACTGTTAAAATTACAGCTGCCTATGAACAGCTGCACCCAGTGAGCTCCATAGCCGCTGTTCGTATAGTAATATCCGACACCCATATGAGACAGATCTTTCGTCAGTATATTGGCCCGATGTCCCGGGCTGTTCATCCATCCTTCCACCACGGATGCCGCAGATCCATAGCCTGCGGCAATATTCTCCGCCGCTGTCCACCAGCCGGATATGTTCTTATCATTCAGGACCGTATAGCACATGCTTCCGTCAGGCCTGATATGATCAAACAGCGTATGCAGTTCAATTGCCCGTGTCCCTGCTGCCCACTGCATTCGGGTGAATGTCGTCAGAGGATCCAGCCCCGCTGCCAGACGCTCTTTGTTGGTATACGCCAGCACATCCCACTCCTGCTGACTGCAGCTGGCCGGAATATCGGCAGAAAGCAGTTCCACGCTTCCTTCCGCGGCTTCCTGCGCCATAATCCCGCCTGCCAGGCCAGAGGTATCCGCCAGTTCCGCGGCCTCCCAGGCACCGGAAAAAAACTCCTGCTCTTCTGCTTCCCAGCCGGCTGCCATGGCCTGTACCGGCGCCGCTGCCAGAACTGCCGCCACTGTCACTGCCATCAGTTTCTTCCATCTTTTCATTTGCAAATCCTCCTTTTTCGCTTTACCTCATAACGCAGCTTGCGCTGCCGGGCATCCTCCTTCTGTGCATTCCGCGAAATCTCAAGGTTCTTCCAGTGTTTCTCCGGCTTCGATCCTGGCCGCCAGATCCTCCAGATACATCCAGCGTTCCATTTTTTCCTCCAGCAAAGCCTCTGCCTCTTCTTTTTCCCGGGTATATTCATTCAGCTTCACAAAATCCCGGGCTGCTGCCAGGATTTTTTCCTCCAGCTTCCCGATCTTCTCTTCCAGCGCTGCAATTTCTCCATCGATGGTTTCATAATCCTTCTGTTCCTGGAACGTAAACTTCAGTTTTCGTGTACGTCCCTTCTTCTGAGCCAGAGATGTTCCCGGATCAGCTGTTCCGCCGGAGGCCCCGCTGTCCGCCGTCACCGTATTTCCGCCTGTTTTCCCCGGTCTTCCCTTGGAATTCTCCTGCCTTCCGCCGGCATTCCCTTCTTCTCCGGCAGCCCGCTTCTGTATATAATCGGTATATCCCCCTTCATACTGCTGCAGTCTGCCCTCCTCAAAGGCAAAGATTCTGCGCACTGTACGATCCAGGAAATAGCGGTCATGGGATACTGTGATCACGATTCCCGGAAATTCATCCAGATAATCCTCCAGTATCGTTAGGGTGGTAATGTCCAGATCATTGGTTGGCTCATCCAGGATCAGCACATTGGGCGCTCCCGCCAAGACCAGCAGCAGATTCAGCCGCCGCTTTTCTCCGCCGGACAGCTTGCCGATGGGACTATACTGGGCTTCTGCCGGAAACAGAAAACGCTCCAGCAATTTGGAAGCGCTGATGCTTCCCTGGGCCGTAGGCACATACTCTGCCACCTCTTTTACCCGGTCAATGACCCGCATATCCGAATCCATTTCCGGCAGTTCCTGGGCATAATAGCCGATCCGGATGGTCTGGCCCACCACCATCTCTCCGGTGTCCGGCTGTTCCAGGCCGGCCAGTATCTTCATCAGAGTCGTTTTTCCGCAGCCGTTGGGTCCCACAAAGCCCACCCGGTCATTTTTCAGGAAAATATAGGTAAAATCCGAAAACAGCGTCTTTTCTCCATAACTTTTGCCGATTCCGGACAGCTCCACTGTGGTCCTCCCCACCCGGGATGCCACAGATGCCAGCTCCACCCTGCCATCTGTCTGGGGCCCCGTCTGATTCTTCAGCTCTTCATACCGTTCCAGTCTCGCTTTCTGCTTGGTGGACCGTGCCCTGGCTCCCCGCTTTACCCATTCCAGTTCTTTTCGCAGGATAGACTGCCGTTTCCGTTCCCCGGCCAACTCTATTTCTTCCCGTTCGGCCTTCAGCTCCAGAAATCCGGAATAATTGGTCTGATAGGAATAAATCTGCCCTTTGTCAATCTCCACGATCCGGTTGGTCACCGCATCCAGAAAATAACGGTCATGGGTCACCATGACAAAGGCCCCTTTCCATTTCTTCAGGGTTTCCTCCAGCCAGTCTGCCATATCACTGTCCAGATGGTTGGTGGGCTCATCCAGCAGCAGAATATCGGCAGGAGACAGCAAAACAGAAACCAGAGCCAGCCGCTTCCTCTGCCCTCCGGAAAGCTGGCCGCAGGGCTGCTCATGTTCTGTGATCCCCAGCTGGTTCAGCATGGCCTTTGCCTGACTTTCGATGGACCACTGATTTTCTCTGGTCACATTGCCTTCCAGCACACTTTCCAGCACCGTATGTTCCGGATCAAATTCCGGCGTCTGGGGCAGGTAACGCACAATAGCGTGATTTGCTTTGATCAGTTCTCCCTGATCCGGCTCTTCCAGACCGGCGATCATCCGCAGCAGGGTTGATTTTCCCATTCCATTCATCCCCAGGACCCCCACTTTCTCGCCTTCTTGCAGATAAAAGGATGCATCCTGAAAAAGGGCGCGTTCCGTATAATTCTTTGTAATATGTTCCAGCGTCAGCAAATTCATTTTGTCAGTCCTGCCCTTCCGCATCTTCAGTTCCAGCCAGAAAGTTCTTCAGATCTTCCCATGCTTCCACAGCGTCTTTATATCCCTGGCGGTACAGAGCTTCCAGCTTTTCTCTGTCTTTCTCTACTCTTCCCACATGGACCGGTTCCTTAGGCCGTATCACAAATACTTTGCCGGCGCGGATCCCTTTCTCGATCAGCTCCTGAGTCCGGTTATAGTTTTCCGCCCGACGGGCCATCTGCCGCACCAGATTGGGATATCCCGGATAAAACGACCGCATAAGCGCCGCCGTCTTTCCCGGTTTTTTCCGATAAGAAGCATCTCTGGTGAGGATCAGGACATTTTTCGCATTGCCGTTTCGAATGGACTGACGAAGAGGAATGGAATCGCTGATGCCGCCATCCAGATACGGCACTCCGTCAATCTCCACCATTCGGGATACCATGGGCATGGAACTGGATGCCCGGATCCAGATAATGTCCTCCCGCAGGTCTTTGATCTGCTGATATCTGGGCCTGCCTGTCCGGCAATCCGTCGCCACCGCATAAAATTTCCCCGGATACTTCATGAATGTCTCATGATCATAAGGATTCAGCTGATTGGGAATAATGTCATAAAGCATTTCAGCTCCAAACAGATCCCCGGTCTTCAGCAGGCTTCGCAAGCCGCAGTATCGGGGATCTTTCAGATAATCCGCATTGACATCGAAGGCCCGTTTTCTCTGTTTTGATAAATAACTGCAGGCGTGACAACTGCCCGCCGACACTCCATAAATTTCAGAAAATCCAATTTCCCGATCCAGAAAAAAATCCAGCACACCGGCGGTATACACACCGCGCATGCCTCCCCCTTCCAATATCAGGCCCATATTATAGATCATGTCGCATTTCCTTCCTTTCTTCCGCTTTCTCTCTTTTTCTGTATTCTCTCGGTGTACAGTTTAATATTTCCCGGAAACATTTTGTGAAATAGCTGGGATTGTTAAATCCCACTCCATAGCTGATCTCCGTCACGCTTTTCCCTGTATCCCGCAAAAGTCCTGCCGCTGTACGGATCCGATGATTCAGCAGAAATTCCACCGGAGATGTTCCCAGATTCTTCCGAAAACAGCGGAAGCATTCGCTCTCACTGATTCCTGCTGCCTGCGCGATCTGGGCCACATTTACAGATTCTTCATAATGATCATAAATGTATTTTACCATATCCTTCAGTCTTTGTTCACGCTCATCCAACTCCTGGTTTCTCTTTTCTACCATGGAACGGGTATTTACCACAAAATAGTACCAGGCTCTGGAAAAGTTCTCCCTGACCAGCAGTTCATAACCGAATGTACCATTATGAAACGCTTCTCTGGCCCTTCCCACGTAGTACAGCACTTTCTGCATCCACTCCGTTTTTCTGTCAAATTTCACAAATGACAGTTCCCGGCACTCCAATACAGGTCTCACATACCTTTGATCCACAATCCCCTGCGGCATCCCGTAGATCAGTTCCGGCTGGAATAATATACTGTAATATTTGCAGCGTTTTCCATCCATAGCACTTGCCCTGTGCAGCGCACCGCTGCCGATAAAAACGCCCTCACCCTCTTCAATCTCCACCTGCATTTCCTGGCATTCCATCTGCGCTTTCCCCTGGCAAACTACAAAAAATTCCAATTCCTCCTGCCAGTGCCAGGGAACTTCTCCGTCGATCAGCTGATCCATATACTGATCATAACACATACAGGGAAACAGCGGAGTCCCTATGGAAAGCTGCTGTTTTTTCTTTTCGTTCAGTCTCAGTTCTTCAACAAACACACTTTTTCCTCCACCATTTCTCCCAAACGATAGGATAATTATAGTTTTCGATACTATTATAGCGGTATTTTCCTCATCCTGCAATTATAATAACAACAGATGTCAGGGATTCCCAATGCCATGCTGGATTTCCTGACAGAATAAAACTCTTCTTATTACAGTCTTGCAGACCTTCTTCCAATCAAAGCTTTGCAGGGCTGTATTTTTTTGTCAGGTTGAAAAAAAATTCTGCTTTCCTGCACCACTCAAAAAAGACGTATCGCAGCGGATACGTCTTTTTTATCTTCTCTATTAAGCTAATTTCATAGGATTGATCTTCACACCAGGTCCCATTGTAGAAGCAACGGTCACGCTTCTCAGATACTGTCCCTTTAAGGTGCTTGGTTTTGCCTTGAGAATAGCCTCAATTAATGTCTGGAAGTTGTCTGCTAACTGCTCCTCTGTGAAAGAAGCTTTACCAATCGGCACATGGATAATGTTTGTCTTATCAAGACGATACTCTACCTTACCGGCTTTGATATCGTTAATGGCTTTGGTCACGTCCATGGTTACAGTACCGGACTTGGGGTTCGGCATTAAGCCCTTCGGTCCAAGGATACGTCCCAGACGTCCCACGATTCCCATCATATCCGGAGTAGCTACTACAACGTCAAAGTCTAACCATCCTTCATTCTGAATCTTCGGGATCAGTTCATCTCCTCCAACAAAATCAGCGCCTGCTGCTCTTGCTTCATCTGCTTTTGCATCTTTTGCAAATACCAGAACACGAACGGTCTTACCTGTTCCATGAGGAAGAACTACAGCTCCACGAATCTGCTGATCTGCATGACGTCCATCACAACCTGTACGGATATGCACTTCAATAGTTTCATCAAATTTTGCAACTGCTGCTTTCTTTGCAATGCTGATTGCCTCAGCAGACTCATACAGTGCAGAGCGATCTACTGCTTTTGCAGCTTCAAGATATTTCTTTCCGCGTTTCATATTATTCATAACCTCCTGTGGTAATTGCGGGAATGTCCCTCCCACTTATTTTTCGTTTCTATGACTCTCAGTTGGGTGTCGGCAACTGACTTTGCCCTGTTCCGCCTTTACCGGTCAGCGCCCCGGGCCTGTCCCCGGCTCAGCCTTTTTTTGTGGCTCAGTCTACTACTTCAATACCCATACTTCTTGCTGTACCAGCGATCATGCTGATAGCAGCTTCCAGAGAACCTGCATTTAAGTCCTTCATCTTCAGTTCAGCGATTTCCTGAAGCTGAGCCTTTGTCACTTTGGCAACCTTATTCTTGTTGGGAACACCGGAACCAGATTTGATATTGCAGGCTTTCTTCAGCAGAACTGCTGCAGGCGGAGTCTTGGTTATGAAGCTGAAGCTTCTGTCCGCATAAACAGTGATTACAACAGGAATGATCAAATCTCCCTGATCTGCTGTTCTTGCATTAAATTCTTTGGTAAACTGAACGATATTTACACCATGCTGTCCAAGTGCAGGACCAACCGGTGGTGCTGGTGTTGCTTTACCAGCCGGAATCTGTAATTTGATATAACCTGTAACTTTTTTTGCCATTGTTCGGCACCTCCTATGTGGTATTGGCGGGGGAAATCCCTCCCACTTTTTAACAATATTACCTTACTTTTCTAATTTCCGCGAAACTGATTTCCACCGGAGTCTCGCGTCCGAATAATTCAACATTGATTGTAACAACCTGCTTCTGAGTATTAATACTCTGCACCAGTCCCGTGGTATCTTTCCAGGCTCCGCCGGTCACAACAACTTCATCGCCTTCGGCAAAGTCCAAAGTCAGTTCTTTTTCCTGCTTGATTCCCAACGGCAGCATTTCTTCTTCGGTCAGAGGAACCGGCTTCGAGCCAGGCCCCACGAAACCTGTGACGCCTCTGGTATTACGAACAACATACCAGGTATCATCATTCATTACCATATTCAGCAGAACATAGCATGGAAACATTTTCTTTTCCACCTGTTTCTGAACGCCGTTCTTCACCTCTACAACATCCTGCAGAGGAATCCGCACCTCCAGAATCTGATCCTCCAGATGTCTGTTCGCAATCGTTTTTTCAATGTTGGCTTTTACCTTGTTCTCATACCCTGAATACGTATGGACAACATACCACTTCGCTTCTGACATACAATCACCCTAATCCTTATTTCATCAATAGGTTAATTCCTGCTAAAATGCCACTGTCGAGCAGGCTGATGATAACAGCCAGAACAATAGTGATGATAACTACCGCAATGGTCTGTTTGATCAATGTTTTTCTGTCTGTCCAGATAATCTTACTAAATTCAGACTTCACGCCCTGGAACCAGCTTTTTTTCTTAGCCTTACCAGTCGTTTTTTCGTTATCTGCCATCATTTCACCTCACAAATTGTGACTATTTTGTTTCCTTGTGCAGTGTATGTCTCTTACAGAACTTACAATATTTTTTTGTTTCCATTCTCTCCGGATGGTTTTTCTTTTCTTTGGTCATATTGTAGTTACGCTGTTTACATTCCGTGCATGCCAATGTGATTCTTACGCGCACAACTTCCACCTCCACTGTTTTCAATTTGCTGCCCCAAAATATATCCGGTGGGCAGTTTCGTCAAACTGAATACAGACATAATTTTGGGCATAAAAAAAAGACTTACTTCCATGTCGCCCGTTGATTATACCATGGAGCTCTATGGAAGTCAAGCCTTTTCGCCGCATATTATTTACTCTTCTTCCGCTTCCTGTATTCTTCCATTCGGTCTCTGCTATGCAAGGATCTCCCGCACTTCTTCCACAGAAATCCCGCAGGCCGATGCAATCTCTTCTTCTGATTTCTCAGCCATACGCATCTGATATATCCTTTTGGCCAGACGGATCCCATCAGCTCTTCCGATAGATATCCCTTCTGTTCTTCCGATGGAGATGCCTGCTTCTTTTCCAATGGAAATCCCCTCTTCTCTTCCTTTTTCTTTTCCGATAGAGATGCATTCTTCTCTCATATCCAAAAGTGCCTGACACATATCGATCTCTCCTTCCTCATTCTCATATTCTTCCTTCTCCTTCAGCAGCCCGCTAAAATGGGACATTACCTGGATCATCTGGTATGCGGTTCCATCCAGATGGGAAAAGACGGCCCGGTTCTCGGTCACATATTGATACAGCGCCTCTTTCTCCCGGTCCCGCTGCAGGAAGCCAAATACATACCGCAGATCGCTGCGGAATCTTTCAATATGCGGATATTCTCTGACCTCGATCAGATAAAGTGGATAATCTGCTATCCGCTGTGCAAACTCCGGCGGACAATGGCTCAGATCCAGCATATCCTTCAATGTACGGGGCCCATCCCAGGGTTCCCGTCCAAAATACAGCACGATCGTAAAAACAGGGACCAGACGATCATACTTTCCAAAACCGGACAGATACTCATCTCCCCGCAGGTCTTTTTCCTGCCGGTGAGCCGCCCGCTTCTTCCTCCACTGTGTATCATAGCCAATGCTGTCACTGTTCAGAACCCGCAAAGGCATGGCATAATGTACATTATTCTGAAACTCCAGGGCCAGCAGTATGACCTGCAGGCCGATGTGCAGTTCCCCCATCAGATCCCGGGTAACAACCGCGGCATGGACTGCGGCTTCACTGACCGTTTCACGGACTCCAAAAGGATCTCTCTGCTGAATATCCTCCGGCCCGATGCATTCCACTCCCTGAAACACCTCTGCATTCAGCAGATCTGCCAGCCGATACGAATCCTGAAAATATTCCCTGGACACCAGGTCTTGTTTTCCCAAAGGTCCTCCTTCCTGCAGGAGGCCTTCTGTTCCTTCGACCTCTCTGCCATTATTTAATAAATTTGGAAAATAAGCATAAAGGTCTGAGAAATGAAATTAGACCAATGCATTAAGAAATGTAAAAACTGTGATTGCTGAACTTTCAATCATATTAGCACAAACCGTTCTAAAATTCAATAGGATCTTCCAAATTTCCGACCTGATTTTTCAAAGAACTTCCTCACATAGAGATCCAGCCGGGCAGCAGACGCCGCCCGGCCGTATCTCTCATTCTTCTTTTGATATTCCTTTAGATTTCAGAGAAAGTCCCGAACTCTGATCCATCCGGGCGGATTCCAGACTTCTGCCCCGGGCAGAATCCGGATGGTCTTCCCCTTCGTACTTCTGCCATTCTGTTCTCAGGCTTTCACCGTCTTGGCTGTGCTCCATCCAGAATAATAGTTCTTACCAGATACCGTCTTGTAGCCCCTGACCTTGATGGTGTAACTCTTGCCGCTGCTCAGACCTGTCAGGGTCTTGCTCGTTGTTCCGCTTCCCTTGACAGTCACAGTTTTCGTGGTGCTTCCTGTGGTATAGGAAATCTGGTATCCGGTTACACGCACGTTCTTGCCCCATTTCACTGTGATCTTTCCGCTGCCTGCTCTCTTGGCACTGGAGATCAGGCTCCGGGACAGGCGGTAGGTCTTCACACCCGTATAGGTTCCCCGGGAGTCTCCGTTGTACGGACGCACTGCATAAGTATAAGATGTGCCGTTCTTGAAATCCTTATCGCTGTAGCTCAGTGTGGAGGAACCAACTGTGGCGATCCGTACATAGCTGCCGCTTCCGGTCTTCTTATATACATAGTAGCCCTTGGCTCCTGTCACCTTATTCCACTTCACACTAATACTGGATGCCCCATTGGTAACGGAAGAAATCTTGCCTGGCATCAGACGTACTGCCGTCACACCATCCGCATCGTATTTGCTCCAGTATTCTGCATCGTATTTATTCTTGTTTGCTGTATCAAAGCTTCCCCTGTAAGCGCGGACCGTGTAGGTATATTCTGTTCCCGCTGTGACTTTGCCATTGTTATAAAAGGTATTCGTAGTCCGTCCGATCCAGCTCCAGCTGCCGTTTCCGGTCTTGCGCCATACGCCGTATCCGGAAGCGCCGCTCACCGGATTCCAGCTTACTTTAATTCCTGTGCTGGTGTTGGCCGCAGAGATCAGGACCGGTACCCGCAGCTCCGGCGCATAACCGTGCCAGGTAATACGGCCGTTGTAGTTCTGCCGCACATCCGCTGTCCAGCCGCTGGCATTGGTTGGATAATAGGCATCGGCAACTACGCCGGTAAACGCGTAGCCGCTGAAGTCCGGCGCGTCTCCCTCAAAGTAGATCTCCGCCAGGCTGACGCATCCGCTGAAGGCAGAATCCCCGATATAGGTCAGACTGCCCGGGAAATGAATTTCGGAGAGGCCGCTGCAGCCGTCAAAGGCACGATAGCTCACTTCTTCCACTCCATCCATCAGGGTCACTTCCCGAAGAGCAGTACAGCCATAAAATACATTCCAGATCTCCTTTACCGTACCGGGAATAACAATCTCCTGCAACGCGCTGCAATGATGGAAAGAAGCGTTGCCCATGGAGGTCAGGCCATTGTTCAGTTCTATGCTGGTCATAGATGTACACTCCAGAAATGCCTGGGTACCGAAAGACTTTAATGTCGAAGGCATTTTCAGCGTTTTCAGACTTTCACAGTATTCAAACGCTCTGTCTCCAATAATTTCCAGTCCTTCCGGAAGAGTGATGGCAGGCAGGCTTGTACAGCCGGAAAATGCCAGACCCGGAAGCGTCTTCAAGGATTTCGGCAGTGTAACCGATGTCAGAGAACTGCATCCAAAACAGAGCAATTCTCCAACTTCCTCCACGCCTTCCTCCAATACCAGACTGCGCAGGCTTTCACAGCCGCTGAAAATACCGCTGCTCATCTTCTTGACCGTACCGGGGATCACAATGCCGGTCAGCTTCCCGCAGTCACGGAAAAGACCATAACCGGTGCTTACCAGTCCGGGCTCAATGGTAACCGTTGTTAAAAAAGGACTGCTCTCAAATACATCGTCCTTCATGGTAATGTTGCTTCCGGCAACCGTCAGAGTTCTCGCACCGGTGCTCCAAAATGCCTGGCTCTCCACTGCCAGATCCCGGATGTCCTCATCAAAGATGATGGAACCCATGGCACTGTGTCCCCAGCCGTCATTGCCGCTGCTGGAAAACGCTTTCCAGCCAATAGTCTTTACATTTTCGGGAATATAGATCTCTTCCAGCGCATAGCACTGACAGAAAGCTTCATCCCCGATCGTCCGCAGGGAATCCGGCAGATCAATGGTCTCGATCTTCTGGAAATTGAAGAAGGTCTTTGCTCCAATGGCAGTCACGCCCTCTTCAATGATCACATGCCGCACTTCATCCACATAATTGCGCAGAGCGCCGGGATTATTATATGTACTTTCATCCGCTGTCGAGCCGGTTCCCGATACCACAAGAGTTCCGGAGCTGTCCAGGGTCCAGTCTGTGGTTCCGCTGGTGCCGCTGGCAGTCAGAAGCGAAGCCTCTTCTCCCTCCACTGCTTCCATCCCGTCTTCCGGTGTTTCACCGGTTACCTCTGCTTTTTCCCAGGCTCCATCCGTATCCTGCAGATCTTCTACTGACTGCCCAGCCTGTTGGGAGCTCTCCTCAGACGGCTCCTCTCCCTCCGTGATTGCTTCCTGTTCTGCAGCTTTCTCCTGCTCCAAAACCTCTTCCCCTTCCGGCACTACAGCTGCAAAGCCCTCCTCTGCAGATTCCACAACTCCCTCTGCCTCAAACCCCGCAGCCATGACTGGTGCAGGCACAGAGCTGGCCAGCAGCACTGCCGTCAACAGATACACCATACACTTTTTCTTCATATCCGTTTCCTCAACTTTCTTCCTTTCTTTTCGAACAGACGCACCCTTTGCTTTCCGAATCCTGCTTTCCCCTGGAATCAGGCGGGCAGTCTCTCTTTCATCGCTCCGATGCCGGTACAGACAACTTTCAGCTTTTTGCTCCATATATCCTGTAACACAAAAAGGGGCTGAAAATATTACCTGCCAGTAACTATTTTCAGCCCCGTCCGTTCTGCTTCTATTATAAAAATATTTTCACAAAAAAGCAATACATTCGGCATATTTTTTATGCGCTTTTAACAAAGCCCTATTCTACTTTACTGTTTTCTTCCTGTCTGTGCTTCTTCCTCCTTCTTCGCTTCCGCTCCAGCTTCATAGCCTGAACTGCCACTGCCCAGGCTGTCAGCCAGAATACTACCAGAATGATCAGCGGCAGATACTGCCACTGGTAGATCACAGTGATCTTATGGGACTTCTGGATATTTTCAAAGGTGTATTCGCTTAACTGCTCTGCAGTCACATCTTCCAGCTCTTCTCCGTCTACCAGCACATGGGCCACTTCATACCCTTTTTTACCCTGATAGGAAACAGTGCATCCTTCATCCCGGTAAATCTCTTCCACAGTGGGAGAGATGGTTCCGTTTCTCACCTCTGTCTCCACCGTATAAGTGGGGATTTCTTCAAAAACAGCCTGCAGCGTGTGGGAAGTCTGTACATCTTCAAACGTATACTCCGTCTCATCCCCGGTGATCTCCACCTCCTGGCCGTCCACCAGAAGCCGGGCCAGTTCATAGTGCTCTTCCGGTTCAAAATGGACCGTCCCGCTTTTTCCCCGCCGCACCTGCACCGCTTCATCAATGGTTCCATTCTCTGCAGAAGTTTCAATAGTATATTGCGGAATCTCTGTAAATTCAATGATAATCTCATGATTCTCCTGAAGATTAGAAAAAACATATTCGTTAGGATATTCCGCGATATCCAGTTCTACACCATCCACAGTCACACTGGACAATTCATAATTTTCATCCGGCGTGTAACGAACCGTAAAATCTGTTCCCTGATCCAGCACCTTCTGACTGCTGGTCACAGTTCCATGTTCCACCGTCGTGCGCACACTGAACGCCGCCTCTACTTTCGTGGTATAAAACGCAATCCGGCTCGGATCCTTCAACGCACTTCCGATCAGCAGTACTCCCGGCTCGATCTCGCAAATGGACTCCGGTTCCACATAAGTGTCCTCATCTTCCATCTGCAGACTGTAAGTCCCCAAAAGCCTCCTCTCGGATATGGAATACACATGAAGTACATCTTCTTTTCCCGTTCGCTTCATAAACGGGATACTGATAATATAGTCTCCGGAAATACAGAAATCCTGAAACGCGTTTCCGGCAGAAATATCCGCCTCCATCAGAGTGTCCAGCACATTAAATTCCGTATCGGTCAGAATGAACTTAAACTCATTGTCACTGTTCCCGATCAGCATAATGTACTGGTCTTTGTCTTCCCAGTAAGCAATGGCATTGACCCTTCCTTCATCCGTCACCTTTACCTTTCGTTTGAATTCCAGGGTATCGCCATCTACGATGAAAATACAGCCCGTATTGGATTTGTTGATCGCCCGTCCTCCCGCGATGACGATCTCATTCCGGACCGGATCATAAGTCATGCCGTTTCCATGCTCATAATCCATTTCCGTAATATGCTTTGCATAGCTGTACTGTTCCACCGGATTCCCATTCTCATCATAAGGATTTTTGTAGAATGCAATCAGCGTATCCGGATCTGTTTTGCTGTTGTCATAATTTTCCAGACATATGATATAGTCATCGGTGGCGCATACAGCCTGCAGCCATCCCGTAGCCTGGAATACGGAAGTTTCTCCCGCATACGTCCAGTTGGCGTCCAGAAAAACATCCGACTCCTTAATGGCTCCTTTTACCTCTGCCGCCGGCAACAGGGCCGCAAGCAGAAAGACCGCCACTGCCGCCAGTCCGTATATTCTTGTTTTTCCCTTCCTGTTCATTCCCTGTTTATGTACCCCTTATCTTACTTTACAGTACTCTCCGGATTCTCCCCCTTATCCTGGTCAGGGCTTCTGCTTTCCAAAGCAGAAATCCCCCAGAAAATTTACTACAATATGAAAAATTTTGCTCCAGATATCCATAGAAAGCAGCCACACGGTTGCTGCTGACAAAAGCGTCACCAGAATAAAATTCAACAGACTTCCACCGCTGATATAAGGAATGTGATCAATCAGCCTGTATACAAAGATGTGAAAAAAATAAACTACCATACTGTTTTTTCCTGCCCTGCTCAAAAATGTCCGTTTTCTGGAAAAGCAAGCCAGAAAACACAGAATGGCAAAACAGCCGATCAGGTAAAACAGCAGCCGGCACTCCATCCCCAGGAGATTGGACATCCCCGCCGCAGCATAAGTGGTATTGTTTCGATATACATTGGCATCCCAGTCATTCTGAATCGCCATACCGGCACTGCCGAAGGTCAGGATCACAAATGCCGTTGTATAGATGATCCGCTCCGGCCGTTTCATCCAGTTACGCAGCTTTTCCACATGCTCTCCGCTGCAGTAATACCCCAGCAGAAAAAACGGCAGGTTTGTAAAAGCTCTGCCCAAAGTGGAAAACCGCTCCACATCCGGAAACATACCGGAAAGCAGCGCCACCAGAAAACTCAGCAGGATCACATGCCTTACCCGGGTCAGATAGGGAAGCAGCATCCGGAACAAAAACAGCACCAGCATATACCAAAGAGCAAATCCTGGTGAAAATATTTTCAGTCGAAGCCTTCCAGACACTACCCACTCGCCCAATGCGACCAACACCGTGATCAGCATGTAAGGAATCAGCACTTTCCGGATATTATACTCCATATTCCGTCTCCCCAGATTCTTGGAAAAATATCCGGACACAAACATCATAACAGACATATGAAACAGGAGGACTGCTGTACACAGCAAGTCCCCCGCAAGACTCCCGCTTCGGATGGTTACCCCGGCAAAGTGCTCCCATACCACGAGGAAAATAATGAATCCTTTTATATTGTCAAATAAATACTCTCTTTTTTCTGCCACGGCCTTATCTTCCATCCTGTACTATAATTGGGTGTAATGAATACCAGGCGAATCGCTTCGCACTTCCGGCCCCCTGGTATCCTCTCTTATGCAAACGCTTCTTCTATGGCTTTCTCCCACAGTCCTTTATCTTTCAGCAGAAGTTCCACAAATTCCCGGACCGCACCTTCTCCGCCCCTGGAACGAAGCACATAATCGCACCGCCCCCGGATCTCCGGCGCGGCATCGCTGGGGCAGGCACAGGTCCCCACTTTCCCCATTGCATAATAATCATTCAGATCATCGCCGATATATGCCACCTCGTCCCGCTCCAGGTTCTGCTCTTTCATAAAACTTTCTATAAAAGATACTTTATTTTTTACATTCTGAAACACATATTCGATATGAAGTTCTT
This sequence comes from uncultured Blautia sp., assembly GCA_900542045.1. GTDB lineage: Bacteria > Bacillota > Clostridia > Lachnospirales > Lachnospiraceae > Blautia_A > Blautia_A gallistercoris. The sequence goes on from UQMI01000015.1 coordinate 20,744, forward strand.
CTGCCCGCTGCAGCACACAGTTGCTTTCTCTTCCTGTCATTATCATAAACTGGATCCCCTGGGTATGGGCAAGCTGTATTCCGCAGCCGTCTTTGATGGAAAATTTTTTCGTTTCCACACGATTGTTGTCAATGTAGACGCCTCCGTCTGTCATGGTGCCGTCCACATCCAAAATGATCAGCCGAATATTTTTCATCTTCCTACTCCTCTGTCTCCTGATACTTGGATGCCGTCAGGAACTCCACTTCCATCTGCGCCCGAATAGGAACCAGAAGTCTGCAGATCAGCTTATTGGTGCTGGCCGCATCTTTGCGCCGGTCCTGATAATCCAGGATATGGCTCACATAATCGCTGCGCTTCTCCTCGTATCCGTCAAAGCCCGCCACATAAACTTTGGTCACTCCCATCTGCTTGAGCAGACGCAGGAGCATAATGGTGCTGTTGTCAAATACGCCATTCTCATCATAGGTCAGATCATGATAGTTAAATACATAGTCTGCCGCTGCAGCGTCCTTCACATTGGAGGTCACCATAACCTTCTCGCTCTTATCTTCTGACACGTACTCTTCATAACGCTTCACATTGCTGAAGAACTGATAATCAGCCCGGTACAGCTCACTGGAGAAATTCACCGTAATCACCAGCGGATTTTCTTTTTCGATGAAAGCAGAAATCCGATCCTTTTCCCGCTCCAGACTTCCTCCCGGAGCCAGGATCAGAAGATTTCTGCCTTTCAGTTCTCCGGCCAGTGTCTTTCTGGCTTCTTTGTCATCCACCGAAATATCCTGATAGCTGTAATACAGACCTTCCGCGTATGCCTCATCAAAAGCGGTCTTCTTGTTGTCTGCAATGGAAGCCAGGATATGGTTGATATCTTTTGCTTTTAATTTTCCCTTGTTCAGCAGGAACTCCGCATAATTTCTGTGGAGATTATACTGAGCAGACAGAGAATAGGCAGTGCTGTAGCCCCAGGGTTCGATCCGCTTCAGAGGAACGATATAATCGTCAATGGTATCCAGGATCGGATCCAGGTTGTAGGTCTTATTATAGTGATTATTCAGATAATCCATGATCAGCTCGATACAGAGATTACCCGGAACACGTCCCATTCCCAGCAGAGAACCGTCAATCACACACTTCCTGTCATATCTTTTCAGATTCAGAAATTCCTGAGCCAGAGAATAGGATAAAGAAAGGTTCTCATGAAGATGCAGTCCAATGGTAATATCCTTATCCAGATTATTCTCACAGAGAGAATACAGCCGGATCAGATCGTTTCTTTTCATGGAGCCAAAAGTATCCACAATGGAAAATACCGTGGGATGAATGGCATTTACTTTATCCAGAATAGTCAGAAGTTCCTTATCTCCATACCCCATAATATTAATGGGATTGCAGGAAACCTCATATCCTTTCTCCATTACCTTCCGGCAATATTCCAGACCTTCATCCACATCATAATCATGAAACGTAACCCGGATCCTCTTAATAGGGCCTCCGTCATAGTCTTCCAGCTGGCCAAGATCGTATTTGTTGTGCAGCGACATCAATGTAAAATGCGTATTTCCACAGTTCTTCGGAAGGAATGCGTATGCCTCGTGTACATGACGGAAAACCGTGCGGTCAGGGTTCGGATCTTCGTTCCGCAAAAATCCCAGTTCTACCTGTTCCACATTTGCCGCGATCAGCTGGCGGATCGTACTTTTGATCATACGATTCCCAAAATTCCAGTCATTTAAATATCCGCCGTCCCGAAGGGTACAGTCCAGAGTCTGTATTTTATCCATGATTAACCTCCTTATTTAACTTTTCTGCCATCATCTGCCGCACTCTCTCCAAATCCTTTGGCGTATCTACAGACAGTGTATGACAATGGTCTACTTTGATCAACTGTAAGGTTTTTCCATAATCCAGGAAACGCATGGTATCGATCCCCTCAATCTTTTCCCACCGCCCCGGTTCGGAATTTTTGTAGAAATCCAGCATTTTTTTGTTATAGCCCAGGATTCCCACATGTTTATAATACTCAAATTCAATGCTTTTAAACGGATACGGAATCGGAGTCCGGGACATATACATGGCCCGCATCTGATCGTCAAATACCATTTTGATATTCGCCGCATCCAGAACTTCCGATGGATTTTCCATGGTCGTTATAATATTTGTGCCGAATTCTTCTTCTGTAATAATGGTATCCGGCACTGCCGCATCAATGAGATCCGGATCCAGCAGCGGCTCATCTCCATTAAGCTGCACATAAAAATCCGCCTGGATCGACTCCGATACTTCCTGCAGCCGGTTGGCGCCAGTCCGGTGTTCGGTGCTGGTCATTACCACGGGAATCTCATGCTGCCTGCACATATCCTCGATTCTGCTGTCATCTGTAGCCACATAAACTTCATCTAATTTTTTTGCCTTTTTCACCTGCTCGTAAACCCATACCAACATGGGCTTGCCGCAGATATCCATCAGCGGTTTGCCCGGCAGCCTGGTAGAAGCATATCTTGCAGGAATCACACCTACAACCTTCATCTTGACTCCTCCTGTTTTACACGTCATCTTTTATCTTCCCAGAGCCTCTTCCAGAGATTTTCTTTCAAACTCCTCCAAGGCTCCCCCTCTGGTGCAGTTATAAATCTTAATACCGTGCTTCTTTGCATATTCCTCGATGACTTTATAAGCATGAACCGAAACTTCATAATAATAACGTCCGATATCCTCCGCCGTAATATTGGGAATGCCCAGACGGCGTCCGATCTTTTTATATTCTTTCTGGATATCTTCCTGTTTCATATAATTCTGTATAAAATGTCCCTGTCCGGAAAACGTGCTGGTACAGTCCACACCCAGCAGGCAGATTTCCTTAAATCCCATATACATGGCCAGCTCCAGCATAAATGACATTACCGTGGCCTTGGACGGCACATAGTAATCCATCATATTCCCGTGAACCCAGTACCTGTCATCGGAAATATTCTGCACATAGGTCAGCTTCTCCGGATATACCTGCATCCGGTTGTAAGAGGCCCTGTTTACAAAAAGCGGATAGGGAAACTCCTTCTCAAATCTGGGATACAGATGATAGATCAGTTCCTTGTCGATGGCGCACATATAGGTGGGACGCCACTGGGTCTGGTCGAAGATCTTGTGGATCATATTGCATCCAAAACAGGTCTCTTCCTGCAGCATATCCAGATCCGAAGCCTTCAGGCTGGGACCATTGCCGATGAGAAAGCATCGTTCTCCTTGATGCTTGTTCTTATAGGAAAGAAGCTGCCGGTAATTGTCATTGGTGCAGATTCCCCTTGTCCGCAGGAATCCCAGGATTGAATATTTTGCACGGAGATACAGGAATTTCAGTTTTCTCTCTCCCAGTCCCAAAAAACGCATCAGCTTACGCAGAACCCAGAGTACTTTCCGCACACAGATGGCTGACACATGAAGCAATCCATACAGAATCCTGTGCCTTGCCAGAAAGTCTTTCATATAAAACGGCTCTTTTTCCTCCGGCGCAAAACAAAGGTCCAGCACCCGCCTGGATGCCTGTCCGTCATCAAAGGTTACGAATTTGTCCAGGAACTTCTGGTATTTCTCATCCACAGTAAAGTTTTCAGAAAGGTCCAGGATCGCACGGGCCAGCTCCTCTGTGGTCTTCACAATGGGACCGGGCAGTTCGCTGACATCAAAATAGAAGCCGCGGATATTATTGGCATATTCATCCAGATCATACATAAAGAAAATTTCCGGCTTGCGCAGATTGGCATAATCAAAACAGGTACTGGAATAATCCGATACCAGCATGTCGCTGGCCACATACAGTTCATTGATATCCTCCACCTGCGTTACATCGATTACCCGGTCCGCCACCTCTTCCGGAATCAGGTCATACTGTTTTACATGATGATGGGAACGGAACAAAAGGATATAGTCATCCCCCAGCAGTTCAAACAGCTTCCGCATATCCAGCTGGGTATTCAGCGTAAAGCCCACGCCTTCTTTTCGTTCTGTATCCCTCCAGGTGGGCGCATAGAGAATAGCTTTCTTTCCCTCCGGTATATTCAGCTTCTGGCGCAGACGTTTTCTGTCTTCTTCCGTATAATTCAGGAGAAAATCATTGCGGGGATACCCGGTCTCCACCACAGCTTTTTCGTTATGGCAATCCTTCAGCGCAAAAGCAGAAGTAATGGTCTCTGAATAAAACGGAGACGGAGAAAGCAGATAATCCATTTTTGCCCCCTTCTTGGCGAATGTACGTCTGGTTTCTTCTTTACTTCTGCGGAAATCGCTGTCATAGATCACATCACACCCCACACGCTTCATGGGGATCCCATGCCAGGTCTCAATATACGTCTGATTTTTCTTGGGGCGCATATAGTCCGGAATAGACATATTATACACCCAGTATTTTGCCGTGGTGAATGCCCGGTGATACCGCTGGCTGTTATGCCTTACCAGTGTAGTATTCGGATTATCCAAAAGCTCCAGATGATCGTTCACCCGGGTCACAGACCAGATAAACTGGTAATCTTTAAAGCGTTCATCTTTCAGCATGGCCTCATAAATGGCTTTCGGACTGCAGCTGTAAGATTTCCCCCAGAAAGATTCAAACACTACGGTTTTCTTATCCGTCATATGAGTAATGCTACTCATACGATACTTGAAACTTTTTACGAAAAACTTTGTCCGCAGAAAAAACGGCCGGAACCATTTGTGCTTCAGTGAAAACGCTTCTATTTTCTTCTTTACTTTACGAACGATACTCACCCTTATTTCTCTCCTTGCTGAATTATATTCTTATATCCCCCTGAAAATGGAACAGCTTCCTCCCCGGATGTTCTCCATCCTCTTAATCTTTTTCCATAAAAGCTTCATAGGCCTCCAGCACTTCTCCGGGCTCCCCGATCATTTTGATCTCACCGTCATGAAGCCACATCAGGCTGGTACAAAGCTTCCGCAGCGTATCCGAACTGTGGGATACAATAAGCACAGTCCGGTCCTTATTGGAAATCAGCTCTTTCATTTTATTATAACTCTTCTTCTTAAACTTCACATCTCCTACGCTTAAGACCTCGTCGATCAGCATAATATCCGCCTCCAAAACCGCCGTAATGGAAAAGGCCAGCTTGGAATGCATGCCGCTGGAATACGTCCGTACAGGCATATCAATAAATCTTCCCAGGCCGGCAAATTTGATGATCTCATCCATCTTTGACTGCACCTGCTCCTCCGAAAATCCCAGAAGCATACCGGAAAGCATGATATTTTCACGTCCCGTCAAAGATTTGTTAAAACCCACGCCGATAGACAGCAGGGAAATAGAATGTCCGTGAAGATCAATGGTCCCCGAATCCGGCGAAAAAATACCGGCTATGGCCCGGAGCATGGTGGATTTTCCGCTTCCGTTCTTTCCAACGATTCCCATAATCTCCCCTTCGGGAACAGAAAAAGTAACGCCGCGGACAGCTTCAAAAACTTCCACCTTTGATTTCTTCATTTTGAAGAGACTTTTTCGAATAGAGAAGGATTTCAGACATCGATAACTGATTCTCAGATCCTTTACATCAATCGCATATTTTGTTTCCATTTAAATCACCTTTACATAGCTGTTTTCATATTTGTAGACCACCCGGATAGCAATAACCGTCAGGAGAACTCCCACCGCTCCCCATATCAGGATCAGCCAGATTTCCGGAGTTGTGGAATACAGCATACAGTTTCTCATGGAATCCATAATGAATGCCATGGGATTGCATTTCAGCAAAATCGTCTGATATGGTTCCGGAACCGTCTGAGAAATCGAATAAAAAATACCGGACATATAGAATGTCAGACGCAGCAAAACCGTCATAACATTGAACAGGTCATCCACAAACACCCCAAAATGCATCATAATATTGCTGACGCCGAAGGTCAGGATCACCAGCACCATCAGCAAAGGGATCATAAACAGAATATTCCAGGTCACAGGAACCCGGTAAATGACCATCATGATCAGCACCAGGATGAAAGAGATCATCATCTTGAAACCGTTTACTAAAAGCTTCTGCAGTACCAGCACAAACTTTGGCAGATAGACCTTCGTTACTATCTGTTTGTTGGCTTTTACCAGCTTTACGCTTCCAATCACTGTCTTGTTGAAAAAATTCCAGCTGGTCAGGCCGATGAATACAAAGACCGGAAAATACTGAACAGATTTCCGGAATACGACCATAGCAATAAACGTATACACCAGCATAAACAGCAGAGGATCCAGAATCCACCACAGCCAGTTGAGATAAGAACTTGCCACTTCGGATTTCAGTTCAGACTTTGCCGCATACTTCGTATATTTCCAATACTTCTTCAGATCGTTTACAAACCTCATTCTCTGCGTTCCTCTTTAATCTTTCAAATCCTTTTTTATCTGGGTAGTAGAAATGTCCGGCGTACGGGGCAGATATACCACATTGCAGTATTCCTTCAGGAAATCAAATTTCCCCATCCAGTCATCTCCCATGACAAAGGTATCGATGTGATATTCTTTTACATCCTGCACCTTCTGTTCCCAGCAGTTTTCCGGAATGACCAGATCTACATAGCGGATAGCTTCCAGCAGACGTTTCCTCTCTTCATAGGAAAAATAACATTTCTTCTGTTTTTCCTTCCAGTTGAATTCGTCAGTTGACAATGCGACTACCAAATAATCGCCCAGAGCCTTTGCTCTCTGCAGAAGGTTGATATGACCATAATGAAGCAAATCAAAGGTTCCATATGTGATTACTTTCTTCATGACTTTCTCCTCTCACGTGCAGCTTTCTCTGTCTGGTCCGATTATTTTTCCCGCCTTCGGACAAGGCTAAATTTTATTATAACATATTCATACGATATCTTCCAGCACAACTCTGGGAAAGACTTCCAGGTTCCCGCCTCTGGTGGCATTGCAGATCCGCACACCCCGGCGGTCTGCCAGCTTCTTTATTTCTTCATAGGCTTCGATATTTCGCCGGTAATTATGCGCCCACATCTCCTCCGGAGTGAGTTTTCCCTGCTTCAGGTCCCGCTCCATCCGGCTCTGCTCCGCACTTTTCGTTTCTTTTTTCACATAATCTCCGGTGAAATGTCCATTGGCCGCATACGTGTTGCTGCAGTCCACACCCAGAAGATAAATTTCCTCATATCCCATATAGATGGCCATTTCCAGCATGAACAGCATCACACTGGCCTTCAGCCAGCAGTAGGACAGCATTTTTCCCCTGGGACGATAGGTCCGGTAATCGTAAATATCATTGACGTATATGACCTGTTCCCCCGCTGCAGGCATTCTCTGCATCGTGGATCTGGGTGTAAATACCGGCACATGCACATGGGTCAGCATCTCCTGGCTCTGATAGCGGGCGTATACCCGATCCGTCATACAATAATAGTTGGGCCGCCACACCGTCTGATCGAACATCTTATAAAGCATATTGCAGCCAAAACCATCCACCCCGGCGATCCGGTCCAGATCTACGGCTGTCAGGCTGGGACCCGTTCCCACCAGAAAGCAGCGCTGCCCTTTATGCCGATCCTGATAGGAACGCAGCCTTCTGAAATTATCGTTCAGCAGCAGTCCCCGTTCCCGCAGGCTTCCGACAATGCTGTAATCCATTTGTTTTCCCAGATTATAAATGGGTTTGATCCACTGTTTGATCGTTTCTTTCATTCTTTTTCCCTGCTTCCTGCCTGGTCAGCCCAATCTGCTCCAGAAGCATCCGGCAGTTTTTCCGGCCTTTGCATACATTAACCATACTGTTGACTCTGGCCCGCTCTTCTCCCCATCGGTCCCTGCCGTCCAGGCACATTTTCAGAAAATGATAAAGCTGACTCTTATCATAAATTTTCTCTCCCGGCATAAAGTCCAGAGGATTCTCAAACACAAATCCCCGCCGATCCTGATATTCTCCCAGATCCTCCAGAACAAACCCTACCGGTCTGTCTAACAGGAGATAGTCAAAAAATACCGATGAATAATCCGTCAGCAGTGCATCAGACTCTTTCAGAATCTGATACAGCCGGATCCCTTTTCGGTCCAGTTCATCGTTGGTCAGGATTTTGATCCGTTCATAACTGCCCCAGGCGACCTTTTCCAGCCGCTGCGCCGGATGCAGCTTCAGGAACAGCAGACAGTTATAGCGCCGCAGAAAACGGTCCAAGGCCTCCAGTTCCTTTGTTGTATGAAAAACAGGCACGCCTGCGTTTTCCAGATTCTTTCCATTGGTATCCTGAATCAGCCCGTCTCTGGACATCCGATAGGTGGGCATCCACAGGAATACTTTGTTGTACTCTTCTTTTCGTATGCCCATCAGCAGAAGTGCCGGAGACACCCGGAACAGGTAATCATTCCTGGGATGGCCGTTGATCAGCACTCTGGACGGGTCACACCCAAAAGCCTCGGCAAAGATGGGGCGGAACAGCTCAGACGAAGCCGTAATATAAGTAAAAAAATCATATTTATACTTTCCCAGCTTTGGCAGCATCCGATTGATCTTTTTCAGCGGAGTGCCGTGCCAGTAATTCACGGAAATCTGATCCTTTGTAGGCATAATCGCCAGATTTTCCCCATGACAGAAAATGTATTTGCACCGCATCAACTCCCGCAGGCCGTGGAACAGCCCCACCAGCCGGACGCCCTCTTTCTCATAACGGCGGTATGGCTCCGGGTCGCTTACAATGCAGACGATCTCGAATTCTTCCTGATATTTGAATTCCAGCAAATGGGAAAGCATCGCTTCACTGTTGTCATTGATACCCGATTTGCAGAAAAAACAGATTCTCTTTTCTTCTTTGGGAATCAGCCGATTTACCCACGAAAGCACCCGGCCGCCTGTAAAATACAGACACCGCATTACTTTACCTTTTACCATTGATACCTATACCTCTTTACGGAGCAGCTTTCCATATAGATTCCGGCGCAGTTGATTCGGTGCGATACTGATCAAGAACTGTCCGACTCCGGAAACCAGGAAGTCACTCCAACCAGATAATCCTCTTTTTTTCAGTGACCAGCGAAATTTCAGGGCCAGTCTGGCATACGCAAAGCCGCCCCTTCTCGCATACATATCTTTTCCTGCCCGCATATACAGCAACGGTTCCTGCAGATTATATCCTCTGCTGCCTCCAAGCAGCATTCTGGCCCACAGATCATAATCTTCAAAATACGGACAATGCCGATATCCCCCCGCTGTCATCACCGCACTCTTCCGATACATCACGCAGGGATGATTAAACGGATTTCTCCTTCGTGCAAACCGCAGGATCTCTTCATGGCTCTGGGGCAGCTTTCTGGCTTTTCCCGGCTTTCCAGGATCCTGTTCAAATTCATACAAGGTCCCGCTTACAATATCCGCCCCTTCCCGTTCCATTGCCTCCAGCTGCATCCGGCAACGCGTGGGAACACTGATATCATCGCTGTCCATTCGGGCGATCACTTCCTGCCGGCAATGCCGCAGCCCTTCATTCAGAGCCTTTCCCAGGCCGCCGCACACCGGAATCCGCACGATCTGAAACAGATCCGGATATTCTCCGCATACCTGACGGATCACTGCCTCCAGTCCCTCTCCCAGAGGTCCGTCACAGACAATGACAAAGTCCGACGGCATCACACTTTGCTCCAGCATACTCTGGATACTGGTGCGGAAAAATTCCGGTTTTTCTTTATGATACACTGACATCAGCACACTGTAGCCCTTATTTTTCATCATGTTTTTCACCCCGGAGCGCCGTTTTCTGGTCGTCCTCAATTCCTTCCGAAGTTTCTTTCTGGAAGAAGATCTTGGCTGTCATGAAGATCAGCTTAATATCCAGCATCAGAGAATAATTTTCAATATAGAACAGATCCAGCTTCAGCTTGTCGTAGGGAGTCGTATTGTATTTCCCATAGACCTGGGCATACCCGGTCAGACCGGCTTTCACCTTCAGCCGATAGTCAAATTCCGGTATTTCTTTCTGATACTGACGCATGATCTCCTTGCGTTCCGGTCTTGGTCCTACCAGCGACATATGGCCCAGAAATACATTAAACAGCTGGGGCAGCTCGTCCAAATGCAGATTGCGCAGCACATGTCCCACAGGCGTGATCCGGGAATCATGCTTGGAGGCCAGTCTGGCGCCGTTTTTCTCCGAATCCACACACATGCTCCGAAATTTGAAAATACGAAATTCCTTTCCCACGCTGCTCAGGCGCTCCTGGCGGTAGAACACCGGCCCTCCGTCATAAGCTTTGACAATAATGGCAATGATCAGCATCAGCGGGGAGCAGATCAGGATCCCCAACGCGGAAATCACAATATCCATCGCCCGCTTTACTACTCTCTCTTCGGCACTCAGCCCCATATTTCTCGACAGCAGAAGCGGCGTATCAAATAAATGGATCCGATCAGAACCGGTAATAATAATATCGGAAATCTTCGGCGTGATATAGCACCGGATAGAATGGGCAAAACAATATTTCAGATAGCGGTTCCGTATCTGGGAAGGAAGATCCCAGATGATCACAGCTTCATACTCTTTCATTTTTCGGAAGATCACCTGATCGCCTTCCTTTATATGGATCTTTTCGCAGATCTTGTATTTGTCCCTGCGGGACTGCATTTTCTGGATCAGGTCATCCGGCTTTCTGTCTCCATAGATCACCAGCATCTTCCGGGCACCATAAAGCCGGACGTAAATCGCCTGGGATAAAAAAGTCCAGATGATCACCACAACCAGATCCGCCAGCGTCATCAGCAGCAGAGGCCACGGAGGCAGAAACCACCGGTGAATCAGAGTGATCTGCAGATAAGCCACCACATTGGCGCACAGAATGGACAGGATCAGTGTATAAATCATATCCATCCGCTTATAATAACCAACGCGGATACCTCCGAACAGCCGGGAAAACAGTACAACCAAAAGGGCATACAGAGCGATCAGCACCCAGTTACCCTTGTTCCAAAATGGTCTGTAGATCAGTTCCCGGTAATAACCATACCAGACAATTCCAAATAAAGCAGCCAGCGCAATCACCACAAGACTCGCCAGGCCAAATACAATAATCCGTTTATAATATTCTCTTTCCTTCAAGAGCATCTCCCTCATTTTCCATAAAGGCTGCTGCAGACTCCCCCAGTCCACATTTATCTTCGATTAAAATCTGTTTTTTCTATTATTATTATAATCATTTTCTGCTTTTAGTATTTCCCTTTGTCTCTGTCCTAGTCTAGCAAATCTGCCATACCTTTGTCAATAAACCGCAAAAATTGTTTCATGGTTTCTTTACTTTTTTTGATCTGGATTTTACAGTTCCGGAAAATCTTCTGCTTTTTTTAGATTCTCTTAATACTTTTACTGATTCTTTTATGTTTTCGCCATAAAATGCTCACATTTATCTCCTATACTATAACACAGATAGATGAACAACCACTCTCTATCTCCCCCCTCAAAAGAATAAAGACAAGATAAGCCACCTGTTCCGGATACCGGCAGGGGGTTTATTCTTTCTATAAGCAGAACGGCAGACAGCTCATTCTGTCTTTCCTGCCGCAGAAAGCCAGCCGCAGGTACAAAAGGACCGAAGCTTTCCCGGACGCACCTCTTTCATTCTCACACAAATACATTTATTTTTTCTATCTGATTTGATAAAATAAAACTGCAGTCTCTGCTTCCAGCAAAAGACCAAATGTCTGAGCACTGCCCTCTCCAGGCAGAGGAAGCCGGCTGACAGCCGAAAATACAGAGGAGGGACCTATACAATATGAATCCGACAGTCAGTATCATTGTTCCTGTTTATAATGCCCAATCTTATCTCCAACGCTGCGTAGACAGTATTCTGAGACAGGAATATGAAGATTTCGAACTGCTGCTGGTGAATGACGGGAGTCAGGACACCTCCGGCAGTATCTGTGATAAATATGGAGAAAAAGACCCGCGCGTGCAGGTGATCCACAAAGAAAATACCGGTGTTTCCGATTCACGAAATCTGGCCATCAGCAAAGCCAGAGGAGACTATCTGCAATTTGTAGACAGCGATGACTGGATTGCTCCGGAAGCAACCAAACTTTTGCTCCGGACAGCCAGAGAAACAAATTGTGACCTGGTGATCGCCGATTTTTACCGGGTCATTGGAGATCGGCTGGCACAGAAGGGCGATATTGATGACGACACGGTCATGACCAGAGAGGAATTCGCCGCCTGCATGATGGAAAATCCGGCAGATTTTTATTACGGTGTCCTCTGGAATAAACTTTACCGCAGAGAACTGGTGGAAAAATACCACATCCGCATGGACCAGAACATCAGCTGGTGTGAAGATTTCATGTTCAATCTGGAATACATCCGCCATGCGGAAACCTTCTGCGCCCTCCATGCACCCATTTACTATTATGTAAAAAGAAAAGGCTCGCTGGCCAGCCAGAGCATCAATCTCGCCAAAACAATCAAGATGAAATTCATGGTCTTTGAGTATTACAATAATTTTTACAAACATGTCCTGGATGAAGAAGATTATGAAAAAAACCGCATCCAGGTATACCGTTTTCTTCTGGATGCCGCCGGTGACGGCATGGTTCCTCCCAGTATCCTTCCCGGTGCCACCAAACTGGGAGACGAACGTCGGACCATTTTTGCCGACGGACTGAATGGAGAAGGAGTTCTTATGGAATCTTACCGGGACCGCAAGCTGCTGGAACGATATCTGGAAACAGCTGCCGTAAAAAACGACCTGACTCTTATTGATACCGTTCTGCTTCTGGCCCTCAGCTATTCCCATAAGGTATACAGCCGCAAAGAGCTGGCAGATTTCACCCATACTTCCTATACCAGCCTGGCTCTGTCTCTGCGGAAACTGACTTCCCGGGGCATCCTGCGCACCGAAGAGGTCAGGGGCACTGCCAAAAATACCGGTCGGAAAGTGGCCGTCACTCTGCTTCCCGCTGCGGATCCAGTGCTGGAAGATATTGCTGCCGCCCAGCGCGATTATGAATCTGTAAAATTCACAGGTTTTTCAGACGGGGAACTGACCGAATACGCCCGTCTTTCAGAAAAAATCAAAGGAAACATCCAGAAAACCCTCTCTTAAAGGCCTCTGCTCTGCCGGACTCTCTGTCTGCGCGCGGACTGGTTCCGGCAGTATCCTGCTTTCCTGTAAAGATTATGGGCAACCAGTAACCGAAAAGGGACCATGGCCCCACGCGGTCATGATCCCTTTATACTGGCATAAATGGCGAAGAGGCAGCAGCCAGGCCGCCTTTCTCTTCCCGCTGCACAGCCTTCACGGCTCTTTCAATACCGCTTTCCCATATTTTTTCTTATACCGCGCAATGCTCTCTTCCAGAAATGTAAATGCATCCAGCCCGTTCAAAGCTCCGCCGCTCCAGGTGCCTTCCTCCTCCGGTCCGTTAAAAATATTAAAGAAATACTTGATCTCTTCATATACGCCCTTTAAGGCCTCTGTCCGCTCCACCATTCCCAGGCTGGCATTGCTGTCGATGATTGGCAGCGCAATAACCTTTTTCTGGATTTTTCCATTTTCCTGGGTCTTAATGATTCCCACCGGCGAACATTCCACGATCGTATTGATATCCAGGATTTCCTGGCAGACCACCCATACTTCCACAGGTACTCCGTCTGCATCCATGGTTCTCGGAATGATTCCCACATTCACCGGATAACAGGCTGCCGAATACAGAATCTGCACCAATGCCAGGCACCCTGTATCTTTGTCAAATTCATAGCGTTTATTGCTCCCCTTGGAAATTTCAATGTACACCGGAAAATGCCCGGGTGTCACCTTTTCTTCACTTACGTTATGCCATATATTCATTTTCTTTACACCTGCCCCTTATTTCTCTGAATCCTCCCGGATGGGCATCGCTGCCCGTCCAGGCAATTTACCCAAATGCTTTTCCATACCGAAAGATCAGCTTCTGGTGCCATCTGAGTTTTCCGTAAATTTCTTCTGCTGCTTTCCGGTAAGTTTTCACTAATTCCCTGTTGCTTTTATCCGCCGTCTTTCCAGCCCCATAGGCTGCTTCCATGGCGAGCTCCTGCATTCTGGAAATTTCCTTTACAGTCACCCCTGGAATCTTCCTGGCCAGTTCTCCGGCGAAGTCATCTTCTGTTCCTTCATACCCCTTCAGATAGCCGCTAAAATGCAGCATCTCCATAAATCTGCCAAATACTTTACAAGCGCTCATCTGCTCCAGCCGCCGCATTCTCCTGCTGCGCCGGCAATCCAGAAACACAGGCGCCAGGAACAGCAGATATGCCGCAGAAAGCAGCAGAATCTCACCCAGACTTCCCAATGATTCCAGATGGATTTCCGGAAGAGACAACGCCATGGTCTGCGCCGCCCGCACCGGTCTCTGTTCCGTTTCCGCACCGGATTCCTCCGGCAGTTCCAGAGACCACTCCTCCTGCATCTGTGAAAGCCGCTCCAGATCCAATCCGTCAAATCCCGGATAAACAGCCGCAGAGCTGCCGTCTGAAGCCGGCGTCACTTCCACCGGCGTCCATCCATAATCATCCAGAAGAATTTCTGTCCAGGCATGAGCAGACGCATCCGTGACTACAGCCCTGTAGGTGCCGTCCTCCTGCAGCTCAAAGTCTGACGGATACAGCACATAACCAGATGCATACCGGGACGGTACACCGTACATTCTGTACAGCAAAGTAGCTGCAGACGCGAAATGAACACAATAGCCTTTGCCGCTTTCAAACAGAAAATATTCCACAATATCTTCATTCAGCGGCGCCCATCCCGGTGTTCTGGTATAAACAGCATTGCTCTGGAGCGTATATAAAATGAATTCTGTGATCTCATTGAGCTCCTCCAAAGGATGCTGCCTTGCCAGTTCGGCCAGCCGCGGCAGGAGCTCCCAGGGTACTTTCGTATAGGCAGTTCCGGCCGCTTCCCGATATGCATTCTGCAGATCTCCATACCATCCCATCATCATTCCATTATCTCCAGCCGGCACTTCCCACTGCACATTCATGTCTTTCTGTTCAAAATACCAGTAAAAATACCCCAGACTATAATCCGTATTTTCTCCAGTGGCCATGGAATTGTTCCATCCCCGGCTTTGCCGGCTGTAATAAGGTGTATACAGCGTACGGTAATCCTGGTTGACATGCTGGACCGCCATGATCACAGGCTCTGTTTCCGTCTGCGTGGTCCTGTTCAGCACATAATACATACTGGAGTACATGCCGCCGATCATACTGGCCCATTCTCGCCAGTGCAGAACCTGGTCCATATCTATATAAACCTGTTCGTCATCTGCCGGAAGCCAGTCTCCGCCCACATAATCTCCGCCGGTAAAACCCTTCAGATACAGCGTCTCTGTGGGCCGCCTGGAAACCGTCACCTGAAGCTGGTCAGTTCCCGTAGCGTAATTGTTGCCGCTGCTGACCAGACCGTTTGCTATGGGATTCTCCGACTGTCCCGAAACCTGGCTGGTAATCTGGTAGATACTGCCTTCCGCTTTATATGCCAGATCATAAAAGTCTTCTTCATAACGGGAGACTAGTATGAAAGAAATCAAAAATCCGACTCCCATTAATAATAGCACGACTCGGCATATTTTCCAAGAGAGCCGTTTCTGGCCATTCTCCGGAAACAACAGCCGGTACCTTCCTTTTTCTATCAATCGCAGGGACCAGAAAGCGATCTGAAAAAAAACCAGCAATACCAGCGAACCGATACCCGGCCGGATCCCAAACAAAGGCGCCGCCAGAAGGAGCGCGGAAGTTACCAGATACAACAGCATGTGATTTTTCAGCAGCATTTCCAGAAAAAACAGCAGCAGCACAATTCTGTATACACCGGGCAGAAGGCACAGAAACGCAGCAGTCCCATTTTCTTTATAATTCAGTTGTTTTTTCTCTACCAGCAGTTCAATCCCGTTCACCCCAACGCTCCTTCACTATAATGTGAACACTCTTTGTTCTATTTCCTGTTCCAGATTCTCTCCCGAGAACTGATGGAACAGCTTTCCATTCTTATACCAGCCGAGGCCTGTATCCAACAGAAAGAAGCTGCCATACAATGCTCCCCGGCGCAGCAGCATTTCTTTTTCCTGTGTTCCGCCTTCCTCTGCCGCAGAAAGCTGATACAGCTGAAGCAGAAGCTCCCTGTGCTGCTCCTGGCTGAAAATTTCCATCTCTCTGACGCATCCTTTCTCACTGTCGAACCAGTATACACACGGCCGGACAGACTGTTCCTGTGCTCCTTTTGCATTTCCAGGCCCAATACAGCCATTCCATTTGTCTCTTCCTCATATTCTTTAATCCAGAGCCTTCCGGTTCGGGCGCTCTGGTTCCAGTGAATATGACGCCAGGAATCTTCCGGACGGTATTCCATCCGCATGGGCTGGCTGTTGGGAAAAGCGGCAACAGTCAGCTCCTGACGGATTTTCCGGGATGCAGAAAACAACGCCAGATAATCATAAACTTTCAACTGCTCCATTTTTCCGTCTATGCTCTCTCTGAGCCGATGGCTTACCACATAAGGGAACTGCTCTTTGACATCTGCCGGCGTCACATAGCTTCTGCCTTCCAGCCATGCGGCTGCCCTGGCCATCTTCACAAGAGCAATGGTCGCTCTTGGGCTGGCTCCCCGTTCCAGATAAGGATTTTCACGGGTAGCCGTGATCAGCTCCAGCAGATACCGGTACACCTTCTCCCGGATGTAAATACTGTGGATTTCCTTTTGAATCTCCAGCAGTACCGGCCGGTTCAGGATGGGCCTGACCAGATCCAGCGGCCTGATCTCTCCCACTTCCATCGCCATGGCAAGCTCACTGTCAAAATCCGGATATCCCAATGTCATGGAAATCATAAAACGGTCCACCTGGGCTTCTGGCAGAGGCTGCGTGCCTGCACTTCCAAAAGGATTCTGGGTAGCCACCACAAAAAATGGTCTGGGAACCTCCCTGGTCTCCCCTTCCACCGAAACTTTCCGTTCTTCCATAACTTCCAGAAGCGCCGATTGCGTCTTAGGAGAGGTACGGTTCAACTCATCTGCCAGAAGCAGGTTGCAGAAAACCACTCCAGGCTGATACACAAATTTTTCCTTATCTCTCCTGTATACAGAAAATCCCGTAAGATCCGACGGCATTACATCCGGCGTAAACTGCACTCTCTTATAATCCAGTTCCATTGCCCTGGAAAAGGCCAGCGCCAGAGTGGTTTTTCCCACACCAGGAATATCTTCCAGCAAAATATGTCCATCTGCCAGAAAAGCCAGCATCATCTCCCGCACTTCCGTTTCTTTCCCAAGGATCACCTGGTTCACCTGCTCCATCACAGCATGTATTTTCTTCTGATGTATATCCAATCTTTTCACCTCCTGCTTTCTTCTTTCTGTATTATACTCTTTCCATTGGCCTCCATTCTGGGACAGCAGAACCAGAACCGGTTGCATCCTTCCTCATAATCCACTCCATAGGGCATTTCATGGGCCTGCAGGATGGCGCTGACGATAGACAGTCCCAGTCCGGTTCCTTCGTTTCGTCCGCCCTGATGCTGACTTCTCTGGTAACGTTCCCAGATCAGTTCTCTTTCCTCTTCCGGAATAGGCGGACTTTCATTTTTGATGGCTACCAGAATGCCCTGAGGCACTTCTGTAATCTCTGCCCGCACCATCAGCCCTTCCTGTGTATGGTTCAGCGCATTATAAAGCAGATTCCGTATCACCTGACTGATCTTCAGCGCATCCACATAGACCGACACCTCTTCCGCAAAAAAATTATACTCCATATGCAGCCGGTATTCTTTTGCCCTCTGCTCACACAGCAGAATCTCTGATTCCACAATTTCACAGAGATTGTACCAGTCCTTTCGCAGCTGCAGATAGCCGGCCTGCAGCTGCGAATAATCCAGGATATCATTGACCATTTCGCTCATACGGCCAGATTCCCGGATGATCAGATCCAGATCTTCTTTCCGCTTTTCCTGGTCTTTCCAGTGTACATCTCTGACCATTTCCGCATATCCGGCAATCAGTGCCAACGGAGATCGGAGCTCATGAGAAACGTTGGCGATTACTTCTTTACGGAGCGCATCCACCCGCTGCAGCGCTTTTCCCAGCTGGTTCACGGAGTCCGCCAGCTGCCCCACTTCATCTTTCAGATTCAGATTCACAGTCACTGCCAGATTGCCGCGGGCCAGTTCATCTACGGTTCCTTTGATCGCATGGATAGGTTTCACAAAACTTCTGGAAAGCACCGCAGCCAGAACGGAAGCTGCCAGCGTCAGAAGGATACTGAAAACGATCAGCTGTCTCCGGTTCATTTCCAATACTCGATACAGCTCGGAAAAAGACTGATAGAGGATCACATAAGACTCTTCCTGATCATACACTACGGGAATGCCGATTTCATAAGATACCACCTGGCCGCCTTTGCGGGTTTCTCTTGTATATTCTTCTCCGTCCAGGATCTGCTGGTAGGATTCACTGCTGCGAATGTCCTCCCATACCTGTATCTCTGCCGTTTCACTGTCCAGATCAATAGGATGGCCATAACTGTACATTCGAAGCAGCTCGCCATTTCCATCCACTAATATAGTTTTTCCATTCGTAGTTTGGCTCAGATAAGAAAGCAAAGATTCATTTCTGGCCAGATCTTCTGTGGAAATATCCTGCATGGCCGGCTGCAGCCGGTCCTGAATCTCCTGAATCGTCATATTGATATAATTGCGCTCCATCACCAGGACCTGTATGACCCACATCAGCCCTATGGTAAACAGGACCAGAGCCATCATAATCAGCCATAATCTGACCACCATTCTGGAAAAAAAATATTTTCTTTTATTCTTCTCTGTATTCAAATTTATACCCCACTCCCCATACTGTTCTGATCAGCTTCCGGTATGGCCCCAGGTGGTCCCGCAGAGATTTTACATGGGTATCCACAGTCCGGGTATCTCCATGATACTCATATCCCCATACCGTTTCCAGAAGCTGATCCCGGGTCAGAACGATATGCTCATTCTGCGCCAGCTTCACCAGAAGATCAAATTCCTTGGGTGGAAGGCTGATCACATGGTCATCCATGGTCACGATCCGTTCTTCTACCCGGATACACAGATTTCCGTATTTCAGCACAGTCACCGCAGCGTTTCCCGTCCGCTTCAGAACCGCATTTACCCTGGCCATCAGTTCCTTGGGGCTGAATGGCTTGGCAACATAGTCGTCCGCTCCCAGCCGGAATCCCAGAAGCTTGTCGTATTCCTCACTTCTTGCCGTCAGCATGATAACCGGCACCTGAGAATACTCCCGAATTTCCGACAAAACTTCATATCCATCCTTCCCCGGCATCATAATGTCAAGGATCAGAATATCAAACTCTGTTTCCTGCACCTGTTCCAGCGCTTCACTGGCATTTTGTGCCTCCTGACACTGGAAGCCTTCCAGCTCCGCATAAGTCCGCACCAGATTTCTTAAATGTATATCATCATCCACGATCAGCATCTTCCGCATAACTAACTGTCTCCTTTCCAAGGTTACACGCCTTTTTCCTCGCTTTATCAGAATATCCCCCAAATGTGATTTTTTTGTGAGGTTTTTATGAGAAAATAAGCAAATTCTGCAAAAAGAATTTCCTCCGTCTGAAGCGGATCACTGCCGCAGCAAAAACAGCCGGCAATCGGAAAACTTTTTTCTCTTCCGAATGTCGGCTGCTTTTTATCTGCTTATTAAAATGTTTTCATATTACTCTGCTTTTTGCTGTACTCCCAGGCTGTCAATGATCGTGATCACCAGTCCCCGGATATTATTTTCCGTGGTTCGATACGGCGCGATCCGAAGTGTATAATAACGGCCGCTCATAGCTGTAACCTCACGGTCAATGGGTACCAGATCCTTCAATACTTCCTTGGCGTCTTTGATAATATCCTCATCCGGGAAACTGTGAGCAAAAATCTGCAGTGACCGTCCCACATCATGTTCCATCAGCTGGAACTCTCGTCCCACATATTCCGTAAATTTTCGAATGTTCAGATTACTGTCCACAAACAGGATTCCGATCATGGTGGAAGAAAGGAAGTTCGTCAGGTCGTTGGTCAGCATGGTCAGCTCATCCAGCTTCTGCTGATACTCCGTATTTACCGTATAAAGTTCTTCATTCACCGACTGCAGCTCTTCATTGGAGCTCTGCAGTTCTTCGTTGGCCGTCAGAAGTTCTTCATTGGCCGCCTGCAGTTCTTCATTTACCGTTTCCAGTTCGCCGATGGTAGACTTCAGGTCATTCTGAGATTCATGGAGTTCCTGCTCCAGATCCGCGATCCGTCTGGCCGCTGTAGTATCCACATCATACTTTTCAGTCACTCCCTCCATGTCTGCCGAAGAACTCTCCCGGAAGAGTACCGCGATCAGTCCGGACTCATTCCGGTCGCCGGCCGGCACCGGACTCACAGTGAGATTGACATTCCTTCGTCCGGACGGACAGTCCACAGCAATTCCGGTATAAGTTACCGTAATATGCTCTACACGGCACCGGTTAATGGCTGTAGAAGCCACCAGACTTAAATCCTTATGGATCATACTGAAGAAATTAAAAGTGGCTTTTCCCGGCGCAATAGCCAGATAATCCTGATAATTTCCAAAAAAATGTATAACTGTGTTCGCCTCATTCAAAACAACCGATGCAGGCAGAAAACTTTCCAGAAACTGCAGATACGTGTTTTCCAGCACATATTCTCCCGTTTCCCGGTCTGCCGCACTGCTGCTTCTTGGAGGTATCGTATGTACATTTGGAATATTAAATGAAGGGGGTATAAATTCATCCACTTTACCTTCTCCTTTATGTATGTAAATTTTTTCTGCACTGCATACAGGTCGGAAAACATTACTGTATTCCCCGGCTGTCTCGCTTTTTCCAAGGAACAGATAACCTCCCTTTTTTAACGCAGAATGGAAGATCGCGAACAGAGTTCTCTGCAGGACCGGCTGAAAATAGATCATTACATTCCTGCAGCTGATCAGATCCAGCTTTCCAAAAGGCGGATCAGACAGCATATTATGAGGCGCAAAAATAATCATTCTCCGGATTTCCTTTGAAATCACATACTGCTCACTCTTCTTGGTAAAAAATTTTGCCAGCCGTTCTGTGGAAACATCATCCAGGATGCTTTCCGAATACACACCTTTTCCCGCCTGTTCGATCGCTTTCGTATCCACATCCGTGGCAAATATCTTCACATCTCTCTGTACGTTCAGCTCATCCATAACTTCCCGGAAAAGGATCGCCAGGGAATATGCTTCTTCTCCGGTAGAACAGCCTGCGCTCCAGACACGGATCGGATCTTTTTCACTGGTATTCTCCACGATATTATAAATCACATTCTGCTTCAGTTTTTCAAAAAAAGCGGGATCCCGGAAAAAGTTTGTCACACCGATCAGAATTTCCTTAACCAGCACATTACACTCACCCGGATCTTCCATTAAAAGCCGCACATATTCCATCAGACTGACGCTGTGGGTCACCACCATCCTCCGTTCAATCCGGCGCAGCACGGTAGTTCTTTTATAATTGGTAAAATCAATACCGCTAGTTTTTTTCAGAATGCTGTAAATCTGCGTAAAAGTCTCCTCATCCGTAATCAGGATTTCTTTATCCTGGGTCTTGATCAGCGTAGGGTACTGACAAAAATTCAGGATCTCGTCCACAATCTCGTCAGGAGACAATATGAAGTCCGCAAGCCCGGTATTGATCACGCTTCTTGGCATTCCATCGAATTTGGCTGTCTCCGGACTCTGCACGATCACAAGACCGCCGTTTTCTTTTACAACCTTAATACCGCTGGTGCCGTCAGAACCGGTCCCGGACATCACTACCGCAACTGCCTTTTCTTTTTGCTCCCTGGCCAGAGACGCAAAAAAGACATCAATGGGGTGGTTCAGCATTCCGTGGATAAACTCTGACAACAGCAGTTTTCCGTCCTGCAGAGTCATATTCTTTTTGGGGGGAATCAAATACACCGTATTTGGCCGGATCCGCATTCCATTTTCCGCCTGTTTTACTTCCATTTCCGTATGTTTTCCCAGAATATCCGCCATCAGGCTCTTATAATCCGGCGAAAGATGCTGCACCACCACAAAACTCAGTCCGCTGTTGCCCGGCATATGCTGAAAAAACTGCTGAAGCGCTTCCAATCCTCCTGCAGAAGCGCCAATTCCTATGATATGGGTATATTCCTCCCGTATCTCCTTTTCTTTTTCACGGGCATTCATGACATCAGTCATCTTGTTATACCTCCTTTCCTTCCTTTTTTCTTTCTTTTCTCAAGAACTCTTTTTCAAACTGCTTTGCCGGCATGGGCCTTCCATAATAAAATCCCTGTCCATATACACATCCGGCCTTCAGCAGAGCCGCTTCCTGCTGGCTGTTCTCTACTCCTTCTGCCACACAGTTCATACCCACTTTTCTGCAAATACGGGAGATGTTTTCTACCATCATACTGCTGATATTGTTTTTCGGCAGATCATTTACCAGACTCCGATCCAGCTTCA
The DNA here is from genome assembly GCA_900542045.1 of uncultured Blautia sp. GTDB lineage: Bacteria > Bacillota > Clostridia > Lachnospirales > Lachnospiraceae > Blautia_A > Blautia_A gallistercoris. The sequence continues at coordinate 43,248 of UQMI01000015.1, forward strand.
CAGTATAAAATTTCACACTGCTCAGAATAGACATATTCGCATACCGGGAACCAAAATCATCCAACTCGAAACGGATCCCCACCTCTTCAAATTTTTTTACAATTTCTGCCATGGTGGATTTCTCCACATCTCCACCAGACTCTGTTACCTCCAGTTCAATCTGACGGGAAGATATTTCCGGATAACGACTTTGAATCGCCAGTACAGATGCCAATACAGTGGGATTAAAGAGTGTTTTCCTGGATATATTCACTGAAATGCTGATTTCCGGCAGCCCCTCTTTCTTCCATTCGCTGAGCTGCTTCAATACGTTTTCCAGCATGATAAAATCCAGTTCACGGATTCCGCCATTTTGCTCCAGTTTTTCGATAAACTGCACAGGGGGAATGATATTCCCATCTGCGTCCAGACCTCTGACAAGAGCCTCCGCGCCCACCAGGCTGCCATTGCGCATATCCACCTTCGGCTGGTAATACGCCACAAACCGTTTCTGACTGCCGGCTCCCTTTTCTTCCAGTGCCTTCACATAAGCCTGCGGCTCCATGAAAACCTCGCCCACATTTTCACAGGCCATAATGTCCTTCGCTTCTTTTACCAGCTTTCTGGCCTCAAACACCCCATCTGACCAGGTATAACCGATCCGTATCTTCCTGGGATACCGTCTCTGCAGCACCGTCCGCAGACGGAGACAGCGGCCTGTAAATACCTCCAGGATCGTATTGGGAAACAGCACTACGAACTCTGCGTCCCAGGTCCGGAAGACAAATCCTTTTCCAAATATTTTCAGCAATGTATCCGCAATATAGGAAAGCAGACTGCTGCCGTATTCAAATCCATAACTGCTGTTCAATGCGGAAAACTCCGGCACATCTACTGCCACAGCGCCCATGGCGCTGTACAGATCCGAATCCAGAGAATATACCACATTCATATAGGAACGCAGATTGGGAATCTTGCTCAATGCTCCGATCTTCTCATCTTCTTCTGCAGTATTCCGAAACCTGCGGTGCTCTTTTAATATATAGGGCAGCAATGTATTCAGAAGAGCCGCGTTTCTCACATGTTCTCTTGGATTTTCCACACAGAGAAATCCCATATTTCCGGAATCATACTTCAAAGGAAAGGCGATGAAATACCACACATCTTCACATTTTTCCTGCTTCATCACACTGCCTCTGCTCTCCATAAAAACAGGCATCTTCTCTTTCGCGCAGCGCAGCAGCAGCGGTATCTTATCCAGGCTCATGCCCGACATAACCTGACGGATACTGTGCCGTCCGTTCCCTGTCCACTCATAACGCATGGTCACTTCCCGTCTGTCATCCGACAACTCCAGCATATATGCCCGGGAAGCTTTGTAATACATGCCGATTCCACGCAGAACACTTTTAATGGAATTCTTCAAAGAAGTGGATGTAAGCATGGATGTCACACAGTTCAAAGCAGCCGACTGTGCTTCTCTGGAAAGAGGCAGTTCCATTTCATCTTTCTCCGCCAGCAGTTCCTGGCCTTCCTTCCGAAGATTTGTCCAGGCCCAGTCCTCGTCCTCATCCGGAAATATCACTGCATCCATGGCCGCTCCTTCCCCAAGATCACACAGATAGGAGGTTCGCAGAAGCAGCACATCATATTCTACATTTTCCGCTTTTTCCACTACAACACCGGCAATAAACCGCAGTGTATCCAGATCCAACAGATTATTCATGGCATTCCGCATATAAGAGAAGGCATCTTCAATTCTTCTCTTTACTTCAAATTTGGAACCGGCATCCGGAATAAAGGCAATGATCTTATCATCTTTATATTTTCCCACAATACAATCCGTTCCCAGGGCAAAGGATAGACCTACTGCCAGAAAATCCTGAATGCGGCACCCTGATTTCTTATCCTGATCCCGCCTTCTGAGCCGTTCATAGCCTCCGGTGATCCAGATCATAGCCATGGCGCAGATCCTGTCCCCGCCCTGGCCAATCAGAGCTTCCGTCATGGTTCCAATGCTTCTGGCATCGTACAGACCTCCCGCCCGATCTTTCCGTATCCCGCCTTCCACCAGATTTTCCCAGTCGTAACGCTGCTGTGCATCGCTGAAACACACAAACATATAAACATCCTTTGTGGCCGGATCCTGCTGCAGGTTCACCGTATCCCGCATCCACCGGATAGCTCCTCCGTTATTGATCCTCCGGTGCAGACGGGAAGACCAGTATTCTCCTCTCTCAAAAGCAGCCAGCAGCCCTTTCCGGCTGAACCGCTCTGAAAATTCACTGTCCTCTCCCTGAATAAACAGTCCGTCATCTCCGCTGTTGATGACCTCCGTATATGTTTTCCCGTAAGTCCAGGCCGTCCGGTTCACGCCCTCCATCCAGATATCTTCCACGAAGTCCGCTGTAACATTGACCCGCATTCTTGCCAGGACCCGATGCCGCAAAACCTCCGGAAGAGGCCTTCTTGGAAATGCTGCCGTATAAATTCCCGAAATATCCGGAAGTTTTTCCTGAATCCCTATGGCCTTCACCGGCGTTCCATCCTGATCAAACACCATATGATACGACATGGAAACCCACTCATAATAATTGTTTACTTGATCCCTGATGATAAAATTGCCGTTTCCTCCCTTGCTGCCAGCCAGCAGATCACTGGCAAACGCCCGAAAAGTGGCTGCCGAATCCGGGTGTATCATTCCATTTTCAATCAACGCTTCCGGAAAATTTTCAATGGCAGTGTTCTGATCGCAGCTCTGGGTATCCACATCAAATCTGCTGTAGCTCCTCCGCTCCAGATCGATCTCCCACAGAACCTGGGGCATCTGTTCAAAAGCCACACACAGACGTTCATTGCTTTCCCGCAGCTGCTCTTCGGTTTCCAGCAGTTCCGTCACATCTGTAGATATCTCCATTACAACAGGAAGCGAACCCGGAAAATCCTCCAGGCGCAACAGCTTGCAGCGACGCCAGATCCACGTTTCTCCGTTCCCGGAAATCCGCTGCAGGTGTTTTTCCGTCCTGCCCTTTTCCGCGGAATCCAGGATCAACTGTCTGTATTCCGCCAAATAATCCGAATGGATTCCCATTTCCTCCAGAGTGCAGGGCAAGTCAAATTCTTTCTCATCCAACCCCAGCATTTGATAAAAACCAGAACTGGCATAAACCAGGCGGATCTGCTGCCCCACTTCCAGCAGGCAGACTCCGCCATCCATGGCATCCAGAAACGTATTCAGCTGTAGGTATCCGTTGTTGCTTCCAGACAATACGGACCTTTCAGCGCATACTGTCATGCAGGGACCCCCCCCCCTCAAAAAATCAACCTGTATCTCTTCACCTGCAACCTGCGGTTTCTTTGCCTGTATATCCCTGTATAGCGAACCCGTGTATTCTGTTCCCCCGCAATGCTGCAGACCGCTCACTTCCTGCAGCTCTCTTCTTTCCATTGAGTTCCCTCTTTCTTATCTATCCAGACTTTTTTAGTATGATTTAAAATTCCACGTATTTCTTGTATTATACCACAATTCCAAAAAAACAACGGAATTTCCTGCATTTTTTTCATACAATTTTTTCATATATTCTTTGGATGGGCAATAAATCTCTTTTTCCGAAAACTGAAATCTGAAAAAACTATTCAAATCCACCTGCAAAATTGGTATAATAAGATCAGGAATTGGCAGTTCATACAAAAGGGGAGGAGGAAGTGGTAATGAAAAAAGGCTGGCTGCGTCATCTGGACTTTATTATCATGGATGTTCTGTCTATTATATTATCGGTTACTTTTGCCTTTTTTCTTACAGGCTCATTTTTAACATATCTTCGAAATTACTGGCCTATGTATCCCTTTTTCGCCTTTGTGCATATTTCCACCTGCATTCTCCTGGATGCCTATAACGGAATCCTGCAGAGGGGCTATCTGAAAGAATTCACCGCTCTGCTGAAGCAGGAATTTTTCATTGCTTCGGTTTTAATTTTCTCTTTTTACTTTTTTATGGACAAACCCGAACAGTTTCAGCGCTTTTTTATCACCTATTTTGCTGCAGTCTTTCCACTGACTTACATCATCCGTTTCCTGCACAAATTTTATCTGCGCTATCGCTATAACAAAGTAAAATACTGCCGGCAGATCGTCATCGCCACCACCAAAGACGCCGCCCAGCAGATCATTGAAACCATCACCGCTTCTGCCATTCGAAATTATCAGTTTTTTGGACTTGTGATCCTGAACTGTTCCATGATCGGGCAAAAAATAGGCAATGTAACGGTATCCGCTGACCGGGATACCTTTATGGATTATATTCAGCAAAACGTAGTCGATGAAATTTTTCTCAACATACCGGAAAATTCTGCCCTGACCCTTCAGCTGGCTCGTGAACTGCTGCAGATGGGTCTTACTGTGCATATTTATATGGAAGACTCTTACCAGTCCCTTCCCAATCGCTCCATTGGCAATGTGTTCGGATACAATGTACTGTCTACAACCATAAGCCCCATCTCGTTTCGCCAGACTCTCGGCAAACGTCTCCTGGACATCCTGGGCGGAATCGTAGGCTGCTTTCTCACTCTGATCCTTACCTTGCTCATCGGACCTGTCATTTACATAAAATCGCCGGGCCCTATTTTCTTTTCCCAGATCCGTGTAGGGAAGCATGGACGGGAATTTAAACTGTACAAATTCCGTTCTATGTACATGGATGCAGAAGAACGTAAGAAAGAATTAATGGAACAAAACCAGGTCTCCGATGGACTGATGTTCAAGATCGAAGATGATCCCAGGATCATCCGGGGAATCGGCCAGTTCATCCGCAGGACCAGTCTGGATGAATTCCCTCAATTCTGGAATGTGCTTAAAGGTGATATGTCAATGGTAGGCACCCGGCCCCCCACCATTGATGAATACCGGAAGTACAGCCCGCATCACAAAAAACGGCTGAGTATGCTTCCAGGCATCACCGGTCTCTGGCAGGTCAGCGGCCGAAGCGCTATTACAGATTTTGAAGAGGTTGTACGGCTGGATACCCAATATATAGAAAACTGGAGTCTGGAGCTGGACCTTAAAATTCTTCTGAAAACACTGACAAAGGTATGGAACAGCAGAGATGCTTATTAACAAATTTCACCGAAAAACGGCCAGGCAGAACCCTGGCCCCTTCTGTTGCCCCCCAAACAGTCAGGATGGCAAAAAGACAGCAGAAGAATCCCCTCACACCAAAAAAGGAGAAAATACCGCAGCTCATTCGCTGCGGTGTCTTTTTCTGTATAACTTATATTTTTTCAGCTCATCCCTCAGACGTTTCCGAATCTCTTTCCTTGGAATCTTCCCCTCTTCCTCCCGGAACAGAAGATTCTCATTTCCACGCTCCAGATCATTCATGATTTTCCGGACAGCTGAAACCACATTGTATCCATTTTTTTCCAAAACATATTCTGTATAGAGATTTTTTACCTGAAATCCTCTTTCTTCCAAAAGGGAATGGGCAACCCGCAGAGCATTAAATTCCCTGCTTCCTCCAGTAACCACAAGAGCATGCTTTTCTGTCTTTCCCATAATCAGATGGCTGATCAGATATCTGATTTCTTTTGGAATCGACCCTTTTTCGCTTTCAAAAAGAAACAGCACCACTTTTCCATCCTCAAAAATAATTTTTTCCGACTGAAAATCCCTGGCTATTTTGCAGGTCACATTCTCATATCGCTCCAGTTCCTCCACATACTTCCTGCAGCTGCTTTTTTCAGCATCGTAAAAAACTGTGATCTGTTTCATCCCGCTCTCTCCTTCCTTATTCCTTCCCTCTCAATGTTCCATCCGCATTCTTCCTGTTTTTATTTAAATAATAAATCTTTTAATTTTAAACAATATGAATATAACAAACAGAGTATACTTCTGTCACAGAACAACAGAAACACTTCTCTGTGACAGAAAACATACCCGGCCGCTGATACGTATATACTGCCGTCCGTTCGGGTACTAGCCTTCGTCCGATACAATTGCCTCAATATTATGGCTCACCTTGACCGCAATAGAACCCAATGCCTCCAATTCCTCAGGCGTAACATCCTGAAAAATAATCTTTCTTACCTTTTCATGGATCTCTCCCAGTTTTTCGATTACAGAGTCTACCTTCGGCGTCAGATAATTGTGGGTACAGCGCCTGTCCTCTCTGTCCTGCTCCATCTCCACATATCCCATCTTCTGCAGACGGCTTAAAGACTGGGATATATGTCCTCTGGTAAACATATGCAGTTCCATAATATCCTTGGATGTATTCCGTTCTTTCGCATTATGAAGAAAGATCAGAATCTGCATGTCCACTTTATTCAGGCCATACTCCTTTTGAATTGGCTCCATTTCTTTCTCCAGAAGCATCCGAAACTGTCTTCCATATAAAAAAGCTTCTACCGCATAGTTCAGCATTTCTTTCACCTCTCGCTTTTCTTTCTGGAATTCCCGAATTTCCGGTCCCCTTACAGGAAATTGCTGCAGTAAGATTCATATAGTTTAAAATTAAACTATCTTTTCTCTTATCATAGCACAATTTTGGAAACTGTCAAGCCTTCTGTACCATCAAACCATCCCGTCTGCATCTGTCCTGTACTCTACCATGTCCGCCGCAAAAAGGGCAGCGCCCAGAGCTCCGCAAAGCTGTGCTTCCTCCAGGATCACCAGAGATGTACCCAGCTTTTCTTCCAGTGTCTGTACCAGCCCCTGATTCTTTGCCACACCGCCAGTCATCATATATTTTTCTTCTCCGCCCACACGTTTGACCAGCGCTGCGGTCTTTACTGCAACTGCCTTGTTCAGACCATGAACAATATCATCTGCTGCCTTATTCTGCGCAATCAGCGATACCACTTCCGATTCCGCAAATACGGTACACATACTGGAAATCGTGATATCTTCCTTATAATTCAGACCTGTCCGGCTCATCTCATCCAGGTTCATCTCCATGGTTCTGGCCATCATCTCCAGAAACCTTCCCGTTCCGGCCGCACATTTGTCATTCATGGCAAAATTCACCACGCCGCCCTCTTCATCAATACGGATCACTTTACTGTCCTGGCCGCCGATATCCACCACAGTCCTGACCTGAGGATCCAGAAAATGCGCGCCTCTGGCATGGCAGGTGATTTCCGTGATACTCTTGTCTCCGCTCTGGATAGCGGTCCGCCCATATCCGGTAGTTACCAGAGCGTCAATGTCTTCCCGTTTCAGCCCGGCTTTATCCAGTGCCTCCTGCAGAGCACGTTCTGCTCCCGCGGCGGCTCCTGCTCCTGTTGGAAGGATAACTCCTGTCACGATCTCTTTATTGCGATTCAGGATCACCACATCTGTACTGGTAGATCCGCTGTCAATGCCTGCAAAATATCCTTTTCCCATTTTCTTTTCCTTTCTCTGTTCCCCCTCCGGCGCAATGCTCTCTGCAAATGCTTCCAGACGAGTCAGAAGCTGTCCGCTGCTCTGCACGGTATAATCTGATTCAATCTTCAGAATTGGAACCTCCGTATGCTGCTTCAGCTGTGCGTACTCAAAACTGTAGAAGTCACAGAATTTCACCGTATGATAGATAACGCCCCGCAGCTTCGGGTCGTTATACAACTGCTTTCTCCCGGAATGATCCATCATCCGCATACAGGGCATCTGCCCCAGCAGTTCACCTGCATACCAGTCCAGCAGCCAGTCCGGCGGACAGCCGAATTCTTCTGCATCCTCCTGTCTCTCTTCTTCTGTTCCCTGTTCCGGTCCGGCAGGAGGCTGGGTCTCCCCCACCGAACGGTTGTGTACACAGGTATCGTTCTCCACCGGAAAAGGCATGGCCTGCTCTACCATCTCAAATAACTCATTGCCCATCCGCGCTCCCAGCACGCTGAGGTACGGTTCCGATACCCGCTCTTTTTTCCGGAATGCCTGTCGGAACCTGTCTTCCCGGAAGGAAGTCCCCTTATAGGCGCCGTAGGCCTGTATCAGCCCTTTCAGCTGCTGCACCGTGCGCTCTCTGCTGCATTCTCCGCTGCTGTGCAGCATATCCACCAGATAGAGAAAATCCAGTTTGCCCGAATCCTCCAGCACATCACAGACACTTCGTATGGTATCACAGCAGTTTACCAGCACCAGTTCTTTTACTTTTCCGCTCATCACTGCTTCCAACAGGGCTTTGCCAAAACCGCAGATGTTTGGATGCGCAATCTGATCTGCCAGATCAAATCCCCTGGGCATCTCATTCAGATTCGCACACTGGGCTCCCATGGCCTCCAGCAGTTCCACGGGAGTATATTTGCAGATATAATACGTCTTATTCATGTGTCTCTCCTCCCAGCATTTCCATAAACGCTCCCAGACGGGTAGAAGTCTGTCCTTCTCCTCCATGGCTTCTGTCACAGCCATCCCCATCCAGGATCAGAAGCGGAAGACCCTGCTCTTCAAATTTCTTCTTGGCAAGCTGCGCAATACCCAGAGTATGCTTGCATCCCCAGTGCGCAAACCATACGGCCCCGTCTGCCCCGGCCTCTTTTGCGTGACGGATTCCCGCATCGATTCTCCGGGAAGCACTGCCGTTTAACACATGGTATACCAGCCGTATGGCCATGGCCTCATAGGGTTTTTCCGGATCAAAATCATGGTCACAGACCTGGGCCAGCTCACAGCCCACGATCTGGGCATTACGGCTGAGATACAGTTCTTTTTTCACCGCATCCGACCAGAAGGGAATGGTATGCATCCAGTAGATCCGCTTTCCAACAGCCGGCTCTGCATGCCGGATATCCTGCAGGAGCATTTCCGTATACCGTTCTTCTTCTCTGGTCCCCAGCAGCAAGTTATTGGTCATACCGCAATAGAGTGGGGAAACCAGATCTGCCGGTACATACCTGCCTGCTCTTTTCTTCTGAAATTTCCGGTAGTTCTCCAGTGTCCTTCTGCTGCACCGGAGACGTTCCTTCAGGCGTTCCTCCGAAATCTTCCGGCCTGTACATTCCTCCAGAAATTTCTTCATATCCCGGAGCTGGCCTGCCACATATGCCACATTTTCCGCATTCTGCTGCAATGGCACATCAATAGAAAAGACCGGAACCTGATATTTCCGGGCCAGCCGTGAAAACGTCAGCAAATTGGCATCGCAGGCCAGGCTGGTATATACAATACATCTGGGTTTGGGCATCACATCTTTATCCGCTGCTCCGATGAATGTCTTATGATAGCTGCATAAAGTCTCTGCCAGCCCTTCATTCTCCGCCTGCTGCAGAAAGCCCCGCTCCGCATGGGAAGCACTGAGATAGCAGGAAAGTCCCTCTACATTATACGGGTGCAGCCCGGCCTCATGAATCAGTTCCCCGGGCGTGAAAATACTGACAACTGCTGAAGTATCCGGACTGCGCAGCGGCCACAGCATGGTGTCCATCATCAGTCTTGCCAGATACTGGTCCGCCGGAAACAACTGTTTTTCCGGCAGGTATCGGAACTTCAGATCCTGCGCCTCCCAGCCCAGTTTCAACAGCTTCCTGGCCCGCTCCGGCCGTGTATTGCTCAGCTTTTCCACGTATCGTCCAAATGTATCCACTACCTGCATATCTTTTTCTGCCTCCAAACTAAGATTCTGTTTCTATTTCCCTCATTTCACTGACTGGGAAATTTCAGGATGATGCAAAACCAGTTATCCTGCTCCTTGGTATCACAAGAACCATTCATGCTCCCCATCATATTTTTTATATTACGAATACCTATTCTATTACTATCTTCTTTTTTCTTCAAGACCTGTCTCACATTTTCAAAAGCGAAGCCGGCCTCCTGCTCTGTATAGACGGAACGGATCTTAACCGGGCTGGAAGGATCCGCATATTTCACCAGATTCGATGTGATATTGTCAATGATCCGCATTAAATACTCGGAATTCACCTGTATCTTCCGGTCTCTCCACTCCACCTCCAGCAGCACGGAAAAACCGCTCTGTTCCAGATATGCACAGGTCTCTGACAAAAGATCATAAAACACCCCTTTCAAAACCTCCGGCTCCTCCAGTTCCACCTCCGGTTCGCTTGTAACCAGAGAATATTCGAAGAGCCTGTCTGAAAGCTGTTTCATTCGATAGGTTTTCTCTTCAATCTTTTCCAGATATTCTTTCATCTGTCTCTCATCTTTATATTTATTCTTTTTCAAAATTTCTGTATAAATCATAATGGAAGTCAGCGGTGTCCGAAGATCATGAGACATATTGGTGACCATTCTCTGATTTGCCTGCACCAGATAAGTTTCTTTCTCTGTCTGCGCCAGAAAAGACTTGCGCATGTTATCCAGGCTGCGCGCCAGTGTGGCCAGTTCATCCTTACCGGAAACCGTGATCTCATATTCCAGATTTCCACCTTCCAGAATCTCAATTTCATCGCATAATCTCCGGATATAATCCATGGTCCTGCGGATTCCCAGCATAACGATCAGCAGAAACAGCGCAAAAGCCAGAAGCAGCTCCGCAATCATGGCATAGGTATAATATTGATAAGAATACATCCCATAGAGCACCACCAGAGCTTCCCCATCGACAAACTGCACCGGGTAATATACCATCCAATCATACAGGTTAATCTCAATCTCTTCTTCCCAGATGTTTTCCTGATCTGCATAATCGGAGTCATACATCAGAATATTATCTTTAAAAATCTGCACCGAAAGGATCTTCTGCTCTTTCACCCACGCAGATAAAGCTGCAGAATCTCTGGTAGACAACTGGTTCTGTTCCACATATTTCTGCAGCCGGTTCACATATCCCTGATCTTTTTTCTCCTCATAATCGGTACTGTAATAATAATAATTAATCAAATATTCTCCTATCCGGTTCAACCCTGCAAAAAACAGAACCGAAACGACAGCTGCCGCGACCAGAAGCCGCAGCAGCCGCCAATATATGGAGTCCTTTCTAATCACTTTTTGTTTCAAATCTATATCCCTTTCCCCAGACTGTTTTGATATATTCCGGTTTTTGCGGATCCTTCTCTATCTTTACCCGAAGCTTTCGTATATGAACCATGACTGTACTGTTGCAGGAATAAAAATAAGGCTCATTCCAGACACTTTCATACAAATTCTGGGCAGAAAATATCTTTCTGGGATAACGCATCATCAACAGGAGAATATGGTATTCGATGTCCGATAATTCTTTTTCCTGCCCATGTACAAATACTTCATTAAACTCTTCATTGATCCGGATACCAGACCGCTCCAGATATTTCTCCTCAGTTTCTTTGGTTCCTTCTGCTTTTCCTCTGTAGACCTGATAACGGCGCAGCAGCGCTTTCACTCTTCCCAAAAGCTCTGAATAGGAAAAAGGTTTGGACAGATAATCGTCTCCTCCGGCCATCAGTCCGATCAGCTTATCTGACTCCTGGCTTTTTGCAGTGAGAAACAAAACCGGTACATAAGACACCTTTCGGATTTCCTCACAAGTCCGCAGTCCGGACATACCCGGCATCATCACATCCAGAATTACCAGATCTGTGTCTCCGGCCAAAAGTTTCAGACCAGACGCTCCATTCTCTGCTTCCTTCACATTAAAATCTTCGCTTTCCAGTAATATGCGCACACCTTCCCGGATATCTGCATCATCTTCAATGATCAGAATATTTGCTCTGCTCATCCTTTTTTCACCTCCTCTGGTATCCCGTCTTTCATTATATACATATTTGTTTCAATTATCTAGAATGAAGTTCATCTTTGTGTTCTCATCCATCCTGAATTTTCTTTAGCGCCTTCCTGGCCTGTTTCTCATAAGCATCTGACAGCATATTCCAGGACTGATAGTCCTTGTCCTCCCGGTGATCTGTCCATGTCCCCTGCTCTTTCAGATAAATACTCAGATAATCTGTCACCTTATGCGCGCCGGAAAGATTCAGATGATCCCCTTTATCCAGACTGTCCACCTTCCAGTCAATCTTCAATTCCTTCAGCTTAAGATTCAGATCCAGATAGTCAATTTCTTTCTGCTCTGCATAATCGGAAATAGCATTATGCCGCTGGTAAGTACAGTTTACCGGAGACGGAGCACTCAGAAGCAGCAGAGAGATTCCTTCTTTCCGGCAAAGCCGGACAATCCGATCCAGGTAAAACCGCACCGCAGGCTCTATTTTCTCCCGTTCTTCAGAAGGCATCATATAATCACCGCCTTTATAGGCACCTACACTGTCGCGGATCGTAAACCCTTTATAATTTACTGTCTTCATCATTTTCTTCCCAAATAGCTGCTTCCATAAATTATGATATCGAAAAACCGGAAAGCAATAGCTTCCGGTTTCTGATACAGCAGTCTGCGCTTCTTTTGTCAATCCCTGATACCGAAACAACAGATTCGTTTCCAGGATCACCATACGGGGAGACTGGTTCTGCAAAGCCGTCTTCAAAAAATACCACGTTTCACCGATCTTTTGCCCGGTCTGTCCGCAAATATAAGAAGTAATACCGGTTTTTTCCCACAAACGCATGGGAGAAACCGCCGTATAACTTTCACTGTCTCCCAGAACCAGCAAATCAATGGAATCTTCTCTTTCTCTCTGTATTCCCGCCACATTGTTATTCCGTCCCAGATCCAGATTATTTGCTCCTGTGGAAATACTGCTGCATACATAAGATGCCAGCCACAGGATTCCTGCCAGCAGAAGCAGAAAGATTCCTTTTCTTATAATCCTCATATGTTCACCTCAAAATCCTGCATAAATCAGATCCACCTGCTGGTAGCCTTCACCATAGGCCCCCAGAATCACCACAGCCAGCAGAAGGCTGTAATATACCAGCCAGCGGCCCGGTAAAGGCAGCCGCTCCACTTTTTCGCTCAGACCCGTTTTATTCTTTTCTTTATATTTTCCGACCATTCCCACGATCACACAGCCAGCCAGGATCACCAGGAAATCCCCTCTGTCCAGACCAAATCCCAGCAGTGTTCCGTCCCACAGTTTTTCCAATTCCATTTGCCGGAAAATACTGAGAAACATGTGAATTCCCGCTTTCAGACCATTGGCCCGGAAAAACATTTCGCCCACCAAAATAATTATCCAGGTTTTTCCAATCTGCAGTCCACGCCAATACCAGGCATCTTCTCGTATCTGAAAAACCTTCACCAGCCTGTTTCTCACCGGCTCCACAGCCGTGCTAAGGACCAGCAGAACAAAGTAATACATTCCATAAAACAGATAGCTCCACCTGGCTCCATGCCAGAGCCCGTTACCCAGCCAAACGGGAAACAGAACCAGGATCGTTGTACCGATCTTTGTTCCGTATTTTCCCAAATGTTTTCTTCCAAACTGATTCCACTTTTTTACCGCACCAGATACCGACACCGGATAAAAAATATAGGTTTTCAGCCAGGTTCCCAGCGTAATATGCCATCTTCTCCAGAACTCCGCAGGATTTCGTGAGGCAAAGGGCTGTCTGAAATTCTCCGGCAGACAGATTCCAAATATTTTTCCGCTTCCGAGGACAATATCCATACAGCCGGAAAATTCCATATACAGCTGAACCGTATAGGCTGCCGCCGCCACTGCCACTACAATGCCTCCATAACTCTCATAATGATCAAAGACCCCTCCAACCAGCACTGACAGCCGGTCCGCTATGATCATCTTCTTAAACAGGCCCCACAGAATCCGCATACATCCCTGCGTGAGATTTTTATCGCTGATGGGTTCTCCCATCATCAGCGCATCCGCCGTATCCGAATAACGGCAGATGGGTCCTTCCATCAGCTGCGGAAAAAAGCCAAGAAACAGAGCCAGTTTTCCCAGATGCAGTTCTGCCGGTATTTTTTCCCAGTATACATCCGCCATATATCCGATGGCTTGCAGCGTATAAAAGGAAATTCCGATTGGCAGAACCAGCGATCTGACCGGCAAAACTGCCTGTTTCCCGGCCTCTTCCAACATGACGTTCATGTTTTGGGCGAAAAAATTATAATATTTCAGATATGCCAGTACTGCCAGAAGTGCCAGGATGCCTCCCGCCAACATGCACCTTTCCCATTTCCTGTATTTGCGGCGAATCGCCGCCTTTTCAATATCCTGGTGCTCCGACTGTTCCCGACGGCAGCTCTGTTTTAACTGCGACAGCCAGATTCCCACATAGTGAATCAGCAAAGTGGTGCCGATCAGACACAGGATCAGCTTTTTGCTGAACACAAAGAAAAACAGATAGCTGTACCCCAGCAATACCATCCACCGTCTTTTCCTGGGTGCCAGCTGATAAGTCACAAGAGCAGCCGGAAGAAATAAAAACAAATACACATTTGTATGATATGCCATTTTCAGAATCGCTCCCGCAATCGTTCGATCATCTTCCAGATTGCCTCTGCGGAATTAAAATTCTCCGGTATCATTTCCGCTGCTTCAATCGTAACACCATAAGTATCTTCAATTTCTGAAACCAGTTGGATCACTCCAAAGGAATCCAGCAGATGATCATCGATCAGAGCCTGTTCTTTCCGGAAATCAATGGTATCATCGATTTCTTCCAATATTTTAATCAGTGTTTCCATCTTCTCCACACCTCCTGCTCCCGTCCATATTCCACGGATACGTTTCCTGTTTCCTGCGCACCAGTTTCCATCCGGTCCTTTCGCTGTACAGCACCACTGCCGGCAGCGCATGACTGAGAAATAATGCCATGCCTTCTGTGGACGAATACGCCCCCGTCCGTTCAAATACCAGCTGATCCCCGACTTTCACATCTCCCAGGCAGACATTTGCTGCCAAAATGTCACTGACTGTACAGAGCGCACCGCAAATGGTCCAGTTTTCTGTATTTTTGCTGTTATCTGGCATCTTTTTATCCAGTACCCGAATAACAGGTTGATAGAGCCCCCGGACCTGACCGTCATAATTCATCTGATGGGATCCCCCATCTACAATACAGTAACTGCGGCCTTCCGTCCGTTTACAGTCCTGTATCTCAGTCAGATAATAACCACACATCGCCGTAAGAGCCCGTCCCATTTCCAGGGTTATCTTTCCCTTCCATTTCATCTTCCGGATCCGTTCTGTAATCTCCAGAATACCAGGCTGGAAAACCTCCGTATTTTCCCCGGCTGTCCTGCTCACAGACCTATCTTCGGAAACAGCGCCCTCTTTTCCCGCTGCTCCGTTTCCGTTCTTTCCCCGAAAATATGAGACACTCATTCCTGGTCCGTACTCCAGATGCTTCCAACAAAATTTCTCTTCTTTTTCTGTCCGGCATAAAAATGCGTCCAGCTTCTCCAATTCTTTTCCAATAAGCGTTTCCGATTTCTTCTGGGTTCCGGAAAAATAATGAAGTCCTTCAATCTGTATCTGCGAATGCTGTGCTCTTTCCCGTATTAAGCTGCATATGGTTTTTTCATCCATTCCGAACTGATTCCCGCTGGATAGCCGGAGATATACACGCAGCGTCCGTCTGTTTTCCCTGGCCAGCTGAGACAGCAGAAAAAATTGCCTCACAGACTCCGCTGTATACACCGCGTTTTCTCCGCAGGCCCCCAGCACGATCTGCAGTTCCTCCCGTTTTTTAAGCACTCCGGAAATCAGCATTTTTTCCGGAGCGATCCCCAGCTTCCTGCAGATCTGATACTCACCAAAAGAGCAAATCTCAATCCGTTCCGTCATAGCTGCCATTGGAGCCGTGAGAAAGGCATTTGCCTTCATAGCAAAACAGAGTCCAATGTCCGTTCCCAGTTTTTTTCGAAATATAGTCATCTGCTCACGCAGAATATCCAGGTCATACACATACAGAGGCGTCCCATACCGGGCAGCTGCCTCCTTTAGCCGCTCTGTCCGCATAGTATCCCTCCCTGTATCTGCCTTTTCAGCAATCCCCTGTCTTTTTTTCCATTTTTGTTCAATGGCATTCGATGGAGCCTGATCAATTTACCCGGAATCATATAGGCCGGTATTTTCGCTTTCAACAGCTGACGGATACTGCCAGTTTCCTCTTCTCCTGTATAAAAGGCTACAATCTGCTGCCTGTCAGGATCAAATATACAGCATACGCTGCTTATACTTTCCAATCCCATCATGGCATTTTCAATTTCTTCCAATTCAATGCGACGTCCCATATGCTTGATCTGAAAATCCCTTCTGCCTGCAAAATAAAGCATTCCGTTCTTTCCATAATAGCCCAGATCTCCCGTCCGGTAGATCCGCTGAATCTTTTTTCCAGCCACCGGGTAAAGCAGAAATTTCTCCCGGGACTGTTTGGGATCACCATAATATCCTTCAGCCAGCGATTCTCCAGCCACACAGATTTCGCCTACTTTTCCAGGCATGGGGATTTCTTTCTGAGTCTCATCCATCAGAAAGACTTCTCTTCCCGGAAAGGCTTTTCCAATGGGAATTTTCTCTTCCTCATCCGCCAGATGTTCTACTCTGTAATACGTACAGTTGCAGGTAATTTCTGAAGGTCCATACAAATTGACAAACACAGCTCCCGGCAAAGCACGCTGCCAGCTCCTCAGATGTTTTGCCGGCATGGCTTCCCCGCTGAACAAAATTTTATTTACCGTATCCGGGACCCGGTAATTGAGTCCTTTCAGGGAAGAAACCAGGCAAAGAGCCGATACCGCC
Source organism: uncultured Blautia sp. (assembly GCA_900542045.1). GTDB lineage: Bacteria > Bacillota > Clostridia > Lachnospirales > Lachnospiraceae > Blautia_A > Blautia_A gallistercoris. The sequence goes on from UQMI01000015.1 coordinate 59,792, forward strand.
CAGATTAATGTAGTCACTTCCTTTTCACACAGATAATCAAGCAGTCTGGCCGGGGAAGTAAACAGCTTCCTGGGAATTATAATCAAAGACGCTCCCGTCTTTATGGAAGAATAAATATCCTTCACCGAAACATCAAAGTCAAATGGAGCCTGGTTGCCAATCTGATCCTGTTCCGAAATGGCAAACAAATCTGTAAAGTGACTAATAAAACGAATCACAGCCTGATGACTGACCACGATTCCTTTTGGAGTCCCCGTGGAGCCAGAAGTGAAAATCCCATATAAAAGATCTGTTTCCTTACTCAGCCGGCGGATTTCTCCCAGCCGTTCTCCCAGAATACGTTCCTGCAGCAGCTGCGTGATAAATAAAACAGTTCCCCGGTAACCGCTGGCTGCCAGTTGTTCCTGCTTTCCCAACTGAGTTACCACCGTCTCCGGCTGCAGCACCTGAAAAATTTTCTTGATCCGCTCCGGTGGCTGTTCCGGATCAATCATCACATAAAAGCAGCCGGCATACACCACCCCGAACATGGCCGCAAGAGTGACCGAACTTTTTTCCATAAAGACAGCAACGGGCTTCTTGGGGGATGTCACCTGACTGATCCCACTTCCAATCCTCCTGGACCATATCAGAAGTTCGTGAAATGTCAGGCTGACCTCTCCATCATCCACTGCAGTCTTGCATTGATGGCTCTGTTCCGAGTTTTCCAGCCATTCCAATACATTTTGAATTCTGTTTTCTTTTTTCATATTTGGAATTACCATAAAAGCCACCGCCTTTCTTAATATCAAAAAGCGGACCCAGATTCCTCTCCTCCTTACGGCCCGCTTTTGCTGATTTCCTGTCATATTCATACAGGGGCTCTGTCATCTCCGAAATTAATTTGAACTGCTTTTACTGTTGGAAGCACTGGAAGAACTTTTTGCAGTACTTCCGCTGTTGGATGAACTTCCGTTACTGCTCTTCTTACTGGAAGAGCTGGTGGAGCTTCCCGTGCTGCTCTTCTTACTGTAAGAGCTGGTGGAGCTTCCCGTGCTGCTCTTCTTACTGGAAGAGCTGGATGAGCTTCCGATGCTGCTCTTATTGCTGGAAGAGCCGGTGGAACTTCCCGTGCTGCTCTTATTGCTGGAAGAGCTGGATGAGCTTCCGGTTCCGCTCTTACTGGTTGCTGAAGAACTGCTGTCCTTACTGGACTCTGTCTGTGTACTGCTGCCAGCAGATGATTTCTTGGAATTATTTCCTCCGCATGCCATCATCGTGAAGGCCAGAGCTCCTGCCATACAAAATACCAGACCTTTTCTTAATAATTTTTTCATATGCATTATTCATCATCCTTTCTTTTAATATATGAACTTTTTTTGCTTTCGATAGACTCATTATCGCCCCCTTACCTTAACAAATCCTGAAGAAGTTCTTAACAAATCTAAAAAAGGCCAAAAAAAGAGTCAGAGAAACTTTTTGTTTCTCTGACTGCTTCACCGTTTCTTTTACCGACAGCGCTGTCTCCTGTCATTTTCTTCTTTTTCATAGTATGCTCTTTTATCCTGATACATCTTCCGCTCAGCCTCTTTAATCAGAGAATCAAGAGAAATTGCACCAGTCTGCCACTGGATTCCAAAAGAAATATAAATCTCTTTCTCCCACAGACTCTTCTTCATCTCTTCTGCTTTCAAAACAGCTGCAGATTCTTCTGTCCTCATAACAAATGCCAGAAACTCATCTCCTCCAATCCGATACGTATACTCTGTTCCGAATTTCTCCCTGATCTGTGCCGCGACCAACTGAAGCATCCGATCTCCCTCCGCATGCCCTTTCTGGTTATTCCGTTCATGAAGGCCATTGACATCTATATAAATGCAGGCAATAGATTCTCCCTCATATTTCCGGAGTTTCTGCAGATCCATTTCATAGCGGTTCCGATTATACAGGCCTGACAGGATATCTTTTTCGCCCCGCACTTTCATGGCAGAGTACGACTGCATATTTCTGCAAAACATCCGAAAGCTGATACTGATACTTTCCAGAGAAATCACACCGCTTCTCTTGTCCGACACGTTACATCCAATCAGGATCCCTCTGCTCTCATCCTTCTGATCCCCCACCGGCGCTGCCAGCAGATTTCGAATTACACCTGTTTGTATACCAGGCAGCCGGCTCTGCAGTACGTCTTCACCGTAAGCTTCAAAATGACGATTGCCCTTTTCAAAATAGCTCTTCAGGAATTCTATCACTTCCCTGCTTAACAACACAGTTCCTTCTGTTTGGTCTTTCACCCAGACAAAAGATTTTTCTTCGTCAAACGGTCCCTGCATCCAGAATTCTACACTTTCTGCTGACAAAAGATATCCCACTTTCTCCAGCGCCAATTCTACGTTTTTCCGCTTTTCATGAGCATTAAACAACAAATTCTCCACATCGTAGATAGAATGTATCGTATCTAACTGCCGCTGCTTCTCCTCGCTTGCCTGTTTGCTGTAATGAAGCATCCACAGAAAATATAAAATAAAACAGACTGTTTCAAAAACGGCGAAAACATGCAGTACTGTCTGGATCGTATCCGCATTGGCAAACACCACACTTTCCGGTACAGACAGTGCCAGCCTCCATGCATTGACTGAAAGAGGTTCATAATAAAAATAAAGATATTCTCCGATGGTCTTTGATACAAAGATCACGTATCTGCTTTCTCCGTTGATCATTCCCTGTTTCAGCTGTTCATGATCATAACCGGGAGCCATCTGACGATTTCCCATTTCCCAGATATTTCCCTGCTCTTCATGCCAGGTATCCACCAGAAACTCTCCTGTCTTTCCATCCACAATATAAATAGCCGCCTGTCCACTGTAGGGCTGCATTCTCATTTCTTCCGGCAGGTTTTCCAGGTCTGTCACTCCATACAGCATAGCTGCTGTTTTTCCGTCCCGAACCACCGGCACATAATGCCGGATTACATACACATCTTTTTTTCCAATTTCTGTCTCCCGGTCTGTAATATGCACTCCTAAAGACGCCTCTTTTTCAAAAGATAATTCTCCGTTTGTCTCTACCTTTGCCCCTCCGGCAGTAAGAACAGTATTATCCGGCAGTAAAAGCTCGATCCTGGATATCATCCCGGTTGTAGAATAGGAATCCAGTATCTCCCAAAGCTCCGGAGAAGTAAAGTTCTCATACTTCGCAATAATGACAGCCAGCATTTTCAGCTGCTCTCTGTCATTGTCCACATGATCTTCAATTTCCCGGCCCAGATTTCGTGCCTCTTCATAGAGCCTGCTAAAGCACGTTTCCTCCTCCAGGCGATTCAGCCAATCTGTAGCCAAAATAGTAGACGAGGCCAGCAGCAGAATCAAAATGATCGTCACGATCATTGATTTCTGCCTGAACACCCGCTTTATTTTTTCTATGGATATCTTCTTTCTCATCCAATCCCCCACCCTGGTCACCGGCGAGATTCGCCGTCAAATTCGCACCTTTTTTGTCCATTTACAAATTATAGCACAGACCGATCAGTTATACCACAGACATTTTACAGGAATGAGAAAGAATTGAACCAGAAGTCTGCCGCAGTGCAGTCTCCGTTCCACTCTGATCGGAGCAAAACAGATGTCCGCCGGATACCTTGCGGCCTCGTAGAGCGTTTTATGTGATAAGAAGATCAGAACAAAACGTTTTGTTTTCTTACCGCATAAAAAACAGGCTTCGCCTATTCAACTCCCCTGCCCCTCAATCATGAGGGGTTAG
>UQMI01000016.1 GCA_900542045.1 uncultured Blautia sp.
TGAAATTCTTTTGTCTTTCTCTCTTCGATCAGCGCACTTACTTCCTGAGGCAGATCTTCCTCCTTAACTACGGTATATTCCAGATTTTGGGTCTTGTCGCTGGACATATCCGTTACTTTGCACCCTGCAGCCAGCCATACACAGAGCACGGCCAGAAGAAAAATGCCTGTTCTTTTTTTCATACCATTTTCACACCAGTCAGATCCAATCTTACTAAGTATTGTATGTGCCAGGGAAAAGATTTATTGCATAAAATTTGGAAATTCCGTATAATGAAAGATAGAATATCCAACATTGGAATACGAACAGAAAGAGGCAAACTATGATTCGATTTATTTTAATCTGCATCGGTGTGGTCGGCTATCTGATCCTTTCCATTCCGATTCTGATCGCAGAATGGATCATCGGCAAATTTAATCCCGTGAAAAAAGATATCAGTTCTCTGCGGATTATTCAGGCTGTCTTTCGCTTTCTGCTGAAATTATCCGGCTGCCGCACCACCGTCATTGGTCTGGAAAATGTTCCTGAAGATACGGCTGTTCTTTATGTGGGAAATCACCGCAGCTACTTTGACATTCTTCTGACCTATGTCCGATGCCAGAGACGTACCGGCTATATTGCCAAAAAAGAAATGCTCCGTTATCCCCTGCTCCGGGACTGGATGAAAAATCTTCACTGTCTGTTTCTCGACCGAAAAGACATCAAAGAAGGCATGAAAACCATCCTGGAGGCCATTGACAAATTAAAAAACGGCATCTCCATCTGTGTGTTTCCAGAAGGAACAAGAAATAAAAAGGAAAGCGATCTGGAGCTGATGTCTTTTCACGAAGGCAGCTTCAAAATGGCCACCAAAAGCGGATGTCCCATTGTTCCCATTGCTCTGAACAATACCTCCGCCATTTTTGAAAAACATCTGCCATTTGTGAAACCGGCCCATGTGGTTATTGAATACGGCAAACCCATCTATCCGGATCAGCTGGAAAAGGAAGACCGGAAACATCTGGGGGAATATACCCAAAAGATTATTCTTGAAATGCTGGAGAAAAATCAGACTCTTGTATGAGCAGACGGCAACGGAGAGTGTTTCGGAAAGACATACCTCTGCATGCTGCAAAAACACAAACAGGCGCATCCGGCAGGATAGATCATCCTGCACAGGATACGCCTGTTTTTTGTCAAAAGAAAGCCAGCTGCTGCTCTAAGCGCCCCGCCGCCGGCAAAAACTCCTGCCGGACAGAATTACTTTCTGACAGGAACTGCTCTCCTTCCTGATCCGTCTTTCGGATTACTCCGCCTCAAAAAATCTCCTGGGATTCTCCACCAGAAGAGTATCCAGATCTTTCTCCGTCAGCCCGTGTTCCAGCAGCAGCGGCAGAACATAGCGGTGAATATACCGGTAATTATAAGGCACATCATCGGGATCTGTTTTTTTCAGTTCCTCCCATTCAAACTGTCCCAGATCCACAAAACACACATAATCATGGGAAATGATCAGCTGTTCCTTCCAGCCCCGTTCCCAGAGGGCCAACAGGGTCTCTACCCTCTTTTCCAGCGGATTCTTGGCATCATCTCCGAACCGGTCCAGGCCGATATAGCAGCCCCGGGACAACAGTTCTTCCAAGTATCCCAGATCATTGGTATCTCCGCAGTGTCCGATAAGGATTTTCTTTGGATTCAGGGAATACTGTTCAAAGATATCCATCTGTCCCAGCCCGCTGCGGTTTCCATAATAGGAGTGTGTACCGATGGGCAGTCCGCTCTCCACTGCCGCCATGGCATGGGCATGGAGCATGATCTCATTGATGGGAGTAATCCCTGCCACATCCGTGGCACATTTGATGATTCCCGGCTTACTGTCCGTTCCCTGGATTCCTTCTCTGATATCGATCAGCATATATTTCAGAAAACTTTCTGCCTTCCGGTTAAAGGTCCACTGATTCTCTGTATAGAAGAAACCTGTGGCAGCGATCAGCTGGATCCCCGTCTTCTCTGCCACATCCCGCATGGCATGGATATCTCTTCCCAGGCATACCGGCGTCTGTTCCACCATGGTCTTTACGCCGTATTCCATCGTCCGCCCCACATCCGTCACTGCCCGCTCCAGAAATTCATCGTACTGAAACCACGCGGCATAAGACTGGCGCATGGACCAGTTGGCCTGCAGAATATGTTCGTGCATCAATGTCACACCCAATGCATCTGTGGATATGGGACCCAGTACACCATTGATCATTTTGCTCATCTGTATTCGCCTCCTTCTGCTGTCTGGCCCTATACCAGCTGCTCCGTCCTGTGGATCATCTCTTCCTGGGCTTTCTTTCCCATCTCCACAAAGAACGCACTGTATCCAGTCACCCGCACACAGAGATTCCGGTATTTGTCCGGATCTGCCTGAGCAGCCCGAAGCGTCTCTGCATCCACCACATTCACCTGCAGCTGCAGGCCTCCGTTCTGCATATAGGTCAGAAACAGCGCGCACATGGCATCCAGTCCGTCTTCTCCCTTCACTGCCGATGGATGGATCCGCACATTCAGCGGCCCTCCTGTGATCCGTTGAAACGGTACTTTAGACAGAGAATTGAGCATGGCCGTCAGGCCGGAAATATCTGTACCCTCTGCCGGAGACTGATTTTCGCTGATCTGCTCTCCGGCCCGTCTGCCGTCCGGTGTGGCTCCCACATACCGCCCCATGGTGGTAAAATCTCTGTCCGTAGAGTAAGTAGGCCACATCTGATAGAGGTAATCTTCTCCATTATAGCTGTCCACTGCATGAACAAAGCAGTCTGTCACAACTTTTGCGTATCTGTCCACATCATCCAGGTCATTTCCGAATTTGTGGATCTTCTTTTTGAGACGCATGGACAGAAATTCGTTTCCGGCGTAATCCTGACGCAGGATTTCTGCCAGCTCTTTCAGCGTATACTCATGATCTGTAAACACCAGCTTGTCAATGGCATAAAGGGCATTTACCACTGTGGCCAGCCCGCAGCCCTGGGTTACGATCTTGTGATACTTGGTGCCGCCTCTGGTCCAGGTCACGGCATCTTCAATGGTTCCCCGCAGGAAGCAGTCCTCGATCCGCATCCGGTTTCCGGTAACTTCCTTTTCCACATCAAAATCCATTTCAAAGCCTTTGCGGAATTCTCCCACCAGATAGGTCAGCTGCTGCTGGTAGATTTCCACAAATTCTTCCATGGACCGGATCTCGTCCAGATCTTTCGTCTCCACTCCATAGTAAGCCCCTGTCATCAGTCCGGTCATGCGGTCCTCAATCTTAAACTCACAGTCCCGGGGCTGGCTGCCAGCTCTGGGCTCCATGGGATAATCTCCCTGGAACAGGGCCAGTTCCAGCGGCTTAGCCAGATTAATCCATACCTGCCGCAGTCCCCCTTCGTCTGCCGGGATATTCGGGTCATTGCAGCCGAAGAAACCATAATCATATACCTCCGGCTCCTCCACTCCATAATATTGCAGAGCAGGAATCATCGTCTCGTCATTGTAAATGACCACTGTAGTATTTTCCCGCATGGCTCTGCACACAAGCCTCCAGAAATCTGCCGGGATTCCTTCATAATAACGCACTACAATAAACGGATTGCGCAGCTTCAGATCTCTGGCCGCCTCGATCATGACATAAGACAATTCGTTGACGCCGCCGGTCTGATCTGCTTTCTTCCCGGCCAGAATAATATAGTTGGGATCGTCGAAGGCCACTTCCAGGGTATAATCCGTAGACTCTGTTTCTATGGACATATGGTCTGTCTGTACCATGATCTCGTTATTTTTAAAATAAAACTCATCCAGAAGCTCCTGCGCTCTTTCCTTTGTCAGAATGCCTGCTTCCAGATCCTTCTGATAATACGGATACAGATACTGGTCCATCCGGCTTAAATTCAGCACACCACAGCCGCATACCTTCTGCAGGACCAGAATCACCATCCACAGAAGCTGCAGTGCCTGGGCAAATGTCTTTGCTCCCTCTCCGGCCACCTGCTTCAGGTTTTCGGCCAGATCACTGCGTCCGGCCTGTTCTGCCGCCCTGGCATATTTTTCGATATAAGCGCGGATGGCTTTGCAGCAGATCTCCACACCTTCCAGGAAGTACGACTGGTCTGCGCTCAGTCCGCCCTGCTCCCTGCGTGTGCTCACCTTATCCAGGAAGCCGTTCATGCCATGCTCCAGCATCATCTCCCAGTCCATAGCCAGATGTCCAAAGGACGGAAACCAGTAAGGACGGCAGCGGATCCAGTTCTCAGAATAATAAAACAGGATTTTTTTGTGGCGTTCCTCTGTGGGAATATCCCACCATCTCTGATAGACAGCTCTTACTTCTTTTTCTTCCTGCTCTGTGGGAACCCGGGTCACCACAGAACCGGCCAGAAGCTCGTCCTTTCCCACCGGAAGGCTGATTCCCTGAAGAATATGCTCCAGTGTATGTCCATAGGCCAGTGCCGGCTCTTCGGCTCCATACAATTTCTCTGCCTCCAGCACCAGCTCGATCCTCTCCATAAACGTTTCTCTGTAATCTTTCCTGAACCAGGCGTCAATTCTGTCCTGCAATTCCTTTCTGACCATATTGGCCACTCCTTTCCTGATCACTTTTTGCTCCGTAACAAAGCAGGTGCTCTGTCCGCTTCTAAAAGACCACCCGCGCATCCATCCTGGCTTTCAGCGCCTCCAGACGCGCCTGCTCCGGCTTCTGGAATACCGGAGCATCCATTCCCAGACTTTTTGACTTTTCCAGCCCCATGGTATGGTAAGGCAGCAGACGGATTTCTTCCACATTGGGATATTCTTTCACAAAAGCAAACAAAGCGTTCGCATTTTCTTCCGTATCGTTGATTCCTGCCATAAGAGGTACCCGGATATGCAGCCGGACACCCCGTTTCATCATTTTCTCTGCATTATCCAGGATCCGGTCATTGTACACTCCTGTATACTTCCGGTGAAGCTCCCGGTCCATAATCTTCAGGTCCAGCAGCACCAGATCCACAAAAGGCAGAATCGCTTCATAACATTCCCAGGGCAGATTTCCAGCCGTATCCAGTGCGGTGGAAATCCCTTCTTCCTTTACCAGCGGAAGAAACTCCTGCAAGAATTTCCACTGCAGCATCGGTTCCCCGCCGGACACCGTGAGTCCGCCGCCGGAATTGTCATAATAACGCCGGTCTCTCTTCACCACAGCCAGCAGCTCCTCTGCTCCTATCTCATAACCAGATACCTTAATGGCATCCTGCATACAGACCGACTCACATTTTCTGCACAAAATGCAGTTCTCCAGGCCGATCCGGCGGTTATCCACAATCCGCACGCCGGCCGGACACACTTGTTCACACATTCCACAGTGAATACACTTGTCTGCAAAATACTGCAGCTGGATCTCCGGCTGGTAGGATTCCGGATTGTGGCACCACTGGCACCGCAGATTGCATCCCTTGAAAAATACTGTTGTCCGGATTCCCGGGCCATCGTGGACAGAAAACCGCTGTATATTAAAAATCCGTCCCTTCATCTCTGTCTCCACTTCTTCATGATTCTTCTTTTCCGGCAAGCTTTTCCAGACGCAGCAGGCATTCCAGCATGGCGCGTCCGGTGTGATACATGGCTTTCCATGGATTTCCCATCTGGGGCACCAATACCTCTCCTTTTTCGGTCAGGAGCTGATGCCATTCTCCCACACTGTGGCAGATCATATATGTGGTATCAAATTCCCAGTTTTTCCGGAATGCCTGGAAATACTCCTCTTCGCCGGTCATTTCATAGATATCCAGCAGACCAACCAGCGATTCGCAGTTCTGCCACCATTCTTTGTCCCGCACCAGGGGTTCCCCTTCGTGAGGTCCATCCCGGTAAACGCCGCCTCTCTCCCAGTCAAATCCATATTTCAGGCCGTGGTCCACCAGTTTCTGGCAGATGGTATCATAACCTCCGGAGGTATCTCCCATCACCTCTGCCGCCCGGTGCAGCAGCCACGCCAGTTCCATATTATGTCCGTAAGAAGTGGTATCTTTCGGGCTGTCGATGACTTCTCCCGTCTCCCTTTCTGCATTCCAGGTCCGCCGGATGTTGATGGCCGGCTTTCTATGGAAAGCAATATCAAACTGATTATAGCCGCAGCCGATTTCCGGATTCACCATATGATCCAGTATCACATGGATGACTTCCTCCAGCTTCCTCTTATGAATTTCTTTTCCGGAACATTCATACAGCGTGGTAAAAGCTTCCAGGGTATGCATATGAATATCCAGAGATTTCAGGTCCCCTGCGGCAAATCCCGGCTCTGCCAGTGTCCAGTCCCGCTCCAGATTCTCAAAATAGCCGCCGTATCTGGTATCTGCACAGTATTTCTGCAGAAGATCAAATGTTTTCTCCGCATAGGCAAGACCAACGGCATCGCCGCTTGCCAGCGTATATTCCGACAGGGCATAAATGGCAAAGGTCTGTCCATAGACCACTTTTCCATTATCCAGCACCTTTCCCTCGCGGGTGGTCTTCCAGTACCATCCGCCATATTCCTCATCCCAGAAGTGACGGATAAAAAATTCCACACCCTGCTTTGCCAGGGGAAGATATTCTTTCTTTCCATATTTTCTGGCATAATACGAATACGCCCAGATCATCCGGGTCTGCGTTACAATATACTTATCTTCCTGCTCTCTGGGATTTCCCTGTTCGTCATAACAGACCAGGTATCCTCCCCAGGTCTGGTCCACTCCTCTTTTTTCCCAGAAGGGCAGCAATTCTTTGTCAATATGGCATTTTATTTCCTGATATGCCTGTTCCAACTGCTCTTTCACTGTCTTTCCCTCTTTTCCTTACTGTCACGGGAATTCCTGCCATTTCACCGTCTGCGGCTTTTCTGCCTGTATACGGTATCTCTGCCCTGACATAATCTGTCTTATCCTTCCTCTTCTGTGGCCTGGGCAAAGATGCTGCAGATCTTCTGATTCAGTTCCCTGACCACATCCTCCTGCAGCTTCACAAATTCCCGGTCATAGGTCAAAATTCCATTTACCTCTTCTTCAATATCTGATACCTGGGTATACACTGCCGCGGAAAGTCCCCTGGCAATATTAGGCAGGATATCCCGCTCGATCAGTCCCCGGTATCCTTCGGTCAATTCTTCCCTGCTCTTATAATCTTTGTATCCATAAATCTCATCGCAATAGCTGTGGCCCGGCATTCTCCAGGAATACCCGCCGTACTCCGTCAGAGCTACAACCCGTTTTTCCGGCTTTACTTTCAGAGGTCTCCAGTAATTATGAATACTGTACATATCACCGCCGCCCTGATCGAACCAGCCGCTGGCCTCGTCAATATGACGGGTGGGATCCAGCTTTTGTACCAGAGCAGAAGCTTTTGCCGCGTCAAACTGTCCCCATCCCTCATTGAAAGGCACCCACACACAGATACTTGGCACATTGTAGAGCTGTTTGATCATCCCCGTCAGCTCTTTTCTGTATTCTTCCCGTCCGGCCTTATCCTGTCTGGAAAATGCCCGGTATTTATTGTCTTTGATACATCTTCCGGTCCACATCAGCGCATTGGGCATGATGCAGACAAATTTCATATGGTAATCTGTACCTCCGTTGATCATATCCTGCCATACCAGCATTCCGATCCGGTCGCAGTGGTAATACCATCTGGCAGGCTCAATCTTCACATGCTTCCGGATCATGTTAAAGCCCAGATCCTTCATTTTCTGGATGTCATAGATCATGGCTTCGTCACTGGGAGGGGTCAGCAGGCTCTCCGGCCAGTATCCCTGATCCAGCAGCCCGTTGTGAAAACAGGGCTTTCCATTGAGGAAAAACCGCTTGATTCCCTTCGCATCCTCCCCTACGGTAAATTCCCGCATGGCAAAATAGCTTTCTATCCGGTCATCTCCCATGACCAGTTCCATCTGGTACAGGAAGGGATCTTCCGGTGACCAGTAATGAAACTCTCCCATATCCAGGAAGATCTGCTTCTCACTGGAAAAGACTGCTTCCTGGATCAGTTTTCCCTCTTCCAGGATCCGCACTGTCACCGGCAGATGTTCTCTTTCCCGGGAAAAGACTTTCAGCTCCACGCCTCCTCTGGAACATCTGGGCGTGATGCGAATGGATTCTATGTACTGTTCCGGCACCCATTCCATCCATACGGTCTGCCAGATACCGCTCTGTGCCTGATAAAACATCCCTCCCCGTTCCAGCTTCTGCTTTCCTCTGGCATGGTAAGAGGTGTCCGAATCATCCTGTACCGCCACATGAATCTCATTTTCCCCTTCTTTTAAGTAAGGCGTGATATCAAATGTAAAGGACAGATACCCTCCCTCATGGGAACCGGCCAGTTTCTGATTCACATACACTCTGCACCGCTGATCCACTGCCCCAAAATGCAGAAGCAGTCTCTGCCGGTCTGCCTTCCTGTCCGGGGTAAAATTTCTCTTATAGTGAAGATATTCTCCCGGCATCAGCACCTTTCCCACGCCGGATGCTGCTGCTTCCGGCGAAAAAGGCACCAGGATCTCTCCATCATAAGACAGTGGCTCTCTTTCATTCCTTGTAATGGCATACTGCCAGATCCCATTTAAGATTTCATAATTTTCCCGCACCATCTGGGGTCTGGGATATTCTGACAATGGGATCGTATTACGGTTTTCTGCATTCCATCTTGTATAAAGCTGCTGCATAAGGTTTCCTCCTGTTTCTGACTGCTTCTGTCAGTGATTCCACCGGATACAGACAGACATCTGCCGCACTGTCTCCGGCATTATTCAATATTTCGGTGACGGCTCTCCATTTCTTCATCCGTCTGGCCCATGGCATCCTTCAGCAGAATGCTGATGATATCCAGGAGCAGATACAGATGCTGCTCATACTGATTGCCCATAGGCTGTTCCGTAGGTACCACGTCATGCTGTCTGGGTGCATTGGGATCTTCCAGAGAATCCGCCATATACACTGTTGCATGAACGAACAGATACAGATCTGCATATTTTTTTACCAGATTTCCCTCCGGAAGGCAGGTAAGGAACGCAATCTTCGCCCCCGTTTTGGAGGCCTGCTCCACAATTCTTCTGTGAATCCCCACATCCCCCCGGCCATCGGTGATAATGAACAGATCTCCTTCTCCCATACCCACTGTAGTGTCATCAAAAAGCCAGTAGGTCTGTTTTCCCAGATGAGCCAGACGCATGGCAAAGCCTCTGGCGGAAATGCCTTCCCGGCCAGTACCGTGGACAAAAATTCTTTTTGCTTCTATAATCGCATCCATAAACGCTTTCAGCTGCTCCATATCCAGACGCTGAAACACTTCTTCGTGTTCACGAAGAATCGCCTGATAGCACTTTTTATACTGTTCAATATAATTCATACCGCTGCCTCCTGCAATTCCATTTTTGTTCTCCACACAGCCATATTCGGCCAGACTGTCATAATTTCGGCGCATCCTTTGAAATGATGATCTTAATGGCCTTTTTGGAGCGGACCAGATCAAAGCCCCTGGACCAGTCTTCCAGCCGGATATGGTGAGAGATCATGCCTTTCAAATCCACCTTTCCCAGCTCCAGCAGATGCAGCACATTTTTCCAGGATACATAGTCGTAGCCAAAATGTCCCTTCAATGTAATACCCAGATCCAGCAGCTCATCCAGACTGTCTCCGTAAGGACGCTTGTCAAAACCAATCTTAATGATCTCGCCGCCTTTGCGTACGATCTGGATAGCCTGCTTCAGAACAGAATTCACACCGGCTGCATCGATGACCACCGGCACTTTTTCACCTCCGGTAATCCGGTCCATCTCTGCAAACAGATCCTGCTCATCCGAGGCGATCACGTGGGTGGCGCCGTATTTCTTTGCGATCTCAAACCGGTCTTTGTCGCCGGACAGGCCAATGGCAATGATATTTCCACAGCCCATGACTCTGGCAATCTGAATGGAAAACAATCCCAGGGGGCCCACACCGAACACGGCAATATCTTCACCCGGAAGAATGCTGGATTCCTGTACCACTGCCTTATAGGCATTGCAGATGGGATCCAGGATCGCCGCCTCATCAAATGACACATTATCTGGTATGTGGAACAGCGCATTGGGATTTCGGGACAGCAGATCCCCCCGAATCTTCACATAGTCTGTAAATCCGCCGTCCATGCCATAACCCAGCCCCAGACGTTCCGGACACATCAGGTACTGTCCGGTGGTGCAGGCATGACATTTGCCGCACACATATCCAGTATTGTCAGAGACTACCCGGTCTCCAACCTTCCATTCTGTCACATTTTTTCCCACTTTGCTTACCACGCCGGAAAACTCATGGCCCAAGACCACCGGACAATTCAAATGATTGGGATGATCTCCATTGTCATACGCAATATCCGAACCGCAGATTCCTGCTGCCTTCACTTCAATCAACAGATCGTCGTCTCCGATCTCGGGAACCGGAACCTCACGCAATTCCGTTTCTCTGGGGCCTGTCCCATATTTTACAAGAGCTAACATTTTGCCTTCCTCCTTATGCAGTTTCTGTCTCTTTCTTTCCGTTTCTTCCTTTTAATTTGAATACATCTGACTGTACACCAATAGAAATCAGAATCAATACGCCCATGATGATATTCTGCCACCAGGAATTCAGATTTCCGGCATAGTTAAAGATCGTTGTAATTACTGTAATGATCAGGATACCAAAGAACGTTCCGGAAAACTTTCCTTCTCCGCCGGAAAGTTTAATGCCGCCTAAGGCACACATGGCAATTGCCGTAGTCTCCCAGGTATCACCTGCTGTAGGCTGACAGGTTAACAGACGGGATCCCAGCAGCATGCCCGCAATGGCGGAAAACAGTCCGCACATAGTATAAGCGCCGATCTTAATCCTTGCTACCGGAAGCCCCATCATTTTGGCCGCCTCTTCATTTCCGCCTACTGCATAAATTCCCAGACCAAACCGGGTATTTCTGGCAATATGCATACACACAAGAGTCAGAATTACCAGGAAATAAACCAGCAGATTAATTCTGGCAATGCTTTCCCCTCCCAGGGCTTTCAGTACTTCATTCTCCACAGGGATGGGTTTCTTATTGGTGAGCAGAAGAACCACGCCCCGCAGCCCCAGCATCATGGCCAGTGTGGCAACCCAGGAAGAAATCCGAAGCTTTGCCACCAGCCATCCGGTAACAAGGCCGCAAACAATTCCTACCAGAAGTCCAAGAATAATTCCCAATAACGGATTGGTATTTCCAAACATGGCCATTACTACGCCAGAAAGAGCCAATACCGAACCGACAGACAGATCAATCTGTCCGATCAGAATAACAAAAGTCATTCCAAGAGCCAGAAATCCTCCGTCACTGGCGGCTTTTCGCATAAGATTTGCCAGAGAATTGAAAGAGAAGAAATTCCTGTCCGCAAACACGATCGATGAAAAAATAAACAAAATCAAAAATGCCGTTACATAACTTCTTGACGTAAACCAGCTGTATATTTTCTTGCCTTTACTCATTTCGAATTCCCCCTTATGAAACCTTTTCACGCTGGATATACACAGCTACGATGATAATGATCGCTTTAAATACCTGCGCATATTCATAAGTAATGTTGTTCATATTTACCATGATCGTAATCAGCTGCATGATCAGTGCTCCGATCACGGATCCGAATACACGGGCACGTCCGCCGGACATACTGGTTCCGCCAACTGCAACTGCTGCGATGGCATCCAGTTCTGCCAGTTCCCCAAGAGAGTTTCCGTCTGCCGCCCCAATCTTCGCTGTGGCAAATACACCAGCCAGTGCAGCCAGAAATGCGCTGGACATATAGACAAACATCAATGTCTTTCCGGTATTGATACCTGCCAGAGTAGCAGAATTGGGATTATCGCCAGTTGCCTGAATGTGCCGTCCCAAAATCGTCTTTTCCAGAATAAAATAAACAACTACAACAGAAAGCACAATGGGAATCAACTGAATCGGGAATAATCCTCCGATCTTGTAAGATCCCAGCATTTTATACATATCTGCATTGGCACTTGTATCCATATACAGGATTTTTGCATCATTCAAAATCTGTGCCACACCTCTGACACCGATCATCAAAGCCAATGTAACAACCATGGACTGCACACGCAGTTTACCTACCATAAATCCGGCAATCAATCCGGAGACCAGACATACGAGGAGAGCCGCAATGATAGCCGGAACTACCCCGTAAGACAACATTTTTACGGACACCATTCCTGACAGCGCCATTACCGCACCCACAGAAATATCGATTCCCCCCGTGGAAATAACCATGGTCATTCCCATACCGGTAAGAATAATAGTACAGGACTGCGTGATCACATTCCATAAAGTACCAATGCTGAAAAAGTTTGGCGTAATAATCAGATTCAATATAATCATAATCGCCAGCAAAATCGCGGCACTGTATCTTCTGAGAGTTTCCATCTGATCCACTCTCGATGCTTTTGAGCCTGCCATAAATCTATTCCCCCTTCTCTGCAAAAGCTTTTCCGGCACTTGCAATTGCTCCCATGATATTGTCCTGATTGATCTCATCGTCAATCAGTTCTGTCAGCTTCACGCCTTCACGCATTACCACAACCCGGTCACAATTACGCTGCAGCTCTGCGATTTCCGAAGAAATCATCAGAACGCTGATACCGGTTGATGCCAGTTCCTGGATCAGTTCCTCGATCTCTGCCTTGGCTCCCACATCAATACCGCGGGTAGGCTCATCCATGATCACAAGCTTCGGATTCATGCAAAGCCACCTGGCCAGCAGCACCTTCTGCTGATTACCGCCGCTTAAGTTTCGAATAGCCTGATTGGGCGACGGAGTTTTAATTTTCAGACGGTCAATATACTGCTTCACAATCTTATCCTGCTCTTTTCGATTGACCACACCAAGTTTGCTGATCCGGGGCAGCAGAGCAATGGTCATATTCTCTTTTACGGAAAGATGAGGAATAATTCCTTCCACTTTTCTGTCCTCTGTACAAAAGCCCATACCTGCTTTGATCGCATCTCCCGGAGATTTCAAATGTACCTGACTTCCCATCCAGATCACTTTTCCCTCATCCGGCTGTGTAGCGCCAAACAGTACCTTTGCCAGTTCCGTACGCCCGCTTCCCAGAAGGCCTGCCAGTCCCAGAACCTCACCTTCCTTGATATCGATGCCGATTCCATTTAAGCGCACACCCTGGCGAATATTTTTCATAGCGGCAACTTCTTTTTTATCATCAAAACAGTAGCCGGATTTTGTACGCTCCAGCTGCTTTGCTTCTTTTCCGATCATATAAGAGATCAGCTTCAGCTGATCCAGCTCTTCGATCCCAAGACTTCCGGAAAGTTCGCCGTCTTTCAGGATCGTAACCTTTTCACAGATTTCAAAAATCTCATCCAGTCGATGACTGATAAAGATAACTGCAATATTTTTTTCTTTTAACTTCCGGATTACATCAAATAATACGGCAACCTCTTTTTTGTCCAGAGAAGAGGTCGGTTCATCCATAATCACCAGTTTTGCGTTAATGGAAATGGCACGTCCAATGGCCACCATCTGCTGAACAGCCGTACCATACTCTCTCAATGGTCTTGTCACATCAATATGTATACCCATTTCTTTCAGAACTTCATCTGCTTCCCGGATCATTTTCTTGCGGTCCACAGTGCCGAAGCTGGTTCTTGGCTCTCTTCCCAGATACATGTTTTCATAAACGGTCTGAAAAGGCACCAGATTCAGTTCCTGATAGATGGTACTGATTCCTTCTTTCTGCGCTTCGATGGCAGTCTTCGGGTTAATGGATTTCCCGTCAAACAAAATCGTACCTTCATCCTTCTGATAAATACCGGTCAACGTTTTGATCAGTGTAGATTTACCTGCTCCGTTCTCTCCCATAAGAGCATGGATTTCTCCTTTATTCACCACAAAGTCCACGCCTTTCAACGCACGGACGCCGGGAAAAGTTTTCACGATTCCCTTCATCTCTAACAATACTTCTTTACTCATACTTACTCACCTCAAGCTTAACCGGAAAAGTCCTGATACTCTTCCCCACACTGTTTTGTACAAAAATCGGCCATTCTTGTCATAAACTCATGTATTCCAAGAATGGCCGGCTAAATCGTTTAGTGACAAATTCCTGCTGTCAATTCACTGCTCTAGTCCACATATTCTGTCTATGTATTGTTACAGCAATCGTACGTCTTCGAACCTTATCAAATTAGAAACCTAAAGATACATCTGCATTGTTGATGTCGTACAGGGTATCCTCATTCATAATTTCTGACGGAACCTCTTCTCCAGCTTCCAGTCTGGCAATTGTCTCAAAAGAGATTGGTCCGAACAATGGAGAACAAGAACAAGAGCAAAGCTGTTCACCAGCCAGGATAGCTTCCATAGCTGCTGCCGGTCCGTCAATACCGCCTACCAGGATGTCTTCACCCGGTACATAACCAGCTGCCTTGATGGCTTCGATTGCACCCAAAGCCATATCATCGTTGTGTGCAAATACCATATCGATCTCATCGCCCTGTGCCTGCAGAATATTTTCCATTACGGACTGTCCTTCTGCCATAGTATAGTTAGCCACCTGATCTGCCACAACTACGATGTCTGTTCCTTCAATGGCATTCATAAATCCTTCCTGTCTGTCATTGGTAGAGGTTGCACCCTGTGTACCCTGAAGGATTACGCAGTTTCCTTTTCCGCCGGTTGCTTCAATAAATTTGTTGGCAACCTGCTCTGCCTCCCAGATGAAGTCAGACATAATTGCGATCGTATAGTCTTCGCCTGCTGTTCCGTTGATTCCACGGTCAACCAGGATTACCGGAATTCCTGCGTCCATAGCACTCTTGAAAGCAGTCTGAAGTCCGTCTTCTTCCTGCGGAGCAGCGATAATATAGTCAACGCCCTGCGCAACCATATCTTCAATATCGGATGCCTGTTTTGCAATATCAGCGCCGGCATCTGCAAATACCAGTTCCACGCCATACTCATCAGCTGCAGCCTGGATACTCTCTGTCTCTGCGATTCTCCAGCTGTTCATATTATCACACTGTGAGAAACCTACTCTTAATCCTTCCAGAACGGTCATATCTGTGTCGGAAGGATCCCCATCCGGAATAGATGAATCAGCAGATGCCTCTTCTGTAGATGCTTCCTCTTCTGCTGCCGGTTCTTCAGTCTCCTCCGCAGGAGCCTCTGTCTCTTCTGCAGGAGCTTCTGTTTCTTCTGCAGGGGCCTCTGTTTCCGCTGCGTCTGTAGATGCTGTGTCACTGCTGCCGCCGCCACAGCCAAATAATGTCACACTCATTGCTGTTGCCAGCATCACTGCTACAATTTTTCTTTTCATTTCTTATTCCTCCTTCTTTTTTGAAGTTGTCCTTACACATAATATTCTATCTGCTTACTTTCGCATGGTACATAAAATATCTTTGAATTTTCTTTCAGATTTCTCCAATCACTTAAATTTTAAAGTTTTTTATTTTCTTTCTTATAAGCCGAAGGCGCAATTCCGTAAGCGCTTTTGAACACGGTGCTGAAATACGTGGGATTGGAAAAACCACACAGTTCTGCGATCTCATAATTTTTCAGTTCTGTTTCTTCCAGCAATTTTTTTGCCTGCTCCATCCGAAGCTCTGTCAGATACTCCACAAAGGTTTTTCCCGTCCCCTGCTTAATAATCACACTCAGATATGAATTGCTTACATAAGCTGCTTTAGCCACATCTTTGATCTGCAGAGTGGGATTCATGTATTCCTTCTGCATAAATTCTTTTGCTCTTTTTAAAATGCTGTCAAATTTTCCCTGATTGATATTTTTAAAGAAATCATTAATAATATGACAGACATCCTTCAGATAATTCACAATATCTTTCCGGTCAGTATTTGTCACAATTTTCCGGTAATACTCCATGGGATCTCCCAGAACCTCCTCTGCTGTACTGGAAACCTCCTCCGGAAGCTTCATCAGTTCCGCATATAAATTGCTGACCAGCAGCATGACATGCATATGAGAACTGACATTCTGTTTTTCCATCTCCATTTCAAAATAATCCAGTTCCCTGTCAATGGCATCATAACTGCCTGTCCGTACTTCTACCAGAAGATTTGTGGCATCATAACTCATATAGCGAAAAGAACCTTCCCTGCTGCTTTCCACCCGGACAATATCATCCAGCACCTTACGATATTCCATCTGCTGCTTCTCCCGGACTCCCTGATAGACATGCCTCAGTCCTTCCAGTCCGTATCCCACTTTTCCTGAACAGATATGCATATGCTTTTTGTTCCCGTATTTTTCCTCCAGCTTCTTCTGCAGTGACTGGTTCATCTTCCGAAGGACTTCTTTCTCCTGATTCCACTGACAAATCACCCGCTCTCCCATGCTTACCCGGACACAGATGGTATTTTCAAAATTCCGGACCACGCTCTGCACGTCCTCCTGAAATTCCCTGTCCGCATCTGCCAGCTGCAGGTAATCATAATTCAGTTCCACCACCGGAAATCCCTCCTGGGAAATGATCAGCACAGTAAAATAGAGTTCTTCTGCTTCTTCCCGGATTCTTCCATTTACCTGCCCCATATCTCCCTGCAGGATCACCATTTCAAACAAATTTTTCTGTGCCTGCAGACGGTTATAGTTTTCCCAGCTTTTCAGCCTCTGGTATTCCGCGTTTCTCTCCTTTTTGGTGGAATGCTCCTGATAGATCCGTCCCATTACTTCTTCCAGTTTCCGTATATTCAGCGGTTTCAGGATATAATCAGACACTCCCAGCTTCATGGCGCTCCTGGCGTATTCAAAATCTTCATATCCGCTTAAGATCACTGCCGATGTATCGTTATTTTCGTTTCGAAGCTCCTGAAGCATCTGCAGGCCATCCATGACAGGCATCCGGATATCCGTCAGGATCACATCCGGATTTTTTTCCCGGACAATCTCCAGCCCCTGTTTTCCGTTCATTGCCTCTCCTACCACTTCATATCCCAGTTTATTCCAGTCTATGTAAGATATCAGTCCTTCCCTGATGATGTCCTCATCTTCCACGATCACCAGCTTCATCATCTTCAGGAGCCTCCTCTCTCTTCGGTATTGTCACATAAACCCTTGTCCCTTTATGGTACTCACTTTCAAAGCGCAGGCCATATTCCGGTCCAAAGTATGTCTTGATTCTCTTCTGTACATTGATCACTCCATAAGATTTCGGATTATATTCAATTTCTTCCTCTATCATACGTCGCAGCTCTTTCATCTTTTCTTCCGGTATTCCGATACCTGTATCTTCCACACAGAAAATGATTTTATCCGATAAGTTTTCTGCGCTGATCCTGATCCATCCCGGGTCCCCTTTTTCCTTCAGACCGTGATAAATGGCATTTTCCACAAGGGGCTGCAGGATCATCTTGATCGTAGTATACCTGAAAATTTCACATGGCACATCTATTTTGTAATTTAAGATGCGGCTGTATCGGATTTTCAGAATCTGGAAATATTTCTCCACATGACACAGCTCTTCTTCTATGGTAATAAATGTGCGCCCTTTGCTCAGACTGATTCGAAACAGCATGATCAGAGCATCTATCATTTCGCTGACCTCATCATTCCGGTTCATCCGGACCATCCAGTTGATAGAGTCCAGCGTATTATAGAGAAAGTGAGGATTGATCTGGGCCTGCAGAGCATTCAGTTCTGCTTTCAGGAGCATTTTCTGATTTTCCTGCTCTCTTTTTGTCATCTGTTCGATCTTACTGGTCATGACATTAAATCCATTGGTCAGATCCCCCAGCTCATCCTCCCGGTTATTGCCGACCCGTACACTGAAATCCCCTTCTTCCACCTTCTGCATCCCATTTTTCAGCTTTCGGATAGGCACAGAAATCCAGTGTGACACACTGAACGCATAAAATACCGACAACAGCACACACATGACAATGATGAAACTCAGCAGATTCTGCACTTTCATTACATCGCCGAACACATCGTTATAAGGAATCAGGTTTACCAGCTTCCAGTCTGCGATTCCCAGCGAATCTTCATACAAAAGATAATGGGTATCGCCTACCCATACTTCCTGGAGGATTTCTCCGTCCTGTTTCTGGCTGTTCCTCAATACTTCAGAAATCTGCTTATTCTTATCGTTTTTGATGTTTTCAAAATCCGCACAGTATATAATCTCATTTTGTCTGTTGGCCAGGTATGTTTCTCCATTAAACAGAGCAATATCATTGTCCAGCCCCAGGATAACCTCCATAGCCACATCCACTACCACGACACCCAGACTCCTGTAAGAAATCCTGTCACGGATCGGTATCACCAGACTGATAACCGGATCATACAGATTATGTACCACAAACGAACCTGCGTGAGGCTCCATCCAGTAATCCTCTCCTGTATCCATGACATACAGATACCAGAATTCATTGCGATAATCCTGTTTATACAGAGTTCGTTCTGCCGAACGGTAAATCGAACCATTTTCACCGATCACAAATATACCCTGTATATTTTCATTCAGCTGGCCGGTATACCGCAGAGCATAATTAAAATTGCGCCGTTCTTTATATAACTCCTGCTGCTCCGTAGGAAGCTCCGAACGAAGAGCAACCTGCATATCAGAATCCTGTGCGATCAGATATGCCATATCCTTTGCTTCTGTCAGCACTTTATTCATACTTTCATTCAGCTGCTCCATGCTCTTGGTTACCGACTCCTCCGACAGCCGGTAAATGGTAGTCTGTGATACGTTATAGATTAAAATGCTGCACACGACAAATATGGCCAACAGTGACAGAAACAGCAACAGTATTTTTATTCGTATGGACTTTCTCAAAGTAAAACTCTCCTTGTATTCTGTATATCCCTTCATTTTCCAGGCAGAAAGAACTGTATTCTCACAATCTTCCTGTTTTTGGAGGTTTTAATTATAAGTCACAGCCTACATTATGTAAATCAAAAATATGATTCAATTCTTTCTAATTTCTATATTTTTATCCAAAATTGTATATATGTGTCTTATTTTCTGAAATCACCTGAGAACCCAGGGAGCAATGACTACGCTGGCTGCAATTCCCGCAGCTGTGGCTGCCAGCGCTCCGGCCAGTGTATAACGGGTTTTTGTAATTTTCGCTGCTGTAAAATAAATGCTCATGGTATAAAATACTGTCTCTGTACAGCTCATCATGATGGATGCAGTCAGTCCAATGAGAGAATCTGTTCCATACTCCTTAAACAGATCCAGTACAAGACCCGTGGCGGCTCCGTTGGAAAAAAGGCGCAGAATAGCCACAGGGACCAGCTCCGGTGCCAGTCCGATTTTTTCTGTCACTCTGCCCAGAAGCCCGGATACAAAATCCAGAAAACCGGAAGCCCGCAAAATTCCCGTGGCTGCCAGCATCCCCACCAGTGTGGGAACCAGCCGGAAAACCAGCTTCAGGCCGTCCTGTGCGCCTTCCAGAAAATCTTCATAGACATTTCTTTTCCGTGAAAATCCCAGAGCCACAATATAAAAAATAAAAAGAGGTATTACCAGATAGGAAAAAAATGTCAGTACCTTCATAGACATTCCTTTTTCCAATTTATTACTACCCTATGCCGGTTCTGTCTGTTCTATGTATACTTTCTGTTTTTTCACTGGATTTTTAAAAACAGGATCATATAATAAATCAAATCGCTAAGAAAGGATTATCTCATGTATTTTTTATCAGGTATATTTTTATTGCTCTGCGCCCTTTTTCTGGTAATATTTCAATGCAGAAAGCGGCATATTATCCGCAGGATCTGTTCCATGGAGCTTTGCGAAAAAGTAAGGCTTCTGGATGAACTGCTTTCCCCGTTTGGATTTTATTACTGCTGTTCCCAGGACATTATCACCGCATCCCTGGACGCCTGGCAGAGAGAATTTGGCTATGGCGCGCTGTTCGACAGAACAGCCCCTCATTTTAATATGATTTTCGACTGTGAACCAGTTTACTTTGATTACAATGGCCAGACCTGGCTGATTGAATTCTGGAAAGGAGAATACGGAATGAACACCGGAGGAGAAATCGGCATTTACTGTGCAGATCGACTGCTTTCCCCGGCAGAATACGAAGAGACTTTTTTTCAAAGCGCTGACGACTGTCAGCTGCTGCCTGTTTCCATGTCCCTTTTTCATAAAGGAAAGCAGCTTTTTACAATCCATGACTGCCACTGGTGGCTCACCGGCTTTTCCGTGGGGCACTACTCCGAACCAGAGGATCTGACCATGCGCTGCTCCGTCACCTTTCCTGGCTGCGACATGGCAGAAGCCTTTGTCCAGAGCCTGCTGCAGAAAGGATACAGCCGCTGCAGTCTGTGCTGGTCCGGACTACAGGTATCTTTTACCCTCTCTGCGCCTCACAGCAGACAGCCGGTGAAAGGCTTTCATTACACCCGGTGGATCCAGTGGAAAAACCGGCTTTTCTGCCGCCTTTACCAGAGGATCACCCATCCCTTCGACTGCACACTGGATAAAATCCTGTATCTGTATTTCTATCTGCCCTTTGCCTTCCGTCATTCCGTCCGTTTCCGTAAAAACAAACGGCAGAAATGCAGAAGGAACTCCTTATGAGTACCGAAAAACGCATCACTGAAGCACTGGAGGGAGCCCTCCATCTTCCTCTGACCCCGCAGTCCAGATATATTCTCATGAGTGACTGTCATCGGGGAACCGGAAATGCCAACGATAATTTTCTGAAAAATGAGTACTTATATCTGGCTGCTCTTCAATATTACTTTGCCGGAAACTTCACTTATATCGAACTGGGGGACGGAGATGAATTATGGGAAAACCGCTCCCTTTGCAGAATCAAGGAAACACATACAGAAAGCTTTTCTCTTCTGGCCGACTTCTACCGGGCCGGAAGACTTTATATGCTCTACGGAAATCACGACATTCAGAAAAAACAGCCCTCTTTTGTCCAAAAACACCTGCAGACCTGTTACTGCGGACAAAAGCTGTGCGAAATCCCGCTTTTTCCAGGAATGCCCTTTTATTCCGGCATTATTCTGGAGTCTGGCCCGGGGCAGCAAAAAATCTGCCTGACCCACGGCCATCAGGCAGATTTTCTAAACAGTACTCTGTGGAAGCTGTCCCGCTTCCTGGTTCGTTATCTCTGGAAGCCTCTGGAAGGACTGGGCATTCCAGATCCCACCAGCGCCGCCAGGAACAATACTCTGAAAAAAAAGTCCGAACAGCGGCTCTCCCGGTGGGCCAGTGAACATCAGTGTCTGCTGATCACCGGCCATACCCACCACCCCATTGCCGGTACCCCCGGCTGTTCCTATCTGAACACCGGAAGCTGTGTCTCCCCCTATGGGATCACCGGCATCGAAGTCTCCGGTCTCACTCTGACACTGGTCAAGTGGGGGCTTCATACCCGGGAGGACCAGAGCCTTCAGGTGGCCCGTCAGGTACTGGGAGAACCACTGATCCTGGGGTAGCCTGCAAATGTTTCCGCTGCCGGGAACAAAGCTATGCGCTGGTCTTCTGCAGACCGGCTGTCCCATGTGGATTCTTCCGTCTGAATGGCTCAGCGGTTCCGAGGAGTTGTTTCACGCTTCAGCTCCATGATCTTGCAGAAGATCACCGCCACACCGGTGCTTGCGGCAGTGGCCAGGATCCCTGCCCCTACAATGACTGCCGGATCAGCGCTTCCATACTGGCTCCGATAGGCGATCATATTCATGGGGATCAGCTGCAGAGAAGAAATATTGATAATAAGAAATGCACACATTTCATTTCCGGCAATTCCGGCGTTCCTTACCGGTCCCGGCATTTTCCCGGCTCTCCGGTCATCCTCCAGACTTTGCAGACTTTCCATGGCTTTTAGTCCGGCAGGCGTGGCCGCAGAGCCAAGGCCCAGAAGATTGGCAATCAGATTGGTGGCAATCAGTTTTCCGGCCGGATGTCCCTCTGGCAGAGAAGGAAATAAAAAATGGAGCAGCGGTTTCATTTTCCCTGTAAGCTGCTCCAAAATACCGGCATTTTCTGCCACCTTTAAAATCCCTGTCCAGAAAGCTGTGATCCCGGCCATGGAAATACACAGAGTCACCGCCTCATGGGCAGAATCAATGACTGCATCCGTAACCGCCGGAAGATTACCGGAAATCACTCCATAAATAATTCCTGCTAACAGCATTCCTCCCCAAATATAATCCATCTGCCGTTACCATCTCTTTTCCGTTTTTCCTAAATATATGAAAAACAACGAAAAAAATGACCGTTCTTTTTTAACGGCCGGCATCATCCGGATTCCATTGACGGTTTTCCCTATAATGTTATATTATATTGGAATTATAACCAGGTATTCACCTGATCGTATTCTGTCTCATTTTGAACAGAAACAGATAAAAAATATTTTTCAGCAGGAGGAATTTTTATGTTTCGTGAAATGCGCAGAAAACGGCAGTCTCTGACCTTACAGGAATGCACTGCCGTCTTACAGAAAGGAACATCCGGCGTTCTGGCTCTTTCCGGAGACAACGACTATCCATATGCCGTCCCCATCAGTTATCTGTACGAAGACGGCAGACTTTATTTTCACTGTGCCAGGTCCGGCCATAAGCTGGACGCAATCCGCAGAAACCCCAAGGCTTCCTTTTGCGTCATCGACCAGGATCAGGTAGTGCCCCGGGAATATACCACCTATTTCCGCAGTGTCATTGCCTTCGGCACTATACACATTCTAGAAAAAGATGAGGAAAAAAGAGCTGCCATTGAAAAGCTGGCTCTCCGATATGCTCCGGACGACAGCGCTTACAGCCGCTCACAGCTAATTGAGAAAGAATGGACCCCCCTCTGCATGCTGGAAATGACGATTGAACACCTCACCGGAAAAGAAGCTATCGAACTTGTCAGGAAAAAGCAGAGCACGGAAACAGAGAAGTCTTCGATCTGAAGACAGTGAATGTGAATCTGAGGACTGGGGCTGATGACGGATGAAAAGCCGATGAAAATCCAGGATTCTTTATGATCCTGAATCTTCATCGGCCTGTCCTTTTCACATATAAATGATTTTGGTAACAACATTGCCCCATTTACTGAAGCAGCTGCTGATAAATCTCCCGTTTTCCCACTCCCCGATCCTTTGCCACCAGCTTCATGGCTTCCTTCCGGGAAATTCCCTGGCTCTCATAATGAGCCATGTGTTCTTCCAGAGAAAGCTCCATCCATTCCTGCTGCTTTTCCTTCTCAATATCCGTCCGGCTCTTTCCTTCGATCACCAGAACGCATTCGCCCTTGGGTTCATTTTCCCGGTAGTATTCCACCAGTTCCTTCAAATCGGCACGGAAGGCTGTCTCATGCTTCTTGGTCAGTTCCCGGCAGAGCGTGGCCCGTCTGTTTCCCAGTGTTTCCAGTAATTCCTCCAGAGTCTTCCGCAGACGATGGGGCGCTTCATAGAGAAGGATGGTCCGGGTCTCATTTTGCAATTCCTCCAGAACCTTTCCCCGCTCCTTCTTATCTGCCGGCAGAAAGGCTTCGAAGGCAAACCGGCGGGTAGAAAGTCCGGACAGAGTCAGTGCCGTGATGCAGGCTGCCGGCCCGGGAAGGGAAGTGACTTCAATCCCGGCCTCGCAGCACATGGATACCAGTTCTTCCCCCGGGTCTGAAATTCCCGGCGTGCCGGCGTCGGTGATCAGGGCCACCGCCATACCTTCCAGCATCTTATTTACCAGAATCTTTCCTTTTTCAATCTTATTGTATTCGTGATAACTGGTCATGGGCGTATGGATATCAAAATGATTCAGAAGCTTGATGCTGTTTCTCGTATCCTCCGCCGCAATGAGATCCACTTCTTTTAATGTGCGCAGCACCCGATACGTAATATCTTCCAGATTCCCAATGGGTGTGGCGCATAAATATAATTTTCCCTTCATGTCTCTACCTTTCATGGCCCATTACCTGATAGATTTCCCGTATTTCCTGGGTATAGTTTCCACATGAATCATAAATAATCAAAGGTTTTTCCACAAGAAGCCTGGATTTTCCACCGTAAAGGGCTTCTATGAGTACCATGGACGGTTCCCTGTCCACATAGGAATGTACCATGCGCATCCGTTTCGGCTCCAGCCGGTACTTCTGCAGCGTCGCAAAAATCTCTGCCAGCCGAAAAGGTCTGTGGATCAGAAATAATCTTCCTCTGGAAGTCAGCACTCTGGCCGCCTGGCGGGCCACATCCTCAAATGTGCACAGGATTTCATGCCGGGCAATAGCTTTGGGCAGATCCGGATTCTTCAGCCCATGCTGACCGATCATATAGGGAGGATTGCAGGTAACGGCATCGAACACAGAATTTCCGAAAATTTCCCCTGCCTCCTTGATATCGCCTGTCACAATGGAAATATCCTCTTCCAGATGGTTGTAACGCACACTTCTCCTGGCCATATCCGCACATTCTTCCTGAATCTCCAGACCGGTGAAGTGTCCTCCCTTTGTCCGGGCTTTTAAAAGGACGGGCACGATTCCCGTGCCTGTCCCCATATCCAATACCCGCTGATTCTCTCCGATCCTGGCAAAATCTGCCAGAAGCACGGCATCAATGCCAAAACAGAATTTCTGCGGATCCTGTATTATCTTGTATCCATTTTGCAAATCATCCAGGCGTTCGCCTTCTAAAAGTTCTGTCATTCTAATTTGGACTTTCCTTCCCCATCCTCCAGAGCTTTCAGTTCTTTGATCTCCTGCTCGGAAAGCTTTGTCTTCTTCTTTCTCGGATGAAATTTTAGTTCATCTGAATGAAATTCCCGGATTTCCTTCTCATCGTCCACCTCGATCAGCACCTTAACCAGCTGACGGAGGATATTGACACTCTGCACAGTCCCTTTCAGTCCGTCAGAAGTGGTCACTGTATCTCCCACACTGGGAAGCTTCTTGTTCAGCTCTTCATAAGTCTCCTGTTCATTTTTCAGACAGCACATCAGACGTCCGCAGCATCCGGATATCTTTGTCTGATTCAGAGAAAGATTCTGTTCCTTTGCCATCTTGATGGAAACCGGTGCAAACTCGGACAGATACGTATGGCAGCAGAGTTCTCTTCCGCAGATACCGATTCCGCCCAGGATCTTCGTCTCATCCCGCACGCCGATCTGCCGCAGTTCGATCCTGGTCTTGAACACAGACGCCAGATCCTTTACCAGCTGACGGAAATCAATTCTTCCATCTGCGGTAAAATAAAACA
Organism: uncultured Blautia sp.; assembly: GCA_900542045.1. GTDB lineage: Bacteria > Bacillota > Clostridia > Lachnospirales > Lachnospiraceae > Blautia_A > Blautia_A gallistercoris. Next base: position 25,180 of record UQMI01000016.1, read on the forward strand.
GCACCTTATTGTTATCAAAAGTGTATTCCGCATCGATCAGCTTCATTTCCAGTCCGTGCTCACGGATTTTCTTCAGACAGATCTGAAACGCATCCTTTTCCTTGCTTCGGTTCTTTGCTTCTCTGGCATCATCCTCAGGAGTGGCGATCCGAAGAACCTCTTTCAGAGGCTGCACCACCTTATTATCCTCCACATCCCTGGGAGAAAGCACCACATTTCCATATTCCACCCCTCTGGCAGTTTCAACGATCACATGATCTCCTACCTGAATGTCCAGATCTTTGGGACTGAAATAATATATTTTTCCAACATTTCTAAATCTTACGCCAATTACTCTCGTCATTTTATTTCTCCCTGATCGTCAGGAACAAAAGCTCCATTACAAGGTCAAAGTTTACATTGGCGCGCAGACGGGTTTTTGCTTTCTCCACGGCATCCAGTATCTTCTCCAGACCTTCATAAGAACGCTCTCTTGCCTGATCTTTTATCAAATTTATCTCCTGCTTGAAAACCAGGTTATCCACATCTCTGGTGGCCTTAAACATCAATACATCCCGGAACCACAGCAAAAACAGATCCAGGTAATCATATACATTCTCCTTATCCGGCGCCAGCTCCTTCATGATATCCACAAGCTCATATACTTCCATATCGTTGACATAACGAAGAAGCTGCAGGACCTTCCTGGTCATTTCCGCAAACTCTTCAGAAGTCGCCGCTTCTTTGGCTTTTCCGATATTTCCCTGTGCAAAGGATGCATCCACCTCTGCCTGGTAATCCGGAATATGCAGGCGCTCCATCAGATAATTCTTTACCAGATTATCCGGAACCACCCGCAGATCCAGTCTGACACATCTGGATAAAATAGTGGGCAGAAGTCCATCTATGTTGTTGGTCAGCAGCAGGATCACTGCATAGGCCGGCGGTTCTTCAATGGTTTTCAGCAGGGCATTCTGTGCCTGTACTGTCATTTTATCTGCATCATTTACAATGTAAATCTTATAAGGACCATAATAAGGTTTGATCTGTACATCTTCCACGATCTGGCGTCTGATCTCCTCAATACTGATGGTATTAGGTTTCTCATGCACCACGCCGATGATATCCGGATGATTCTTACTGAGGGTACGTTTACAGGATTCACACTTCAGGCATGGATCCGTTCCTTTCTCTTCACATTGAAGGGTCATGGCAAATGTAGTTGCCAGAAGCTTCTTACCTGAACCGGATTCTCCGGAAAAAACATATGCATGGGATACTTTTCCCGTTGAGATTGCACTTTGCAGATGCTCAATCACCTCTTCATGCCCTACAATCGCTTTAAATCCTTCCATAAGAATCACCTCCTGCGAGTTTTGCTATCATTATAGCATAATTCCTTATTCTATTACAGCATTTCTTCTGATTTCTGTCCGGCCATCTCACTTCTGATATAATTTTTAATCTCTTCCGTGCAGATGTCCAGATTCTCATTCTCAAACCGGCGGCTGATCCCCGACTTTAAAATATTTTCTTCGGAAAAGTCCTCCTCATCTGCCAGAAAACGCCGACAGACTTCGTTATAATTCGGCACAGACTGCTTTCCTTCCCGTTTGGTGGCCCTGCGCAGACGCTCTCCGTCCTCCACTTCAATATAAATCGGACAGATTTTTTTTTCTCCAAAATATTTTTTCAGCTGTTCATACGATTCCAGTGTTCCGATTCCCAGATAAGAATCTGCATCCAGATCCAGCTGCCCGTCATCGGCAGTAAAATAGGTCCAGATTCCATGCACGGTATGGTAATCTCTCCGTTCAATGACCTTTCCTGCCTTTTCCAGTTCATCCAGCTTCCTGTTATCCACAAAGAAGTACTGTTTTCCCTGCTCTTCTCCACTTCGGATGGGTCTTGTTGTGTATAACACCAGTGTTTTCAGATGCAGCTCCGGAGATTCTGCCAGTCTCCCATATATTTTATCCTTACCGGAAGCACTTTTACCCATAATATAAAAAATTTTTCCCAAATCTTATTCCTCCACAACACAAATACTCTGTCCGGAATAATCAGACAAGCCCTGCACATGCAGACCCTCTTCCCGCCAGGCAAAAATTTTTCCCACACATTCAAAGGTAATCCTCTCACCCGGAACCAGTACCGGAATTCCCGGAGGATACAGATAGACGAATTCGCCTGAAATCTTGCCGGGACTCAACGAAAGCGCACAGCGGATCTTTCCCGCATCCACGGCTTTCGCTATGGTCATTTTCTGTTCCGGTATCTCCCGGATCTTATTTCTTCCATGTGCCTGACATTCTTTTAAAACTGCATCGATTTCTTTCATGGCCTGTATCAGACGCCGGAAGCCTTCTTCCGTATCACAGACACTGGTTAGCGCCAGCACATACTCTGCAGATTCCATTTCCATTTCCAGATGGTATCTGTCACGCAGACGATTGGAAAGCTGGGTTCCATTGATAGACGTACCCCTCACTGAAAAAACCAGTTTGGACAGGTCATAATCATAGATTCCTGCCTTGCCCTTAATCTCTTCTCCTGCCAGACGAATATGAGACAGAGATGCCAGTTCTTCCCTGATCCACTGCAGCCGTTTTACATAGTTTCCAAATTCTCCGGCGCCTATGGTAAACATCCGGCAGATGCAGGCATCCATGCTTGCCATCAACACATAAGAAGGACTGCTGGACTGATAGATTCCCATATATCTCTGCAGCTTTTCATGGGAAACTCTGTCGCTGTTCCGATGAAGAAGCGCTGTCTGTGTCATGGAAGGCATAGTCTTATGCAGACTCTGGATGATCAGATCCGCGCCGCCTGCCACCGCTGAATTTGGAAAATAAGAATGAAATTTCAGATGTGCACCGTGGGCTTCATCCACGATCAGAATACAGCCTGCTTCATGAGCTGCCTCTGCGATTCCCTGGATATCTGATACTACCCCGTCATAAGTGGGCGATGTGATCAGTACGGCCTGGATATCCGGCTCTTTGTGAAGAGCTTTCCTCACTGCCTCCGGCGTGATCCCACCGTTTAATCCAAATTGTTCTTCCATCTCCGGATACAGATACGAAGTCTGAAGTTCCCACAGATAAGCTGCATGATACACTGCCTTATGGCAGTTTCTTGCCATCAGAAGCTTTCCGCCCCGTGTACAGGATGCACAGACAGCCGCCAACAGTGCCGCTGTACTTCCATTGACACTGAAGAAACTTTCTTTTACCTGATACAGTCTGGCTGCTCTTTGCTGTGCCTCTTTGATCAATCCCTCCGGATGATGGAGATTGTCAAATCCGTGAATTTCTGTAATATCCATAGAAAAGCCGGAGCCCTCATGGGGAGCAAAAAGAGGATTTCTTTTGTGTCCCGGCATGTGAAAAGGATAAATATCTTCCTTATCGTACTGCTCCAGCTTTTTATATAATTCCTGTTTCATTTGCTGATTCCCTGACTGATTCCCCTCAAAACTGTCTGTACGGACAGTTTCATCCTTAAACTTTAAACCGATATCCTACACCCCAGATTGTTTCAATGTACTGAGGTTTCGCTGTGTCAAATTCAATCTTCTCACGGATCTTTTTAATATGGACTGTCACAGTAGCAATATCTCCCACGGACTCCATATCCCAGATTTCCCGGAACAGTTCTTCCTTCGTGAAGACTCTGTTGGGATTCTCTGCCAGAAATGTAAGCAGATCAAATTCCTTAGTAGTAAATGTGGTCTCTTCTCCGTTGACCCAGACCCTTCTTGCCGTCTTGTCAATCTTGATGCCGCGGATCTCCACAATATCATTCTTGGGCATTGCGCTTCCCACCAGACGGTTATACCGTTCCAGATGGGCCTTCACCCTTGCCACCAGTTCACTGGGACTAAAGGGCTTTGTCATATAATCATCGGCGCCCAGCCCCAGCCCCCGTATCTTATCAATGTCATCCTTCTTGGCGGACACCATGATGATCGGCGTATTTTTCTTGTCTCTAACCTGGCGGCAGATTTCAAAACCATCCACACCGGGAAGCATCAGATCCAGGATCACCAGATCAAAATCTTCTTCCAGAGCCCGCCGAAGCCCCACATCTCCCTGATGGGCAATTTCCACGTCAAAACCGCTCAGTTCCAGATAATCTTTCTCCAGATCTGCGATTGCTTCTTCATCTTCAATGATCAGTATCTTACTCATGAACAGGTACCTCCTGATATTTTCTTAAAACAAAGTACATAATTGTTCCAATTCCTTCCCGGCTGGTAGCCCATACCTTTCCGCCGTGATCTTCCATAATCTTCTTTACAATGGACAGGCCGATGCCGCTGCCGCCTTTGGATGAGTTTCTGGATACATCTGTACGATAGAACCGGTTAAAAATATTAACAAGGTCTTTGGATGCAATTCCGCGGCCGTTATCTTCCACTTCCACCTGGATAAAATCTCCCACATCCTTCACCCGAATCTGAATGATCTCCCGTTCTTTATCCATATATTTAATGGCATTGCTCACCAGATTATGAATCACTCTCCGGATCTGCTCTCCATCGGCAATCACCAGCACATCCGGTCCCACATAATTGGAATAGACCAGTTCGATTCCTCTCGTCTTCAATTCCAGACCAACTTCTTCAGCACAGTCATTAAAGTAATCTTCCACGTTCAGCTTACTGAACGTATAAGGAATACGGTTGGTATCCACCTTGGAATAAAAAGTCAGTTCATTGATCAGATGATCCATCTCATTTGTTTTATTGTAAATGGTCCGTACATACCGGTCCATCTTCTCCGGTGTATCCGCCACACCGTCCATGATTCCTTCCACATATCCCTTTACAGCCGTAATCGGTGTCTTCAGATCATGGGAAATATTACTGATCAATTCTTTATTTTCTTTGTCCATAAGGATCTTTTCTTCTGCATTTTCCTTCAGACGCTTGCGCATCTCCTCAAAATCCTGACAAAGCTCTGCGAATTCATCGTCCCCTTCCACATCCAGAACGAAATCCAGATTGCCTTCTTTTATATTGTGGGTCGCCCGCTTCAGCTTCACCAGAGGTATGGCAACACTGCGGTATATCCAAAGTCCTACGGCAAGGCTGGTAAATACCAGAATCACAAGCGCGGAAAAAAGCACATCCTTTGCCATCAGACTTACTCTCGCGCCGCCGTCTGCGTCATTTTCAATGGAAAAATCATATACAATATTGGAATTTACCTGGGGCGTATCCTGAGACTGCACTCTCTGAAAGCCATAAAGAGCTGCCGTAAAAAGAAGCAAAGGAACCAGAATCACCATCAAAAATCCCACGATAATTCTTGTCTTTAATTTCATAAACAGAATCCCCATTCTATGATATATTCGATTCCTGAGAGTATCTCTTTTTTCGATTTTCATTATATCATAAAATGGGGGAGCTTATTTCTTAATTTTCTATAAATACTTTTTCAGAATTTCTACTTTATCCAGTTTTTCCCATGGAAGATCCAGGTCGTTCCTTCCAAAGTGTCCGTAAGCAGCCGTCTGTTTGTAGATCGGACGGCGCAGATCCAGCATTTTAATGATTCCTGCCGGACGCAGATCAAAGTTTTCCCGGATAATTTTTACAAGTTCCGTATCTTCCAGTTTTCCGGTGCCAAAGGTATCTACACGTACGGAAGTAGGCTGCGCCACACCGATGGCATAGGATAACTGGATCTCACACTTGTCTGCCAGACCGGCCGCTACTATATTCTTGGCCACATAGCGGGCTGCATAAGCGGCAGAACGGTCCACCTTGGTGCAGTCTTTTCCGGAAAAAGCGCCGCCGCCGTGACGTCCGTATCCACCATAGGTATCTACGATGATCTTACGTCCGGTCAGTCCGCTGTCTCCGTTTGGTCCTCCGATCACAAATCTTCCTGTGGGATTGATGAAGAATTTTGTCTCTTCGTCCACCATATTTGCCGGAATAATGGGATCAAATACATATTTTTTGATATCCTGATGAATCTGTTCCTGCGTCACATCCGGATCATGCTGAGTAGAGCATACCACTGCATCCAGACGGAAGGGCTTTCCTTCTCTGTCATATTCCACAGTAACCTGGGTTTTTCCATCGGGACGGAGATAGGACAAAGTTCCGTCCTTTCTTACTTTTGTCAGCTGTCTGGCCAGCTTATGCGCCATATTAATGGCATATGGCATATATTCTTCGGTTTCATTTGTTGCAAATCCGAACATCATTCCCTGGTCGCCTGCGCCGATAGCTTCAATATCATCATCAGACATTTTATGTTCTTTTGCCTCCAGCGCCTTATCCACACCCATGGCAATATCTGCAGACTGTTCATCAATGGCTGTGATCACACCGCAGGTATCCGCATCAAATCCATATTTTCCTCTGGTATAACCGATCTCACGCACGGTATCCCGCACGATTTTCTGAATATCCACATAGGCTTTTGTGGTGATCTCTCCCATAACCAGCACCAGTCCTGTCGTGGTGGCTGTCTCACAGGCCACACGGCTCATGGGATCCTGCTCCATCAAAGCATCCAGAATAGCATCTGAAATAGCATCACACATTTTATCCGGATGACCTTCTGTTACGGATTCAGATGTAAATAAAATTTTTTCATTTTCCATTCGTATAGTCCTTTCTTTTTTAATCTGTATGCATCACCCTGTAACAGGATTCTCCGCCTGCGGGAGGCTGCCTCTGGCAGCATTTTTCCTCTCCGCCGCAGTGCGGTCTCTGTTCCACTTCGGCCAGCGCAAAGCAGATATCCACCGGACATCCTGCGCCCCCGAAGAGCGTTTTTATGTGGCAGGGTTTTTATGTGGCAGGAAAGTCAGAATGAAATATTCTGTTTTTCGTCACATAAAAAAAATCCGCTAAAAGCGGACTTAATATCTCATATCAAATCCCCTTATTGTTCGAAACTTGTTTCGCTCCGGCTGGCACCTTCCTCAAAAGGGGTTGCCGTGGTTTCACAGGTCCTTTTACCTCCGCCACTCTGAATAAGAGAAACTGCATAACTGTTTATTGAATTGTTACTTGTCTAAAGATACCTCTTTTTCACAGCTTCGTCAAGTACTTTTTGACAATATGTCGAAAAAGATATCCTGATCTTGGTCTCACTCCAGTCAGCGCAAAGCAGATATCCTGTGCTCCGCATAGCTTTCCTATCACATAAAAAACCGAAGCAGTCTGCTCCGGTTTTTTATGTTACACGTTCATTTCTTTACCCAACTCTTAAACGGAACTTCTGAATTTCTTTTTCAGAAGATACCTTTTCAATTTCAGCGCCAAGTCCACGCAGCTTCTCTTCGAAGTTCTCATATCCACGCTGAATGTATACTATATCGTCAACAATCGTAATACCGTCTGCCGCCAGACCTGCTATTACCAAAGCAGCTCCTGCACGCAGATCCGGTGCGCTGACTCTGGCCCCTGTCAGCTTGGGAACGCCGTCAATGATCGCCGTATTTCCTTCCACCTTAATATCTGCTCCCATCCTGGCAAGCTCGTCCACATATTTGAAACGATTCTCAAAAATGCTTTCTGTTACAATACTGGTCCCTTCCGCCAATGTAAGAGTAGCCGCGATCTGAGGCTGCATATCTGTGGGATACCCCGGATATGGAAGTGTTTTTACATGAGTCCTGTGCAGACGTCCTCTTGCCGCAACCCGTACAGAATCATCAAATTCTTCCACAATACAGCCAATCTCTTCCAGCTTGGCAGTTGTAGCTTCCAGATGCTTCGGAATTACATTCTTCACAAGAATATCTCCGCCTGTGGCTGCAGCTGCAAAAAGAAATGTCCCCGCTTCAATCTGATCCGGAATAATAGAATATTCTGTGCGATGAAGTTTTTCCACACCTTTAATACGAATTACATCCGTACCTGCGCCTTTGATGTTTGCTCCCATACTGTTCAGGAAATTGGCCACATCTACCACATGAGGCTCTCTTGCCGCATTTTCAATGATAGTCCTTCCCGAAGCCATGGATGCTGCCATCATGATATTAATCGTAGCTCCTACCGATACCATATCCAGATAAATATGATTTCCCCGCAGTTCTTCTGCTCTCGCCACGATAGCGCCATGAAAAATATCCACTTTTGCTCCTAAAGCACGGAATCCCTTCAGATGCTGATCAATGGGTCTGCTCCCAATGTTGCATCCTCCCGGCAGCGGTACTTCTGCATGTCTGTATTTTCCAAGCAATGCGCCTAATAAATAATAAGATGCACGGATTTTCTTAATATACTCGTAATCAACACTTACATCCTGAATCGTAGAACCATTAATCTTTACCGTGGACTTGTCAATCCGATTCACCTGGGCACCAATGCCTTCAATCGCTTCAAGCAAAACATTGATATCCCTCACATCCGGTAAATTTTCGATCAATATGGTCTCGTCAGTCATAATTGCTGCTGCCAGGATTGCCAACGCCGCATTCTTCGCTCCGGCAATGTCAACTTCTCCCACCAGCGGTGTTCCACCTTTTATTACGTATTGTTCCATAACACACCTCTATAATATACTCCTTGCACTCCTCTAAAGGACACGGGAAATACCGTTGCAGCTTTCCGAATGATCTTCTTCCGGCCAAACAGTCATATATTATTTTTCTTTTAATATTCTTGACGATATATGATATATTCTATAACATATTCTTAACTTTGTAAATATTAAACAACAATTTCCCGCCTAAACAGGGTTTTCCCCTTTTTCCCTTCCAAGGGTATCCAAAACTGCCTGCAGACTTTCTTCCAGACACTGGTTGCTGCAGTCCACAGTGATGTCTGCATATTTTTCATACAATGGCACCCGTTCCTCATACAGATTCTCCAGAGTTTGCCCTTCTTTCAGCAGAACACCTCTTCCCCGCAGATTTCCCAGTCTCTTTGACAGTTCGTCCAACGGTAATTTCAGATAAACAACAGTTCCTATGGATTTCAGATGTTTCATTGCATTGTCACAGTAAACTACACTCCCTCCTGTAGATATTACTGTTTTCTCTGCTGCAATGGACGCGTTGACTCTGTCCTCCACCTTCATAAACCCTTCCAGCCCTTTTTCATTAATGATCTGGTACAGCTTTTTCTTTTCCTGTTTCTGGATCAGCAGATCTGAATCCAGAAACTGATATCCAAGTACTTTGGCCAATACCACACCAATCGTGCTTTTACCTACGCCAGGCATTCCAATTAAAACTATATTTTCCATCTTCATCTGTATGCAGCTTTCTGGATTCGTCCGCAATTTTAGTACAGAATTTAAATCCTCTTACGCTGACATTATACATCTCCCATCTGCTGTAATGGTATAACGGTAAGATATTTTAGCATAATACCTGTGTTATTTCAAGAAAATAATCTTCTTTGCCTTTCAAGACAAATATTCATTTTCTGTTTCTTTTCTTTTTCTGTACACTGTATCCGAATTTTCCAAGCTTTTTTCCCATAGCATAATATTCTCCATGAGAATAGACCAGAGGACGGGAAAGGCTCAGATCAAACTTCTGATTCTTATCCAGATATCTTTCATCTGCATGCACAGCCAGAACTTTTGCCAGAAACATGTCATGGGATCCCAGATTCGCAACTGATTCCACTTTGCATTCGATGGATACCGGAGATTCTTTGATCATGGGGGCCTGTACAAAAGAAGCTTTTTCCTTTGTCAGATGCATGGTCTTAAATTTGTCCACATCTCTTCCCGATCGGACACCGCAGAAATCTGTTGCAAAAGCCAGTTCCTCTGTCGTCAGATTAATGACAAATTCTCCGGTCTTACGGAGCATTTCGTAGGAATACCGTTCCGGTCTTACGGAAATATATACCATTGCAGGATTGGTACAGACCGTTCCGGTCCAGGCAAGGGTTATGATATTATCATTCCCATTTCCATCGGTTACACTCGCCATAATTACTGGAAGAGGATACAACATATTTCCAGCTTTCCATTCTACTTTGCTCATGTCTGTCTCCTTTAAGAATTCATATCCTGAGAAGCTTCCATCAGTGCAGGAATCAGCTGTTTCTTTCTGGATACGACACCCTTCAGGAAATAAGCCCCATCATGAGGCTCCACATGGAAAGCAGTTTCCACCAGTCTTTCACTGTCTTCGCCATAATACAGAAGCTCTGTTGATTCATCTAAAATACTGGTTAACATAAAATAAACTCTGGTAACACCATGGCGTCCGCATTCGCTTTTCATAAATGGCAAAAGACGTTTTTTGACATTTTTCAGCTCATCACGATTCATAGAACTGATCTGTCCAACGCCAAAAGTAATCTCATCTTCTGCAATAAATTTCTTATAATCCTGATAGAAGATTTCTTCTGCAGATTTGTTTTTCAGATCACTGCCCGCCGCAAACATCTCTTTTGCAAAAGTTTCAATATTGATTCCGGCAATTACAGAAAGAGCTCCTGCAGCCATCTTATCTGTCAGCGTACAGGTAGGCGAACGGAACATAAGGGTATCCGAAATAATAGCCGCACACAGAAGACCGGCTATATTTGGCATGATCTCTAATTTTTCTTCGATATACATCTGATAGAGGATTGTTGCCGTACATCCCACCGGCTGGTTGCGGAACAGAACCGGCGAAATGGTCTGCAGGCTTCCCAGACGGTGATGGTCGATGATTTCCAGGATTTCCGCATCCTCAATATTCTCCACTGCCTGGTCTTTTTCATTATGATCCACAAGAACCACCTGTTTTTTATGCATGCCCAGAAAATTTCTTCTGGAAATGGTTCCCAGACACTTTCCTTTTTTGCTGATTACCGGAAATGCCCTGTGTCTGTGCTTCACCATAACGTCTTTGATATCATCCGTATAATCTTCTGTATGGAAAGTAACCAGATTTTCTTTTTTCATGATATATTTCACAGGAATACTCTGATTGATCAGTCTTGCCACTGTAAATGTATCAAAAGATGTTACAATAATCACGACCTGCTTTTCTTCAGCAATCTTTTTTACCTTTTCCGTCACTTGTCCGCTGAGGCAGACAATCATACAGCTGATATTATTTTCCAGAGCCCGAAGATGATCTTCTTCTCTGTTTCCCATAATAATCAGATCATTTTCTTCAATATAGGATTTCATTACATCCGGATCGGACGCACCGATCAGAACTTTTCCGCTGACAAAATATCCATGTTCATTCCCGGTGATCATTTCACCTTCCAGCGTTTCTGCAATCCTGCGGTACTGTGTTCTGGCATTGGAAAGAAGATAGCTGTCTGTGGCATCCATATATGTTTTCGCAATATCTCCAATGGTTACAAGTCCTTCCAGACGTCCTTCTTCGTCTGTAATGGGCAGCGTTACCACACTGTTTTCCATCATAATCTTCCATGCATTTTTCAGGGACAGATAATTTCTCGCTTCCGGGCAGAGACGGATATCCATATCTTTCACCTGGGTTCCCACATTGGAAATATAACCAGGCGGCTCCATTCCAAACCGGTTCAGCACATATTCTGTTTCATCACTGATCTGTCCGGCCCGCTTTGCTATATATTTTTTCCCAACGGTACTTCTGTTTTTGATGTCCGCATAGGCAATGGCAGAACATATAGAATCTGTATCTGGATTTTTATGACCTATGACAAATATTTTTTTCTGTTCTTTCATATTCTCTTTTTCTCAATCCAATTTTATATTGGCAAACAGGGAACCAAGAGAAGTAGTCACTTCTTCTGATTTTGGAAGTTCATAAGTTTCCTCTTCGATATCTTTTGCCAGAACATCGCTGAGAGCTTTCATGCTCAGACTGATCTTTCCATCTTTGATACCGATCACTTTTACTTTTACCTTATCCCCAACAGAAAGTACTTCTGATGGTTTTTTCAGGCGTTTTTCGCTGATCTGGGAAATATGCACCAGTCCGGACAGACCATTGGAAAGATTCACAAAAGCACCGTATGGCTGAAGACTTTCCACAATTCCTTCTGTTACAAGTCCCACCTCCACATTGGATACTTTGGCTTTCCTTTCTTCTTCTGCTTTTTCCCGCAGCACTTCACGGGCAGAAAGGATCAATCGGTTCTTTTCCGGTTGTATATCAAATACCTGTACCTGTATGGACTGATTCAGATAATCGTTCAGCTGATCTTCTTCTACGTAATGCAGCGCCAGTTTGGACGCGGGAATAAATCCTCTGATTCCTTCCACATAAGCGATCACACCAGATTTTACGATTCCCTTTATTACAACATCCAATACTGTTTTATTTTCTTTTAATTCCTTTAATTTATTCCAGGCAAGAACATCATTGGCCTCAACTTTGGAAAGAAGGATGTTTCCATGACCGTCATCCTTTTTTACAACAGTCGCAGAAACTTCATCTCCCACATGTACTGCATCTTTTGCCACAAAACCAGGTTCTCTGCTGAAATCTTCTGCAGGAATAATACCTTCTGCATAATATTTCAGATCCAGCGTAATTTCTTTTTCATCTACACCGATCACTGTTCCTGTTAAGATATCACCTTCTTCGATCTGTTTAAAAGAAGCTTCTAGTTCTGCTTCGTAATCCTTCATTGATTCTGACATGAAATTCTCCCTTCCTTTCTTTCACAATTCGTAGTATCAGTGTTTTTCATTATATCATAGATTTAACAGCTATGTACAGAAAACATCCGTTTCTATCCATCTTTCTGGAAATATTCTTTCCCATCAATTCCTTACCGAAATTCATTTTTAATAAAAAACAGGAATACCTTTTATGCATAATCACTAATTCTTATTTTTTTATAAAAAATACCAAGAAAAGTATGACAAACTTTCCAGAAAATGATATAATAGCTTCGGAATGTGCAAAATTAGTTTTTTCGATAAATATATTTTTATTTCCATTATGACGATTAACTCTCCTGTATGATTATTGTGTCATAATGATACAGGGGCTTGATCAAAGTTCCCAATAAAAATACGAGGGTATTGCAGTATATCATATATTGGTACACTGCAATACCCTCGTACCTTTTCTGCAAAATGCAGAAAACAGGCAATATTTTCCTTCACTTTGTTTTTCTTAATAATGAGGAGTGCCCCGGTTGTGCGACCGGGGCAATTATTATGAAAAAATTTATATGTGTAATGAAAACATTACCTATATACAAGAGGTCGTTCTCTCGAACTTTTTTTATCATAACAAGTAATTATGAATAATTCATGAACAAACAGTGAATATTTTTTATATTTGCACAATTTTATTTTATTTTTATTTTCTTTTTTATTATTTTTGCACTATATATTTTGATATTTTATTATCAATACTCATGAATTAAACAGATTTGTGAAAAAATCTACAATTTTATTGAACAAATTAGACAAAAATCCTTTTTGTTCCTCTGTCAGATTAATGTTCAAATCCAGATCCTGAATTCTGTCATACAGATTGCTTACCTGTTCCTGCAGCTTGCTCACATCAAGATCCAGCCCCTTGATCTGTTCCATCAGATCCACGATTTTCTGTCTGTCCTCTTCTGAAAGCTCAACCTGAAATTCTTCCGCGGCCTGTGTAACAAGGGAATCAATTTCTTCTTCTGACAAATCCTTATCCACTACTTCATTCTTGATAAATCCTACCAGTTCTTCTGCTGTTCCCGAATCACTCAGCGTATCCGCAAGTTCACTGGTTATCACCAGTTCATTGGTAGCCGCATCAATCTGTTCCTCATCCACTGCTTCTCCAGTCATATTTTCATAAGCCTTAATTGCGCCTACCAGTCCTGCAGTTCCCGATATCTGAAATGGCCCTACAACTGTAATATCTGCGTTTTCTATTCCAGCCGTTGCCAGTGCATTCTGATACATGCCCACCGTACAGTAAGAAATATTCTGAGTGGTCACTTTTATTCCGTTTCCTTCTCCTTTTCCTACAACCATTACGGAAGACAGAGCACGGGATCCGATGATACTGCTGCTTAAATAAGAATCCAGATATTTATGCTCTTCTTCATTAGTAATCTCCACAACTGTATAATTTGCCAGATCACTTTCCTTTACTCCCAGCAGCTCCAGTACCTTTGCTCTTTCTGTTTCTGTCAGATCAGCTCCCAGCGCGATATAAGGCGTACCGCTGTCTGCCAGAACAGAAATTGGAGATAATATCAGCATAAGACATGCCAATAAAGCTATACTCAGTTTTTTTAAAAGTTTTTTCTGTTTTATTTTCATAAAAATCTTCCCTTCTGTTTTCATCTTCAAATGAAAAAATAAGTTCACAAATCATTGCTATTATAACATAACCTAATTTTTACTTCTCTTAAGTTTCTATAAAAAAAATATAAAGTGCTCTTTCACTTCTTCAAATTAATCCAATTATTTCAATTTCCTTCAAGATTATGGATAATTCTGCTAATTCTTATACCCCTTCATTGGCTGTTATTCATAAATGTTTTCATTTTCGTTCATTTTTTATTTACAAGTTCAACATTTTTTTCTCATAATTCTTGGATATACTGACAGTATAAAAATACTAAACCAACAGTAGTTATTTTTATTAATTTCTTTTTCATATGTCGGTTGGAAACAACCAGCCGACTCTCCTTCCTTTTAAATAAAAAGAACGCAGTGCATGCGTTCTTTTTTTGTATTATTGATTTTCCAATATATCCGAAAGCTCTGCAAACTCTTCCAGACGAAGTGCTTCTCCTCTGACCGTGAGAGGCAGATCCATTTTTCTGAGGGCTCCCTCAATCTGTTCTTTTCCAAAGGAAAGCTGCTGACTGTTCTTCAGACTGTTGATCAGAGTTTTTCTTCTCTGGTTGAATGCTGCCCGTATGATCTGAAAAAGCAGCTTTTCATTGTGGACCTGTACAGGCTTTTCCTCATAGCATACCATCTCAATGACTGCGCTTCCTACCTTTGGCCGGGGCATAAAACAATTCTGCGGAACATTTGCCACAATCCTTGGACTAGAGTAATACTGGACCGCCAGAGACAAGGCTCCATAATCCTTTGTACCTGGTCCGGCCTTCATCCGATCCGCCACTTCCTTCTGCACCATGACGGTAATGGATTTTACTGGAATATGTTCTTCAAACAATCCCATGATAATAGGTGTGGTGATATAATAGGGCAAATTCGCTACCACCTTAATGGGATTTCCATTATTTTTTTCCTGCACAAGCTTCCTGATATCCATTTTCAGGATGTCATTATGGATAACTATCGCATTCGGATAATCCTGCAGGGTATCTTTTAATATGGGAATCAGGCTGTCATCAATCTCCACAGCTGTTACTTCTCTGGCTGCGCAGGCCAGATATTGTGTCATGGTTCCAATACCCGGCCCGATTTCCAGTACAAAATCATCTGCGGAAATCTCTGCGGAATCTATAATTTTATGAAGCACATGAGGATCGATGAGAAAATTCTGTCCAAATCTCTTTTGAAAATTAAAATTGTATTTTTTTAAAACTTCAATAGTTTCTTTAGGATTTCCCAAATAGGGCTCTTTTTTTTCATTTACCAATTCACTCATCAACCAAAATCCTTTTCGTAAAGAATTACACGGCCATCCGCATCTGTTCTCTTATTTGAAAGATTTCTCTTAAATTTCCTGGTTCCGCTCTCTGCGCGGTTAATGGCGTCATCCAGCATTTCTTTCACTTTTCCGATAGTCATGGGTTCATCTTCTTTTTGATTATCACCAATCAGATTATACAGTGCCAATACTCCCATCTGATCCATCACATATCCATTTTCTTTTGTATAAATTTTTGCAAATCTCACCAGTTCGTCATTGGTAAAAACGGGAATATTTATCATGGATGTGAATTTTTCCGCAAATTTTTCATATTTGGCAATGAGTTTACGCATTCCTATCTTTTCATCTTCAATGATCACCGTCAGACCATCTGTACGGAATTCCATGGCCTTATTCAATTTGTCAATGGTTTCCGCAGTCATGGAAGCCGCATCCTGGATCACCAGAAATCCTCCGGCCAGTTTGTCCACTACTTCCGCCGGTTCCAGTTCATTCAGCTGTTTACCGGATATATTTGCGGTTTTTACTGCTTCCATATGCAGTTCTTTGCAGGCAGCCAGAATAAATCCCTGGGACAGACGGGTCTTTCCTGTCTGCAGTCCTCCCATAATGATCACGTTTCCGGTTTTAGAAGTCTTTTCCGCTGCCGCCTGCTGCACATCTGCCAGTGCGTCCACAAGCTGCTCGGGAATTCCGGGAATCGAAGAAAAATACGTAAACAGTTTCTTTTCTTCATCCGTCAGCTTCATTTCCCTCGGGATCAGGTAAAGGGGATTTACTTCCGCGGCATTTCTGTCATCAATAAAACGTTCCAGCCGTTCTTCTTCTGATTCTTCTTTTTTCTCTTCTTCCTGAAAAGACTGTATGATTTTTTCTTCCAGATCTCCAATTTCCGGTTCCGGTACAGCAGGAATTTCTTCTTCCGTCTGTTCTTTCTCTGCAAGATCCTCTGATTCTTCCAGATTTGCCGGCTCTTCTTCCGGTTCTTCCAATACAGCTTCTTCCGGTTCATTTTCTTCTGGTTCCTTTACAATCTCCTCCGGAGCTTCTTCTTCCAGAGCAGGAACTTCTTCTGCTGTTTTCTGGAAATTCTCTTCCTGTTCAGTCTCCGTTTCAGATTCCATCACCGGCTGTATTTTATTTTCTTCCTGAACTTCCGTTTCTTCCGGAAGTTCGATTCCCTGTGCAGAAGCGGCTGCAAGGATCGTATCTTCCAGATTGAATTCAAAATTTCTGGTCTGTTCCGGTTCTTCTATTTCTGCAGGTTCCGGATTCTTTTTTTCTTCCCGATACATTTGATTCTGCTTATCTGCTTCAATGGCAGCGTCGATTTCTTCCTGCGTCGGGACAAATACAGGTGCCGCCACCAGTTCCGGCGCTTTTACCGGTTCCGGGATCTTAATGGATGATGGAATCTTGATTTCTTCCGGGATGTTTTCCATCCGTTTAGAACTGCCGGTTTCTTCCGGTTCCAGCTGAGGAATATCATCTTTATTCACATGATCTTCCAGCATATTTTCGATTGCTTCATCTTCCTGCTCTTCCTTTTCCGGCTTCTTTATTTCTTCTTCCGCAGAATCTTCTCTCTTACCGGAAAAAATATCCTTAATCCCCCGTGCTATTTTTTCCTGGAACATTCCCGTGGTTTCCCGAATGCCGCTTTCTTCTCCTGCAGGTTTAGGAATGCGGATACTTTCTATCTGCGGTTCTGTACCTGTACTCTCTTCTCTGGACTGTACGTTCTTTTCCAGTTCTTCTTTTGAACGAAGCTTTGGTGTCAACGCCTCTTCATACTGTCTTTTCTGTGATTCTGTCAAAGCTCCAAGACGCATCTTCAGATCCAGAGCCTTTGTTACATACTTGCCTTCGTTAAACCACAGAACCAGATCATCGCAGACTTCAATACATTTTTCTTTATTTCCCGCTTTATAATAAAGCTTTGCAAGTTCATAAGACCACCGCTCTGTATACTCATGTTCTTTATAATCCTCCAATACAGAAATCTGCTCATCCAGCGGTGCTTTTTTTGCGCTTAATATTTTATAATACAAAATAAATTTCGTGTTGTCATTGGGAGCAACTTCCAGAAATTCGTCGTAAAATTCTTCTGCTTCTTCCAGATCTCCCATTTTCAGTGAAACCTCGATCAGGCGATACAGAATCGTCTTGCCAATGGGTGCCCGATGATAAGCCAGAAGAAAAATCTCTTTACTGTCCTCATATTTTTTGTTGGCTGCGTAAATTTCTCCAACTACACACAAAGTACGGACATTTTTCACACGCCGCCAGTCAATGCTGTCAACAATTTCCATTGCCCCCTGATAGTCTTTTCGTTCTACCAGCTTGTTGATCTCTTCAAGCTTGATTCGAAATTCTTCTTTATCCACAGTCTTTTCACCAACTTTCCATTACTGTACACATAGTTACCCATATTATGACCAGTGTATCACAGGCTCTGATTAATTTGCAATATAAATCTCACCCTTTATTACTTTAAAAATTTTATTCATCTGAAACGGCTTCTGCATCAGGTCATCCAGACCTGTGCAGGTGATCAGCGTCTGAATATCATGAATACTATCCAGCAGATACATCTGCCGGCTGCTGTCCAGCTCCGACAATACATCATCCAGCAGAAGGACCGGTGTATCTTTTATGATTTTTTTTACCAGATAAATTTCAGATAACTTCAGCGACAGAGCTGCTGTCCGCTGCTGTCCCTGAGAACCAAACTTCCGGATATCTATACCATTAACCATTACACAGAAATCATCTCTGTGGGGACCTACAGAAGTCAGCTTCATTTTTTTGTCCCGTTCCTGATTTTCCTGCAATTTTGCTTCAAAATTTTCCGGATCCACATTGGGCTCATAGATCAGCTCAATGGTTTCCGTATCTCCAGTCAGATTTCTATGAATTTTTCGGATGATCTCATTCAGTTCCTGTATAAATTCTTTTCTTTTTCGAATCAGACGCATACCATAATCTGCCAGCTGACGGTCCCAGATTTCCATGGTCTCTTCCAGATATGGCTGAAAAACCAAATCCTTCAGAAGTTTATTTCTCTGATTCAGGATATGATTGTAGTCTGTCAGTTCAGATAAGTAAATCTTATCTAACTGGCAAAGTTCAAAATCCAAAAACCTTCTTCTCTCCGCCGGTCCGTCTTTGATAATATTCAGATCTTCCGGCGAAAAGAAGACAAGATTCACGATTCCGAACAGTTCTTTTGCTTTCTTAATAGGGACTCCGTTAATCGCCACGCCTTTTGCCTTGTTCTTTTTCAGATGCATGTCTATTTTGTATGTTATAAATTCTTTGTGAACGATCATTCGGATATGCGATTCTTCCTCCCCGAACCGGATCATATCTCTGTCTCTGCTTCCTTTGTGAGATTTTGTAGTCCCGCAGAGATAAACAGCTTCCAGAACATTTGTTTTTCCCTGCGCATTATCTCCATACAAGATATTAGTCCCCTGGTCAAAATCTAACTCAAGGGACTGATAATTTCTGAAATTTTTTAGTTGAATTGATTCAATATACATGAGACATCACCCGATAATGTGAATTACTTCTCCTTCATAATTGACAACATCGCCTGCATAAAGCTTTCTTCCCCGGCGAACTTCTGTCTCTCCATTTACCATGACAAGTCCATCCTGGATCGCGTACTTTGCTTCCACACCATCTTCTGCCAATCCGGCCAGTTTCAGTGCCTGACCCAGTTTGATAAAATCATCTTTTAATTTAATTTCCACAGTTATGACTCCTTTTTCTTTAATGGTTAAAGTTCACAGGAAGGATCAGATACGTATAGAGTCCTTCATCATCTCTGATAAAACAGGGAGCTTTCGGGTTCACCAGGTAAATGTTAATGGTCTCATCATCAATTACCTTCAGCGCATCGATCAGGAATTTTGGATTAAATCCGATGAGGATATCCTTTCCTTCTTTCATAATATCGATATCTTCATTCATGGATCCCATGGCGGAATCAATTTTCAGTTCCATCGTGGTATCTGTAATGTGAATAATAATAGGACGCTTGTCTCCCTCCCGCACCAGCAGCGTAGCACGGTCAATACAATCCAGAAATTCTTTTTTATTTATTTTCAGTTTCGTTTCATAATCGCTGGACAACATCTGATCAATCTTAAAATATTCTCCTTCGATCAGACGTGATACAACTACTGTCTGGTCAAATTCAAAAATAATATGATTTTGTGAGAAAAAGATACTTACCTGATCATCAATCTCTCCGGAAAGAATCTTGCTGATCTCATTTAATGTCTTTCCAGGTACGATCACCTTGCGGTTTGTGTATTCTCTTTTCAGTTCCATCTTACGGATAGAGATGCGATGTCCATCCAGAGAAACAATTTTCAGATAATTATCATTAATTTCAAATAATTCACCAGTCATCAGTTTGTTATTTTCGTTCACTGCTATGGAAAAAATTGTCTGACGAATCATTTCCTTTAGTGTATACTGCGAGATAGTCAGAGATTCTTCTCTTTCTATAGCAGGAAGGTAAGCAAAATCTTCTCCGGATTTTCCAGGAATATTAAACTTTGCTTTTTCGCAGGTAATTGTAGTGTTGTAATTGGAATCCGTCACGATCGTTACTTCATTATCCGGAAGTTTTCGAATAATTTCAGAAAAAATTTTTGCATCAAGCGCAACCATACCTTTTTCTTCTATTATTCCGGTCACGACTGTTTCAATTCCCAGTTCCATATCGTTGGATGTGAATTTGATTTGGCTGGTGGTGGCATCGATCAAAATACATTCAAGGATAGGCATTGTTGTTTTGGATGGCACTGCTTTCAGTGAAATGTTAACGCTTTTTGACAAATTAGCTTTAGAACAGATGATTTTCATAATGTGAATAACTCCCTTCATGAAAAAAATGTGGCTTATATAAAAGTAATTATAAAAGTTATCCGCAGTCGTAGTCTTAGGGGATGTGAATTTGTGAAAAAGTCATTTTCTGCTTGAAAATACAGGACTTTTGCTTATGGATAACTCTGTGTGAAGTTCATGTATATTTTGTGAATCTTTTGTGCACAACGAAAAGGAAAAAATTGGCTGCGGAAGATATACACATCTGTTCACACAAAATAAACATCTTGTACCCTATGTAATGTGGATAAACAGAGCTTCAATGTGGATGAATTTTTTTTGTTAGTATATCAATGGTGTTTTTCATGGAATCAGAGGTTTCTAGCTCCTGTTCAATTTTTTCAATACCATGCATGACAGTGGTATGATCCCGTCCTCCCAGACATTTTCCAATGTTTTTTAACGGTGTATCTGTAATTTTCCGGCAAAGGTACATGGCAATCTGCCGGGGAACGACAATTTTGGAGCTTCTTTTGTTTCCTGTAAGCTCCGAGACAGTCACATCAAAATGTTCCGCAATGACGGAGATAATATATTCTGGCGTAATAATACGTTTTTCATCTGGAGAAATAATATCTTTGAGAACCTGTTCAGCCAGTTCTACGGTAACTTCTCTTTGCTCCAGACGGGAAAACGCCATGACTTTATTCAGTGATCCCTCCAGTTCACGAATATTGGATTTGATGTTTGTTGCGATATATTTAATGACATCTTCATTAATGTTATAACCGTCAGTTTCTTCTTTTTTCTTCAGAATAGCGACTCTGGTCTCATAGTCAGGAGAGGAAATATCCGCGATCAGACCCCATTCGAAACGGGAACGGATCCGGTCTTCCAGGATTTCCATATCTTTCGGCGGTTTATCGGAAGATATGATAATCTGTTTTTTGGCTCCATGGAGAGTATTAAAGGTATGGAAAAATTCTTCCTGCGTAGATTCCTTACCTATAATAAATTGAACGTCATCAACTAACAGAACATCAATATTTCTGTATTTTTCACGAAATTCCATCATGGATTTGTTGTTTCCGTTACGAATGGCATCAATAACTTCATTTGTAAATTCTTCACTTGTAACATACAGAACTTTGCTGTTTGGTTTGTTTTCCAGAACAAAATGGGCAATCGAATGCATCAGGTGAGTTTTGCCGAGTCCCACTCCCCCATAGATAAAAAGAGGATTATAGATTTCTCCCGGTGATTCAGCCACGGCAAGAGAAGCTGCATGCGCAAATTTGTTATTGCTTCCTACAACAAAAGTATCAAAGGTGTATTTTGGATTTAAGTGAGCTTCCTGACTCCGTTCATCCACAGAAGCAGAAGAAGCGGGTGTTTTGGCTTCTTCCGCAGGAATGTCCTCTGGTAAAATAAAGCGCACTTCACAGGGAGCGATTCCTGTAACTTCAGAAATTGCCACCTGGAGAGGAAGTTTATATTTTTTGCTGATGTAATTAAGCCCCATCTGTTCAGTAGGAACTATAATAGTAACAATGTTATCCACAACACTGTGTACTTTCAGGGGCTGAAGCCAGGTATTAAAGGAAACATCGGATAATTCATGTTCTGTTTTTACGATATTTAGTATTTTGTTCCAGTTTTCAGTTACTGCGTTCATTCTCTATCTCCTAACTTATGGTAAATTAGAAACTATATAATAGAAGAAAAATTTCTAATTAGACACTTATTCTAGTATATATTATAATAAAAGCAAATTTTTAGCAATGGCAAAATCTGCAGAAGATGTGAATAACCTTATACACATCAGAAGTCCTTGAAAATATGGGGAATTTTGTCATCAAATGTGGAAAAAAGTGGATTTTACACTTCAAATCCACAAGTTATCCACAAGTTATCCACAAAATGTGGATAATATTACGTAAACCATTGAGAGAGGCAGCCATAAAGAAAGTAAATAAAATTTTCTGACAAGGTTAAAAGATATGAAAAATGCCGTAAGAACTTCGGATTTCGGTATTTTTTACTTGACGAACACGAAGTTTATGAATATAATTGAAATGATGTTCTACGAGAAAAAATTATAGATTTATTCTATATAGATGAAGGAGGTGCTTAAGCCCTATGAAAATGACATTTCAGCCTAAAAAAAGACAGAGAGCTAAAGTTCACGGTTTCAGATCCAGAATGAGCACGAAGGGTGGACGTAAGGTGTTAGCTGCTAGAAGATTAAAAGGAAGAAAGAGATTATCAGCATAAGACCGCAGTTTTGTGGTCTTTTCTTCTCTTTTTTGAATTTAATCAAAATTAAAACAATTTAATAGAGGACACTTGCTTATATGAAATATTCGGAATCATTGAAAAAAAACGTGGATTTTCAGAAGGTTTACAAAAATGGAACATCACATGCAAACCGGTATCTGGTAATGTACGTATTAAAAAATGAGAAAAAAATGAATCGTCTGGGCATATCAGTAAGTAAAAAAGTCGGAAACAGCATCGTACGTCATCGTATTACAAGATTAATTCGGGAAGTTTATCGATTGAACGAAGAACATTTTAGCAGAGGTTTTGATATTGTAGTGATTGCAAGAAACAGTTTAAGAAACTGTGGATATGAAACGGTGGAAAAATCGTTTCTGCAGTTGGGCGGGCATCACTGTTTGATTGTAAAAGAGAAAGAAAATGAAATATCTGTTTATTAAGCTGATTAAATTGTATCAGAAATATCTGTCTCCAATGAAGAGAACAAAGTGTCCCTACTTTCCTACATGTTCTCAATATGGATTGGAGGCCATTGAAAAATATGGTGCACTCAAAGGAGGTTTACTGGCCGCCTGGAGAATTCTTCGGTGTAATCCTTTTTCAAAGGGAGGCTATGACCCGGTACCTTAATTGAGAATCTTAGGAGGAAATGATTTTGGAAGTAATATTTGCAACCCAGAGCAGTATGCCTATTCTTGGACAGATTGCTTATGTATTAGGATGGGTTATGGACGGAATTTTCCGTGCTTTAGACAGTCTGTTCAATATACAGAATATTGGTTTATGTATCATTATATTTACTTTGTTGATTTATCTGCTGATGACACCTCTTCAGATCAAACAGCAGAAGTTTTCAAAATTAAGCGCGGTAATGCAGCCTGAAATTCAGGCAATTCAGAATAAGTACAAGAACAAAAGAGATCAGGTATCCATGCAGAAGATGCAGGAAGAAACATCCATGGTCTATCAGAAATATGGGGTTTCTCCTACAGGAAGCTGTGTGCAGCTGTTGATCACACTGCCTATTCTGATGTCTTTGTGGCAGGTAATCTATAAGATTCCCGGGTACGTTGGAAGTGTTAAGGCCGTATTTGAAGGTGTAGTTTCACAGATTGTAAATGTGAATGGGTATACAGAGATTATTCAGAATTTTGTTAGCGATAATAAAATAACAAGAGCACAGGTAATTCTGGAAAATGGACAGGCCACCAGTGATTCAATCATTGATGTGTTGTATGCATTATCCCCATCACAATGGGAAAAATTTGCAGATATTTCGCAGTTTTCCGGTTTTTCTGACATTATAGACAGTACTGCTTCCCAGATTTCTCATATGCAGAATTTTCTTGGATTGAACATTGCAGATCAACCGTGGACGATCTTTACGTCTGCGCTTGCTGCGGGAAGCATTATATTAGTAATTGCGGCGGTATTGATTCCGGTTCTTGCATGGTTTACCCAGTGGCTGAACTACAAGTTAATGCCCCAGGCTTCTTCTCAGGACGATCAGCAGAATGCAATGATGAATTCTATGAAGACTATGAATACTATGATGCCGATCATGTCAGCAGTTTTCTGTGTGACATTTCCGGTCGGTGTCAGTCTTTACTGGATCGCGGGCGCAGTATTCCGAAGTATTCAGCAGGTGATCATCAACCGTCATATGAGTAAGATTAATATGGATGATCTGATTGCGGAAAACATGAAAAAGTTGGAAAAGAAACGGGAAAAAGAAGGACTTCCCGCACAGAAGATAACCAGTCAGGCTCACCAGAATGTAAGAAATATCGAATCAAAGAACAGAAAAGAAATCAGCGAAGAAAACAGAAAGAAATTAGAAGCGTCTTACGAAAATTCCAGAAATGCGAAGCCGGGAAGTCTGGCAGCGAAAGCGAATATGGTAAGAGACTTTGATGAAAGAAATAAAAAGAAAAAGTAATCTGAAGATCAGGCGATGAACCATTAGATGGGAGGGTTTGGCGATGGATGAATATATCCAGATTTCCGCTAAAAATAAAGACGAAGCCATTATTAAAGCTTCTATAGAGCTGGGAACGTCCAGTGACCAGCTGGATATTATTGTGGTCAGTGAAGGAAGTTCAGGTTTTTTTGGAATTGGCAGCCGTCCGGCGATCATTAAGGCAAGAAGAAAAGCCGGAATTGATACGGTTGAAGAAGATATTATGGAATCTATTAAACTGGTTTCTGAAAAACCGGAAGAACCAAAACCGGTAAAAAAAGAGAAGGAATCAGTGAAACAGGAAAAGAAAAAAGAACAGCCGAAACGTGAAGTAAAAAAAGAAGCAGTAAAAAAAGAATCTGTAAAAGAGCCAAAGCCGGAAAAAGCAAAAGAGAAACCGGTGAAGGAAAAAACAGTCAAAGAAAAACCTGCCAAGGAAAAGCCAAACAAAGAAAAACCATCGAAAGCTGCAAAACCCATTGAGCCCCTGACGGATCCTGCAGAGATTGCAGAAATTGAACAGAGAGCTGTTGAATTCCTGAAAGGTGTATTTGGCGCCATGAACCTGAATGTGGAGATCCGCGCGAAATACAATGGACAGGATGGTTGTCTGGAAGTGGATTTCGAAGGAGATGACATGGGCATTCTCATTGGAAAAAGAGGACAGACCCTGGATTCTCTGCAGTATCTCACCAGCCTTGTGGTGAACAAGAAGAAATCTAATTATATCCGGGTGAAGCTGGATACAGAGGATTACCGGAGAAGAAGAAAAGAAACTCTGGAAAACCTTGCAAGAGGAATTGCCTACAAAGTAAGGAAGACCAGAAAACCTGTAGTTCTGGAGCCTATGAATCCGTATGAAAGAAGGATCATTCACTCTGCACTGCAGGGCAACAAGTTTGTGGAGACCACCAGCGAAGGAGAGGAACCTTATCGCCATGTGGTTGTAAAATTAAAACGATAATTTTAAAAACTGCCAGTTGAGATTTGTCTTAACTGGCAGAATGTTTATATCACAGGAATAAGAACAGGGTCAAAGGTGATGATGATATGATTATGAGTACAACCATTGCTGCAGTAGCAACTGCAATGAGCGCTTCAGGAATCGGGATCATCCGCATCAGCGGAGATGAGGCCATGGATGTGATCGCCCGGGTCTACCGCTCTAAAAACGGAAAAAAGAAGATAAAGGAAGTGCCGACTCACACCATCCATTACGGATATATTTATGATGGAGAAGAAGTCATCGATGAAGTTCTGGTCATGATCATGCACGGACCCAGAACATTTACAGGAGAGGATACTGTGGAAATCGACTGCCATGGCGGAGTCTATGCTATGCAGAGAGTTCTGGAAACGGTTCTGAAGAACGGGGCAAGAATCGCAGAACCAGGAGAATTCACAAAAAGAGCGTTTTTGAACGGGAAGCTGGATTTGTCGCAGGCGGAAGCAGTTATTGATGTGATACAGGCAAAAAATGAATATGCGCTGAAAAGCTCCATGAACCAGCTGAAGGGCTCTGTGCTGCAGGCCATAAAAGAGATCAGAAGCCATATTTTATACCATATTGCATTTATTGAATCAGCGCTGGACGATCCGGAGCATGTTAGTGTGGATGGATATGGAGAACAGCTTCTGGTTTCAGTAAAAGAAGAATCCGCAAAGATCCGCCGGCTGCTTTCTACTGTTTCGGAGGGAAGACTGATTCGGGAAGGAATCAAAACAGTCATACTGGGCAAGCCCAATGCAGGAAAGTCTTCCCTGCTGAATGTGCTGGTTGGGGAAAATAAAGCGATCGTGACAGATATCGCAGGAACCACCAGAGATGTACTGGAAGAATATATTACATTAAATGGAATTTCTCTGAAGATCATTGATACAGCAGGAATCCGAGAAACCAAGGATGTGGTGGAACAGATCGGTGTGGAAAGGGCTATTGCACATGGAGAAGATGCAGACCTGATCCTGTATGTGGTGGATGCCTCGCTTCCGCTGGATGAAAATGATGAGAAGATCATAGAACTGATCCGGGATAAGAAAGCCATTGTACTGCTGAATAAGACAGATCTGGAGGGGGTCGTTACCAGAGAACAGCTGGAAGAAAAAATAAATCATCCAGTCGTATCAATTTCTGCCAAAGAAGAGACTGGTATAGAAGAGATGGAAGAAAAGATCAAGGAAATGTTTTTTGCCGGAGATATTTCTTTTAACGATGAAGTCTACATTACTAATGTCAGACATAAAGAAGCACTGGAAGAAGCCGGCAAAAGTCTGGAGATGGTGAAAGATAGCATTGAAATGGGAATGCCGGAGGATTTTTATTCAATCGATCTGATGAATGCCTATGAAGTATTGGGAAGAATTCTGGGCGAATCTGTGGGAGAAGATCTGATTAATGAAATTTTCAGCAAGTTTTGTACCGGAAAATAATGGAGGAACAGGGAATGAAACGGAGATTGGAAGAAAGTTATGATATTGTAGTGGTGGGAGCCGGACATGCAGGATGTGAAGCGGCTCTGGCAGGTGCAAGACTGGGATTGCAGACAGTTTTATTTACAGTCAGTGTGGACAGTATTGCGCTAATGCCGTGCAATCCGAATATTGGCGGAAGCTCCAAGGGACATCTGGTACGGGAAGTAGATGCCCTGGGAGGAGAAATGGGAAAAAATATTGATAAAACATTTATCCAATCCAAAATGCTGAATCGCTCCAAAGGACCGGCAGTGCATTCCCTCCGGGCCCAGGCGGACAAGCAGGCATACAGTACAGCCATGCGCCAGACACTGGAAGAAACGGAGAATCTGACGATCCGTCAGCAGGAAGTAGTCCGGCTCCTGGCAGAAGAAGGAACGATCACGGGTGTAGAAACAGCGTCCGGCGCCATTTACCACGCAAAAGCAGTAGTACTCTGTACGGGAACCTATCTGAAGGCAAGATGCATTTACGGAGATGTAAGCAATTATACCGGACCGAATGGTCTGCAGGCCGCCAACCATCTGTCCGATTCTCTGCGGGAGCTGGGAATCGAACTGTTTCGTTTTAAGACAGGAACACCGGCCAGAATTGATGGAAAGACTATTGATTACAGTAAGATGGAGGAACAGTTCGGAGATGAGAGAATCGTGCCTTTTTCCTTTTCCACAGATCCGGAATCGGTGCAGAAGGAACAGGTGTCCTGCTGGCTGACTTATACTAATGAGAAGACCCATGAGATTATCCGGGAAAATCTGGACCGGTCGCCGCTGTTCTCAGGTATGATCGAAGGAACCGGTCCCCGGTACTGTCCTTCCATAGAAGATAAAGTAGTGAAATTCGCAGACAAGAACCGTCATCAGGTTTTTATTGAGCCGGAAGGACTTTATACCAATGAAATGTATGTGGGAGGAATGTCCAGTTCTCTGCCAGAAGATGTGCAGTATGCCATGTATCATACAGTTCCCGGACTGGAAAATGCCCGTATTGTGAGAAATGCCTATGCCATTGAATATGATTGTATCAATCCCAGACAGCTGAATCCCACACTGGAATTTAAGAATATCAAGGGTCTTTTCAGTGGAGGCCAGTTCAATGGAAGCTCTGGATATGAAGAAGCAGCGGCCCAGGGATTGATTGCGGGGATCAATGCGGCCATGAAGATAAAGGGCGAAGAAATGCTGATCCTGGACCGCTCAGAGGCATACATAGGGGTTCTGATCGATGATCTGGTAACGAAGGAGAATCATGAGCCATACCGTATGATGACCAGCCGGGCAGAGTACCGTCTTCTGCTGCGTCAGGACAACGCAGATCTCAGACTTCGGGAAAAAGGACACAGAGTAGGGCTTGTGGACGATGCCGCTTATGAGAAAGTCCTGGAAAAACAAAAGCAGATCGAAGCCGAAATCCAGCGTGTGTCCCATGTAAATATCGGTGCTTCCAGAGAAGTACAGGAACTGTTGGAAAGGTATCAGAGCACACCTCTGAAAAATGGAATTACATTGTCAGAACTGATCCGCCGGCCGGAATTGAATTATGAGATTCTGGCGCCGCTGGATAAAGACAGACCCTCGCTTCCCTGGGATGTACGGGAGCAGGTTAATATTAACATTAAATACGATGGTTATATCCGCAGACAGTTAAAGCAGGTAGAACAGTATAAAAAACTGGAATCAAAGAAAATACCGGAAAATATGGACTATGAAGACGTAAAAGGATTGCGGATTGAAGCAAAACAGAAACTAAATCTGTACCGGCCGGTTTCCATTGGACAGGCATCCAGAATTTCAGGAGTTTCGCCGGCAGACATTTCTGTTCTTCTGGTTTATATGGAACAGATGTACAAGAAGGAATCGTAAGAATGGAAAAAAAAGAATATATATATGAAATAGAGAAATTTAAAAAAGAAGCGTCTCAGTTTGGAATTTCCCTGACAGAACAGCAGACGGATCAGTTTGTTACGTATTATGAGATGCTGGTGGAAAAAAATAAAGTAATGAATCTTACTGGCATTACGGAATTTTCCCAGGTATTAAAAAAACACTTTGTGGACAGTCTGGCAGTGGCAAAAGTAGTAGATCTGCACAAGATCTCTGCAGGAATCGATATCGGGACCGGAGCCGGATTTCCCGGGCTGCCTCTGAAAATTGCATTTCCTCATCTGCAGATCACACTGCTGGATTCTCTGAAAAAGAGGCTGGTCTTTCTGGACGAAGTGATTCAGGAGCTTCAGTTGTCCGGCATTTCCACACTGCACGGGCGTGCGGAAGATTTTTCAAGAAACGGAGATTACAGAGAACAATATGATTTCTGTGTTTCCAGAGCAGTGGCGAATCTGTCCACGCTGTCAGAATACTGTCTTCCCTATGTGAAAACCGGAGGAATTTTTGTATCTTACAAGTCCGGAAAAGTACAAGAAGAAATGAAACAGTCGGAAAATGCTGTAAAACTGTTGGGAGGAAAGCTGGAAGAACCGGTACTTTTTTCGCTGCCGAATTCTGATATCGACCGTTCATTTGTAATTATAAAAAAGATAAAAACAACTCCAAAAAAATATCCCAGAAAAGCCGGTGTGCCGGGAAAAAATCCTTTATAAGATCGAGTGGTATGGAAACCCTGTCAAGAAGCATATATCTATTGATATGGCTTGTTGGCAGGGATTTTTTTCTGCCTTCCGTTTCACAGAAAATTCACTTGTTAAACACAGATTAATCCCAGATTAAACACAAACATTTTATAAAATAAAGTACATTTGAAAAAAAGAATAAAGGAGGGAGTCATTTGATTACAGTCAGAAATTTAGTGAAAAAATATGGAGATCATTTGGCTGTAGACAATTTGTCATTTGAAGTGGAGGATGGACAAATTTATGGCTTTCTTGGACCAAATGGTGCAGGAAAAACAACTACTATGAATATCATGACGGGTTATACGGCTTCAACAAGCGGTGAGGTAATTATCAATGGTCATGATATTTTGAAAGAACCGGAGCTTGCAAAAAAATCAATTGGTTATTTGCCGGAGCTTCCGCCTTTATACTATGAGATGACTGTTTTAGAATATCTGAAATTTGCGGCAGAGTTGAAAAAAATACCAAAAGATCAGAGAAGCAAGCAGATTGCAGAAGTTATGGAAATGGTCCAGTTGATGGATATGAAAAACAGACTGATCCGAAATCTTTCCAAAGGATATAAACAGAGAGTGGGTCTGGCACAGGCAATTCTGGGATATCCGGAAATTATTATTTTGGATGAACCTACAGTGGGGTTGGATCCAAAGCAGATCATTGAAATACGGGATCTGATCCGGAATCTTGGAAAAAAACATACGGTAATTTTAAGTTCTCACATTTTATCAGAAGTAAGTGCTGTCTGTGATTATATCATGATCATTTCTCATGGAAAGCTTGTGGCCAGCGATACGCCGGAAAATCTGGAACGTATGGCTGCTGGAGGAAATACCATTGAAGTTGTAGTGCGCGGGGATAAGGAAGGTGCAGAAAATGTGTTTAAGGCCATTCCCGGCATCGCGCATCTGGAATGTAAAGTTTCAAAAGAGGAAGAACATGCTGTAGAGGCCAGGATCCAGATGGATAATTACGATATCCGGGAAGAATTGTTCTATCGCCTGGCAGAAGCCAGATATCCGATTTTGAGGATGCAGTATGTAAGTATGTCTCTTGAGGATGTATTCCTTGAACTGACAGAAGATGAGAAAGAAACAGAGGAAAGGGAGCAGGAGGAATTGGAAAATGTCAGCAATTTATAAAAAAGAATTAAGAGGCTATCTTACATCAATGATTGGATATGTATTCATATTTCTGTTGTTAATACTGGTTGGTGTTTATTTTACAGCGTACAATATTGATGGAGCATATCCTGAATTAGAGACAGCTTTAAGCGCCGTTACTTTTGTATTTCTTATTGCAGTTCCCGTTTTAAGTATGCGTATATTAGCAGAAGAAAGAAAGCAGAAGACAGATCAGATGCTTCTTACAGCTCCCGTAAAAATTTATGAAATTGTAATCGGAAAATATCTGGCTCTGGAAACTATTTTTTTGATTCCATTGATCATAATATGCTTTTATCCGTTGATCATGGGTAATTATGGATCAATTTCCTATACTTCTGCATATACAGGGGTGTTTGGATTTTTTCTTCTTGGAAGTGCACAGCTTGCCGTCGGTGTATTTTTATCTGCTGTTACAGAAAGTCAGGTAATTGCAGCTGTATTAACTTTTCTCGTTCTATTTGTCAGTTACGTGATATCAGGAATTTCTTCCTTTATACCGGATTCTGCGTCTGGTTCTGTATTTATTCTGGCAGTTCTGATCATGATACTGGCTCTTGTAATTTATTCAATGATTCAGAATGGAATCATTTCAGTAATTATAGGGCTTGTTCTTGAAATTATTTTGTTTGCTGCTTACTTCATTAAATCCAGTGCATTTGAAGGAGCTGTTCAGGATATTTTAAACGTTTTCGATATTACAGCTCATTATGATAACTTTACGAATGGTCTGTTTGATATTCAGGGAATCGTATATTTCCTGTCTATTATCGGAATCTGTTTATTTTTGGCGATACAGTCGATCAGTAAAAGACGTTGGAATTAGGAGGGGAGAAACGTGAAATTCAAATTAAAATTAAAAAGAAAAAAGCCTGGCAAAAAATTTAGTCTGAAGGAATTTATAAATGGAATTAACAGAAAAACCTTAAAAAACGGTTCCTACAGCGTGGCAATCACTGCTGTTGTGATTGCAGGGGTAGTATTAGTAAATCTGATCATTGGAGAAATTCCTGCCAGTGCCAGACAGATTGATGTAACTGAGCAGCAGTTATATACAATAACGGAAGATACAGAAACTTTATTGGATGGACTGGAGGAAGAAGTAACAATTTATCATGTGGTCGAGAGCGGAAACGAAGATGAAACAATTACAAAACTGCTGGAAAGATATGAAGATGCCAGTTCCAATATTACCGTAGATGAAATCGATCCGGTACTTCATCCTAATTTTACATCAGAATATACAGACAGCGATGTGGAAGACAACAGCCTGATTGTTGTATGCGGGGATAAGAATCGAATTGTCAATTACAGCGATATGTATGAATATGAAATGGATTATTATACTTATTCATACAGTATGACCGGCTTTGACGGAGAGGGACAGCTGACCAGTGCCATAAACTATGTAACAACAGAAAATATGCCGGTAATCTATACTCTGGAAGGACATAATGAACAGTCTCTAGGTTCTTCTCTGACAGAGTTGATCGAAAAAAGCAATATAGAAATCCAGTCTTTGAATTTACTTACCAGTGAAAGCGTACCAGAAGATGCACAATGCCTGATCATCAATTCTCCTGCATCGGATATTTCTGAAGATGAGAGAGATAAGATTTTGGAATATCTGGAAAATGGAGGAAAAGCCATGATCTTTTCCGATTATATCACAGAGGATATGACAAACTTTGATTCTCTTTTGGAAAATTATGGTGTTATGAGAGAAGATGGGATTGTAATAGAAGGAGATAATCAGCATTATGCGGCAGGAATGCCTTATTATCTGATTCCAACAGTAGAATATACGGAGATTTGTCAGGAAGCGTATTCCAGCGGAAAATATGTTCTGGTGCCTATGGCACAGGGAATTACAACTTTGGAAAATGTGAGGGATACACTTACGGTAGAAGAACTTCTGACCACTTCTGACAGTGCATATTCAAAAGTAGACATTCAGAGTCAGACGCTGGAACAGGAAGAGGAAGATATTTCAGGCCCGTTTGCTCTTGGAGTTTATATTACAGAAACGGTGGAAAGTGAAACACAAACACAGGTAGCTTATTTTTCTTCTTCTTTTCTTGCGCAGGATGAAGTAGATCAGATGGTGAGCGGCGGAAACAGTGAGATGTTAATGGAAGTTCTGAGTTATATGTGCGGCACAGAGGATGTGGAGACGGTCAGCATTCCATCTAAAAGTTTATCTGTTTCGTATCTTACCTGGACAGAGTCTTCAGCAAGTTTCTGGAAAATAGTGACGATAGGGGTTATCCCAGCGGTATTTTTGTTAAGCGGTTTTTGTGTATGGTATAAAAGGAGAAGACAGTGATGAGCAAAAAAGGTTGGAAATTATTGACAGGTCTTCTTGTACTTTCTCTTCTTTTGGTTTCTTATTTTGTGTTGAAAAATAAAAACCAGGAAGAAACGGAAGAGGAAGAGGTTTATCTTTTGGACATCGAAACAGAAAATGTTACAAATTTAGATATAAAGAATGGAGATTCCACAATTTCTTTTGCAAAGGAAGAGGATAATTGGACAGTTTCTGGTGAAGATGGATTTCCGCTAAATGAAACGGAATTAGAAAATGTGCTGACGGATTTATCTGAATTAAGTGTAGAAAAGACTTTGGAGGATATAGATGATCTGTCTGAATTTGAATTGGACAGTGCAGATAAAACGGTTACTATCCAAATGGATGATGGAACGGAACATGTGATTACTGTAGGAATGGAAAATACTTCCTTAAGCCAGTATTATATTACCATTGATGGAGAACAGCCGGTATATCTGGTGGAGACAGGAAATTTATCATTTTTGGATAATGATCTATACAACTACGCGCAGACAACAGAATTTCCGGTGATAGCGTCCAGTGAGATACGGACAGTAAATGTAGAAACAGCAGATAGCACCTATCAGTATATATATGAAGGAGTAGAAGGAAGCAACAGCTCCTGGTCAGTAAGCGAAGATGGAGAGGCATACGAAGCTGCAGACAGTTCTGTGATCAGTGATATTAATACTTCTATCAACAGCCTGTCATATACTGAAATGGTAGATTATAACTGTCAGGATAAAACGCAATATGGTTTGGATGATCCTACAGCTGTGATTACCATTCAATATGAAGTGGAGGTGGAAGAGGAGGATTCATCAGAAGATAGTTCGGAAGACGATTCCGGGGATGAGGAAGATACAACAACAACGGAAAGCCGTCAGGTAATTCTGTATGTAGGAAGTGAAAATGATAATGGATACTATTATGTAAGTCAGGATGATTCCAATGAGGTATACACTGTTTATACAGATACTATAAATACGATTATAAGTGAGGATTATTCTTCTCTTTTGGACACTACGGTAAGTTATGTGGCAATGTCTGACCTGGAAAATCTTAGAATTGTATCTGATGGAGAAGAGTATATTTTAGAAACAGTGGAAGAAACGACAGAAGAAGAGGAATCTGATGCGGACAATGCATCAGAAAGCGAAAGTACCTCGGACTCCGAAAATACAGACAGTACGTCAGATAGTGAAGACACTGCAGATTCAGAAAGTGAAGATGATACATCTACAATCATGAAATATTATGTAAACCAAGAAGAGGTAGAATCTGGAGATTTTACAACATTTTATTCTAAATTGATTACCGCAGGCGGTCAATCTCGGGATGACGGTTTGAGTGAAGAAGGATTAACCTGTGATTTGGAACTTCATTTTACTGAAACAGATGGGACCGTAACAGATGTTTATTATTATCCATATGATACAAATTTCTATCTTGCTGTAAATGGAGAAAAGAAATTGCTCGTCAATAAAATGAATGTGAAAGAAATAAAAGACACGCTGGTGGAATTGGCATCAGGGACAGAAAATACGGAAAGTGCAGAGGAATAATTAACAAATGATTGCATTGATATTTTAAAATGTATATCACAGAAATAAATATGCACAATTAGAATGTAAAAGAAAAAGAGTTATCAACAATTATAGGATTTTTTCCAGACAAATGTTGATAACTCTTTTTTTATTTTACAGGAAAGTGGAATACTCAACCTTTTAATCACCGTATAAAATATTCTGTGGAAAGACAAAAACAGGCACGCCCTCGGTAACCTTATTAAAATGGTGGAGGCTGCAATATAGCGGTATGAAGATAATTATTTATAAAAAGATTTTCACACACCGCTATGCAGTTTTCTGCGATACCAGAGTCCTTTTACAAATACCGGGTACAATTTTTAAAAGAAAATACCGATTTGTTCCATGAAAACGTCTGGTTTTTCCATATGTGGGAGATGTTTTGTCTGGGCAATCGATGCTGTTTCGATTGCCGGATTCAAATTGATATACTCCTGTGCAATTGTACCTTCGTCAGTTTCCTTATCCCCTGTGATTAGATAAATGCTGTTGTCGATGGATTTGAGGCCATGGATAATGTTAAGATTAATGTAATGGGAAACAAGGCTGGAATACAGATATTTGGCATTCTGGCTGTTTCTGTGTGATCCCTCGTAGTAAGCATCTACCATATCGTTAGTGACATGGAAGGGATTAAAGAAGTATTGTTCCATAAATAAATTTTGTATATTTTCCTGGCATGTGAGCATGTGATAAATCAATGTACCAAATACGGGAATTTCGATAGTAAATTTCAAAAGTTTTCGTTTTTTATTTGGCATAGATTTTAAAGAATCAATACTTGGAGGATTTATAAGCATCAGTTTTCCAAAAAGTTCTTTTTCATTATGACATGCCATAATGGTAAATGAAGAAGAAAATCCGCTGGCAATGATATCCGTTTTTTCTTTGATAACATTTTTTATGAAATCACAGACCAGTTGAACATAAATAAAATTTGTATATGTAATCTTCGGTTTGTCGGAACGTCCGCAGCCTAATAAATCAATTGTATAAACTGTATGTTCCTGCCTGAGATGCTTTACAATCTGTTCCCATTCGTACCCGGAAGAGCCTGGAGTTAAATCGTGAATCAGCAGAATAGGGCTGCCGGTACCCTGTTTCGTATAATAAATTCTTCCAAATCTCCAACGGTAAAAATTTTTATCAGATATGTGGAGCATATCTTTTAAAACTGCAGTTGCAGCTATAGTTTTATTGATTACATGTATAATTGCAGTAGCTGTTGCTGTTAAAACAGCAAGAGTGA
This sequence comes from uncultured Blautia sp., assembly GCA_900542045.1. Lineage (GTDB taxonomy): Bacteria > Bacillota > Clostridia > Lachnospirales > Lachnospiraceae > Blautia_A > Blautia_A gallistercoris. The sequence continues at coordinate 61,188 of UQMI01000016.1, forward strand.
CTAATTTGTGACGGTGTTTTTTCATTTATATTGCTCCTCTCGTTCGTTTTTTGAATCAGTGCATCTTCAAAAGAAACAATGTCTTTGAAATAAAAAATATTTACAGTATGTTTTTATTATACGTCAATTATGAAAAACTATCAATGTTCTTTTTTGGAACATTGTGTCGAAAATTGTATCTGACGGATAGATTGAAGTATGATTCGATTCACCAGCTTTAAAAAGCTTTTTTCAGAGTGAGAGTAACAGAGATTCTGTTATGGACAGCGGGAATATATGCAGAGATAGAACAAAAATCCTCTGTATATAAGAAAATTTCTTATGCAGAGGATTTTATGATATAGATTATTTTGAGATATATGAAAGAGAGCTTTTACAGATCATCCAGTTTCATATCTCCATATTTGATCCAACCGTTTTTACGCATGAATTCTGAAATCAACAGTGTAACGGCTGCAGGAAGAATAATTTGGATGATAAGAATTTTAATCAGTACAATAGCCGGAGATTCAGTAGCTGTCATTGTTTGATAAGTCATGATCTGACCAACCAGTCCGGCGGTACCCATTCCAGATCCGGTGGCATTGCTTGTCATGTGCAGCACCAGAGTTCCTACGGGTCCGAGAATGGCGCTGGATAGAATGGCAGGTATCCAAATGATTGGTTTCTTGACAATATTTGGGACCTGGAGCATGGATGTTCCGATTCCTTGGGCAAGAAGTCCGGCCATTTTATTTTCTCTGTAGCTGGCTACCGCAAAGCCCACCATATTACAGCAGCATCCAATGGTAGCGGCACCGGCGGCAAGTCCGGATAGATTAAGAATGATACCAAGAGCAGCAGAACTTATGGGAAGAGTAAGTATCATACCCATGAGAACAGATACTACAATACCCATGATCAAAGGCTGCTGTTCAGTTCCCCAATTTACGATTGCACCCAGCCCTGTCATAAAATTCGAAATAGGAGGTCCTGCCAGAAGTCCAACTATGGAGCCAATTAAGATGGTTGTGAGTGGTGTGACAAGAATATCAATCTTTGTTTTGCCACTTACAAAATGACCTGCTTCAATGGCCGCATAGGCTGCGAGAAATGCTCCCAGTGGTTCGCCGGGGCCATCTAAGTGAATGACATTTTCTACGAGAATGCTTTCAGACAGTATTTTGCTGGCAAATCCTCCAACCATCCCAGCGGTTGCAGCCGAGAGGACAACCAGGGGAGGTTCTCTGAATTTATAAGCCACGCCAACTCCAATGCCGGCGCTGGTCATGGCGGAGGCAAATTTTCCAAGCAGATAAAGGGTATCTCCGATATTTCCGCCTATTAATAAGCCAATTTGTTGGATGATTGTTCCAATAATGAGAGTAGAGAATAATCCCAGGGCCATTCCGCTGAGACCATCAATAAAGACTCGGTTTAGCCATTTTTTGAATTTTTCCATTGGTGTATTTCTCCTGTTTGTTTTATGTTTTATAAATCAATGCCCGTAACATAGAGTATTCCATATCCTGTATATCTGTAAATTAGAAGATATATAAAATTCTGGTCTTTATTTACAGAGTTTTATAATAGTTTGTGACAGAGAAAAATTATTTTTTCTATGTAAAATGTTATTTTTACTGTTGTAGTCTCTATATATGGAATATCTTGTTTCGGCTCAACTGTGTTGGCATCAATGTAGCATATTTTACTTTAAATTACAAGCATGTGAATAATATTTGTTGTGGACATAAGGATGTTTCACGTGAAACATCTATGAGTGTGGAGAAGATAAGTAAATAAGTTGATAAAAACCTTCAGATATAATATGATTAATTTTAAAATATTGTAATAGGTATACGGTATTGAATAAAGAAATTAAAGCTTATATAGAATATTTGTAAATGAAAATAAGAGCAGAAGTTAAAATATTAAAAACTGTGTGAGCATGCTCAAAAAAGCTCGCGTTGATAGAGCAAAACCAAAATATATATTTTGCGATAGGTTTTATTGATTAACGAAGATAATCAAAGTATT
>UQMI01000017.1 GCA_900542045.1 uncultured Blautia sp.
TCTCAACCACCTTTCGTGGAATTCCCTATATTTGTATTATACAGGAAGCTCCTGTAAAACTGGTTTCCCTTACAGGTCGGATATTACCATAGAGTCTTTATCTTTTATGGTCTGAAAAGATAACTCTTTGCAACGAATTGATAACATTCTAAAACGCCAGGATGCCCCGGCTGTCATATACACTGCCACTATCGTCCTTATGACGGATGCAGCGGTCAAGCGCCATGATCCAAGCTACAATGCCGTCAATCTTCTCCGTGGATTTTTCTTTGTCCGGCTTGATATTGCCTGCCGGGTCCTGGTGCATCACAATGTTTTGTGCCATCCATTTCAGCACCGGATTTCCCCCATGGATGAAGTTTCCTTCCATCAGCAGCTTATACAGTTCCTTGCTCGGCGGGGACATATCTTTATAGCCCTGTCCGAAGGGAACCATTGTAAACCCATCCCCTTCTAAGTTCTGGATCATCTGGGTCGCATTCCAACGGTCCACTGCGATCTCACGGATGTGATAGGTTTCCCCCAACTGCTCAATGTATCTTTCAATAAAACCATAGTGGATGACATTCCCCTCAGTCGTCATGATGTATCCCTGCTTCTGCCAGACATCATAGGGTACATGATCCCTCCGGCATCGTAGATCCAAAGTTTCTTCCGGCATCCAGAAAAATGGCAGCACGATATATTTCTCATCCTCGGTCCTTGGCGGGAACACCAACACAAAGGCTGTGATATCCGATGTACTGGAAAGATCTAAGCCTCCGTAACAATCCCGGCCACGCAGAGCCTCGACCGGAACAGGTGTATTTCCCCGGTCATAGATGTGATCCGGTATCCAGCAGACTGTAGCAGCAGTCCAAATGTTCAGACGAAGCTGTTTAAATACATTCTGTTCGGCTGGGTTATCCATTGCAGAGAGAAACGCATCTCGCACTCTGTCTATCTGTATCGTGTGTCCCAGTGATGGATTCGCTTGGTACCACTTTTTCTCATCGGTCCAGTCATCCTCCTCAGACAGCCCATATACTACTGGATAAAAGGACGGATCAATCTTCCTGCCCGCCAGGATGTCCTGGGCCTTAGTATGCAGTTCATAGCAGATACTATTCTTATCAGTTCCCGCTGTAGTGATGATAAAGAAAAGCGGCTGCTCACGGGCATCACCAGAACCTTTCGTCAGAACATCATATAGTTTCCGGTTTGGCTGTGCGTGAATCTCGTCAAAGACCAGACCGCTCACATTAAATCCATGCTTTGTCCCCACTTCTGCGGATAGCACCTGGTAAAATCCCGCATTGGAGTAATTCACGATACGCCTGGTTGCTCCCATAAGTTTGCACCGCCGTAAAAGTGCAGGGGACATCTCCACCATCTGTTTTGCCACGTCAAAGACAATGGATGCCTGCTGCCGATCAGCCGCTGCTCCATACACTTCTGCGGACATCTCATTATCTGCAAACAAAAGATAAAGGGCGATTGCAGCCGCAAGTTCACTCTTTCCATTCTTCTTTGGTATCTCTACATAAGCAGACCTAAACTGGCGGTTTCCATCTTCTTTTACGATTCCAAAAATATCACGGACGATCTGTTCCTGCCATGAGAGCAGGAGGAATTTCTTTCCCGCCCACTTTCCCTTCGTGTGGCAAAGATTCTGGATAAACATCACTGCCCGATCCGCTTTCTCTTTATCATAATGGGATGTTTGCAGCATGAACCGGCTCGGTATATATTCCCAGTCCATCATGCCCCACCTCCCAGCAATTCTTCCATCGCATCTCCCTCTTCCTCTCCATCAGAACCGGCCACAATCCTGCTCCGGGAGGAGGGCGTCAATCCAAACTGTTCACAGAATTTCAGCATGATCTTCTGGTTTGTCTGGGCAATAGAAACCTGCGGTACCTGCTGCAGATACCCATTCGGTGTACGCACCATTGAGCCATGCTGAGAGAGAAATTCCTCTGCCTCTTTCCATCGGGCGTATGCCTGACAGTATCCAGCAAAAGCCGCCATGTCCATTTCTGTCAAAAGCCCCATGGACTCCAGCACCTTGGACATCCGCTTCCACTCCTTCTTCGCCTCATCCTCCAGCCACGCCGGACAGCGGGGCGCTTTTTTTACTGGTTTTGGTTCCCGCTTATTTAACGGACGCCCGCCAGGATTTCCCTCCAGCTCTTTGATCGCAGTCGGTATCGGTTTTCTTCCTCTGGATGCCATCGCCCCACCTCCTCTCTGCAAAATGGCATCAAAAAAAGACCTCCGAAGAAGTCTTTTTCTGAATGATTTTTATGCGATTCCGTATAATACTCCATCCCGGACGTAACAAGAAGTTACTTCCTCATCTATAAAATCTTCCAGACTGATTTCATGCTCGCGCCTTCTTTTCCCCGACTTGAATTTTATATCCCATAATGCTCTTGATCTCCCATGCCTCAAAATCTGTCGCATCTTTATCTGTCTTTTCTTTTGCCCTAGAAATCGCATCTTCCGCATTCCTACCAACTGCAAGCATTTCTCCCCGAATCTTGCCGAAAAAAGAATTGTTCCATTCCTTATAAGTTACTTTGAATGACCTGAGTTTCATAGACTGCTGCCTCCTTTTTCTTTATCCGTACACCTATTTGCTTTAAGCCCTTACCTTAGCGGCATATCTCGCATAATCATACCCATCACTCTGAACCGCTAACGCAGTGTGCTTCGTTCCGGCTTTCCTTACCAGGATGCATAAAAACTGTCCATCCTTCACTCCGGTTTTTCTTGTATACTGACTGATAAATTCGTAATCCTCCATCAGATTTTCCCGAAACTTATCATATTCTTTTTTGGATAATGTAACCTCTACAACCACCTGGATTTCCTGGGCATCGCCCCAGCCTCTTGCTCTTTCCAAATCCTCCATGGTTTCCGGCTTTCTTGCAAAATATCCTTTCATTCTATGTACCTCCGTTTTCTTTGTTTTCCTTTTGGTAGTACACATATTCGCTCTAAAAGAGGATAATAGCAAGTCATTATCAATCATAATGTACACAAAGAATTTGACAGTAACTTGTGTACATTGTTATATAGAAGGAATAAAAGCAGACAGAGGAAAAAGGCCGGTCTGATCCAGCCACTTTCCTTTATCCGCTTTTAGTCTTTACACCTTTTTCAGTCTGCAGACCATCCCATCTACTTCCACGATCCTCCAGACCAATTCCCGCCATAAAATCTCCATAATCCTTACATACGCATAAGCATTGCTCTGGCTCTTGTCATAAAGGATTGTTCCATGCTCAATCATCCATCCCGCAAGGTTCTCTTTTAACTTTGCTTCCATTTCAATCTTTTCCATGATATTCATAAGATGTTCCTCCTCGTGTATCCGGATTAGCACTTTTCCGGTCTGTTTCCACCTGTCTCAAATCCTTGCAGAATTCTTCATATCCGGGATACCCCATCTTTTCCATGGCTTCACTGGCTGCTGCCAATTCTTCCTCGGTCCAATCCCTACTCATGGCTGTCCTCCCCTAAAGAATCTGGCGCTTCCAAATAAACATCTTTGCAATCGCATCCGATCAACTGTCCATGACATGCTGGACATCGTTCCGCATCACAGCCCCAATGGTGGTAATGTCCTACAGTTGCTCCGCAATCGTGGCATCGCTCCCCTTCCTCCATGTCAGGGACAAAGTCATATTCATCCCCACATTTTATCCTCTCGTATTCATTCCCATTAATATGAATCTTGGAAATCCCGCAGCCATCCGCAGTCAACATTTCCCGTCCACAAATTTCGCATTTTGCCATACGTTTCTTCCTTTCCTCTTAAGACCAGTCCACAGCAGTCACATACATCTTTTTCTCGTTGTCCAGAATGTAGCTGATAGTAAAGTCTGCATATGCCATGCCGAACAGTTTCTCTCCAAATGTGCAGTCTGCAGAATAGTCTACGACCGTCATCCCCATATCAATTTCCGCATTGATTCCATCGCAATCTGAAATGCTCAAATCTGGGAATTCCTCATCTAATGCTCTGTGAAACCAATGCTCCATATCTTCATAAGATTTGAAACGGCAGCCGACCATTTTGCGAAACAGCATCTCCACTCTGCGTTTACTGGATCGTTTTTCCTTTATGGTTTTTATTGATTTCTGCATCATTCGTACCTCTGTTGATGCTGATGGATAATCTCGATGATCGCATCTTGCTCCTCTGCGCTGATTTCCAGTTCTGCAAGGGCTTCCCTGGTCCCACAGTCCGGGCAGATCAAAGAGGTATTATCCGCTCTGGAAGTCGCAGGCACACCGTGGTAAGGCTTCCCACACTTTTGACAAATCTTAATCGTCTCAATCTTGCATCCCATTTTCACACCTCCCTTTGGCTGTCGGCATATGCCTGCCGCAGTTTTTCCTGATCAAAACCAAAGGATCGGTATCCCTGAGTGCAAGTTGCCAAGTACCGCATGGATGGGAGTCCCAGAGGACGTTCCTCATGCATGATATAAACAAATGCTTTTCGTACCCGTACCTTTCCGGTCCGGATACCCGTAATGGGGATCTGAAGCTCCTTTTTATAATAGAAACTCGGATATCCTTCATACCTGTCCAATGCCAGTTCATCCGTCTCACTGACCGACCAGACAGCCACCGGAACACTGCTTCCCTCTTTTGGCTCAATCGTAAGATATGAGCCTGTCTTGCTTCCCTTAAAAAGTAACTGGTAGTCTTCGATGACCGAGGTTCCGGCCACCCTGGCATCCGGGCAGCGCATCAGCATTTGACGGATATTTAAGTTGCTCCCGTATGCAATATAGTATCGTTTCTTCATCCTGAATCCATCCTTTCTGAAGGGCTTTCCCTCCTACCACCTTAAGACCGCCGAAGCGGTCGGAAGTGGGCCTGTGGCTATCTCCTTCAAGCAGCTGCCCTGCCATTCCTAAAGGAAGCGTCACCGGAAAGTCTCCTGGTCAGGATACCCCTTGCTGTTTTAAATTCGTCTCCGATAAATCCAAGCCGGAGGAGCCAGGTCCTCATGGCATATTTCGGATTTTCATTCTGCTGTGGCTTGGGGCTTGCCGAGCGTACCGTCTTTGCCATCTGGCTCAGTGCAAGGCAAAGCTGGATGTAGCTTTTAAGCTGCCCAGCGTGGAGTCCGCCTCTGCGCTCCGCAGTCGGGGCATCAAACTGGAAAAGCCTGAATTCAACCGTTCCCTTTGTAAAAGTCGCATGGTAGTTCAGCATGTGGTAGCGGCTCCTGTTATAATGATGGCTTCTTCCATAATCCTCCCCGTGTGAGGTATACCAAATGTCTGCCAAGGCTGACATGGTTTTTGGTTTTTTCCGGTTCAGTTCCTTCAAAAACCGTGGGTCTACTGTCCGGCAGTATTGGCGCATCCGGCCTCTGTCCAGATTTAACGCATCTGCGATCAGGCTCTCATGGCTTGCCATAATGTTTGCAAGGTTGCGAAGCGTCTGCGGCGTATGGCCTTTGGCTCCGATATGAATGTGGACTCCGCATCCTCTTGAGGCATCACTTTTTGCCCCTGCGTGCCGAAGCTGCCGGATAAGTTCCTGCAGGTTTTCCATATCTGCGTAGGTAAGGATCGGAGTAACCAGTTCGCATTTTTCGTTGTCCGGTCCTGCAATGCTGGTATCCTTCTGGAATTTCCATTCCCGATCGTCTGCATCCCATGCTGACCAGGTGCTGTATCCGTTCCGTCTTGCCGTGTTCTGATATCTTCTCGTTCCAAAGTAGCGGGCAGCGATTTTTGCAGCATTCTCTCTTGAGATGCCATTCATCTCCACCTCAACTCCGATGGTCTGCTTTTTCATTTCCTCAACCTGTCTCATAATCTTTTCGTTCATAATATGTGCTTCCTTTCTTGGCGTTTGTTTTCCCTTTCGGTAGTCACATATTCGCTCTAAAAGCACATATTATCCAGTTAATTATGAGGCATAATATACACAATCTTTCTGCCTGTAAATTGTGTACATTACCCGACTATATAATTCCTCATTCTAAAGACCGAAGGGCCTCTTCCTGTGTGTGAAACAACCGATGCAGCGATGCTCTGTGCAAATTTCCTGTATTGCTCCGCAATAGGAAGTACCTCCCGTCATATCCAGTTATTGTATACTCGGCAGTACAGCCTTTGCTTTTATTGGTAAGCATCCGGCAATGATCTCCGATGAACCACCCTCCTGGTAAGATCGTCTTTTTCTCTATTTCACTCATCTTCCAGTTTTCCTTTCTCTTTGACAGCCGCTCTGGTAGCTTTCCACTTTTCCTCATCCTGTGGAGTTCGAAAAGCTGTGTGACCTTTTAGTCCTTCCAAAAGAATCTTCCGTCTTTCTTTTGCCTCTTTTCCTGAGAAACCAATCCGCATAAGCCAGCTACGCAGGTAATATTTCTCATTCTCTTCCATGATCAACTTGGGATTGATTCGCTTGGCAGTCTTTGCATGCTGCACTATATTGGCCATCAGTTCTGTAAGAGCGGCATTCTTCTCCGGAATCTCCTGCACCGGGAAAGAAAATATAATCTTTTCCTCAGTTGCAGAAAATCCCTGATTCTTTTCCTCGTACTTATCCAGCAGAGTAAAAAAACCTTCCAAATCCTCTGGTGTCTGTTCCTCCAGTTCCTCGATCAGCTTTTCACTGATGTCAAAACTGTGACTGCCGACCATACGGTTCAGCAGATACTGCTTGGAGTGCAGTAGGGAAACCAGGTTCTTCATCCCTGCAACTGTCATCTCTTCCAAAGGAACCACAACATCCATCATAGGAACCTCCCGTTGAATGACTCCTCTTTCCATCAGAAACTCAGTCAACCCTTGTGCCTCTTCCTCTACTGTGACCGTTCCGTCACGGTCAATCATAAAATTACCGACCTGGTATGCAAATGTGGGCGGTCCCAGGTAAACAGAATCCTCTCCGGTAAATTCCCGGACGGCATTCACGACATCCTTGCGATTTCGTGCTGTTGTTTTTATCTCCATAACGGCGACCTCCTTTTGTTTTGGTACACCATATATCACTCTGGAAACTCCATAAGTCAAGCCAATCTGTCATATTCCCAGAGCTATTTTTCATTCTGATTACTTCATCACCCAACGAGAAATTTCTATTCGGTATCAGGTGCTACCTTCTGATATGGATACCGGACTCCATCACGGATCAGAAATACCTGGTCGCTGCTGCCTACTGTTTCAATATAGCGTTTCACAATGACATCCACAAATTTTTCATCCAGTTCAATGGCATAGCAGATCCGGTGAGTCTGTTCACATGCAATAAGCGTGGAGCCGGAGCCGCAAAATGGCTCCAGAACAATGCAGTTGCTCATACTGGAATTCTGCATCGGATATGCCATCAGCGCCACAGGTTTCATGGTGGGATGTTCTTTCGAGGACTTCGGCCTATCATACTCCCAGATGGTAGTCTGCTTCCTGTCGGAATACCACTGGTGTTTGCCACCCACTTTCCAACCAAATAGGCAAGGCTCATGCTGCCACTGATAAGGAGAGCGTCCAAGTACCAGGGCATTCTTCTTCCAGATACAGCAGCCAGAAAGATAAAAGCCTGCATCGTGAAATGCCTGTCGGAAGATCATCCCTTTGGAATCCGCATGGAATACATAAATGGACGCATCGCTTTCCATGTTCTGCTCCATGTTGGTAAAAGCCGCAAAGAGGAATTTATAGAAATCCTCATCCGGCATGTTATCATTCTTGATCTTTCCCGCTGTTTCTTCCACATTCACATTGTAGGGAGGATCAGTGACCACGAGATTTGCTTTCTGCCCATCCATCAGCACAGTATAGGTTTCCGGCAAAATGGCATCGCCACATACTAGACGGTGTCTTCCCAGAAGCCATAAGTCTCCGCTCTTTGACAGAGTCGGCTTTTTCAGTTCTTCCTCCACATCGAAGTCATCTTCCTTGATCTCTTTGTTATGGACTTTAGAAAAAAGCTGGTCAATCTCCGCCGGTTCAAAACCAGTCAGGTCCGTATTGAAATCCTGGCTTTGCAGATCCACGATCAAATCCGCCAGAAGCTGCTCGTTCCATGCGCCTGTGATTTTATTGAGTGCGATATTTAAGGCTTTTACTTTTGCCTCATCCTCAATATGTACCACCACGCACTGAACTTCTGTGTATCCCAGGTCTTTCAACACTGTCAGTCTCTGATGACCACCGATAACGGTCATATCATAGTTGACAATAATCGGTTCCACATATCCAAACTCCTGGATGGACTTTTTAATCTTCTCATATTCCTTATCCCCAGCTTTCAGCTTTTTCCTGGGATTATAAGCTGCCGGACAGAGTTCCCCGATAAGAATTGTCCTCCACTCCATCGCAGTTTTTCTCTCACTCATGGCTCTCCTCCTTTTTGGCCGGGTTTACATATGGCTCCCGCCCATCTTCTTCTCTCCAAAATCGATCCCGGATATAGCAAGGATGGGAGCAGTATTTTCGATTCTTATTGCCATAGGAAATAAACGACTTTCCGCAGTAAGCACATGTCATATGATAGGTGGCTTCTGCTTTATGGTTTCCTGCTTCCGGATGCGCCGCCCACCATGCCCGCCTGCATCTGTCTGAGCAGAATTTTCTCGGCCTCCCGGTTCGTGTCTGTGTAATTGGCTTTCCACAACACCAACAGACTTTCCCTAGAGCCATCTGCTCCTGGATATTAACTGTAATCTCGCTGGCATATCCATCCAGCCCTTTGCTTTTGCAATAATTCCGGACGATGTCACGGGAGAGACCCACAATCGTGCCAATGCTCCGGTAGCCAACGCCTTGTTTACGCAGATTTTCAATCTGCTCTGCTTGGAATTCTGTCATCCCATCCTTCCTTTCCGCATAAAAGTGCATCAAAAAAAAGACCGCAAAACAGCCCGTTTTCCCGCTGTTTTACAGCCTTTCTTTCAAACAATCCGGCAAAAGTTCAGTGGATTTCCTGAGCAGAAAATCCCCATTTTCACAGGCTTTTGCCAATTCTCTTTTTATTTTTCAGTTCCAAAACCGCCATCCTGGGTATCCCCCCTTTTTAATTCTGCGAAAATTCACGTTTGAGGGGGCGGCGGTCTTTGGGGGCAAAAGCTGTAGAGATAGATAACCCCCAGGGGGTGTCAGTATCTGTACTCTGGACAGCTATCCTCCCTCCGTGTTTTCCGGTCATGGCACGGTTTACAAAGAGGCTGCATATTTTCCACATCCCAGAACAGCTTCGGATCGCCTCGATGTGGTTTAATATGATCCACAACGGTTGCTCTCACATACTTTCCTTCCTTCTGGCATCTCACACAAAGCGGATGTGCTTTCAGATAGTTCCGACTGAACTTCTGCCACCTGCTGCCATAGCCTCGCTTCCCTGCCGACCGGGTTTCCTCTGGATGCAGCTTCTTGTGCGTTTCACAATACTTCTGTCCGTAAGAAACCAGTTCCGGGCATCCCGGATGTCTGCATGGTGTCTTAGGTCTTCTTGGCATACGCTCTGCTCCTTTCCATCTGCTTTCCTGGAGTCAGCAGCTTTTGTAATCCCTTCAGCGCTCCTGCTGTATCTCCTGCCAGGAGCTGCCCCTTCACAGTACGATACTGCTGTACGGTCAACTTACCCTTATTGTATTTCAAATCGGCAAAAGCTTTCTTCTGTTCCCTTGTTAAAACCATCTTTTCCGACTCCCTTCTACACATGATTATCCATAAACTTTTTCTACATTTCTCTTGCTATTTCTTAGATTCAGAGCGATATATATGCTAAAACACAATGGAGGTGACGAAATGAACTCTACACGATTTTCTTCTCCGACTAAGGAAGCCAAATACCATATCCGGAACTTTCTGGCAGAGAATAAGGACACTCCTCAAAGTTGTTCTGATATCATTCAGTTTGTACACAGCCAAAATAAAGTTCTGAGTCGTCCTATAATATCTGGTGCGCTTTACAACATGTGTAGCAATGGAGAGCTTACTAAACCTTGCCGTGGAATATATCAGATTAACAATGCTGCTCCACACTTAGTTTCTGAACCAGAATCTTTAGCTACCCTCTTGCAAAAAGCACTTACTAGTATTAATTCCTTCAGCATTAAAATCTCGGATATTGATGATCCAGATGCCTTCCTGCATAACCGCCAGATCTTAATTGAAACCCAAAAGTTCCTTTCTGAACAAATAGCAAAGCTGAAATAGAATCTGCTATTTCTATGTACGGATGCGTGAAAGGATAGCAAAGCCGCATCCGGCCAACGAAAAAGGACCGGGAACAAATGCTCCTGGTCCTCTATCCACTCTTGGCAAGTATAATGATAGCACAAAAGAATTTCCATGTCAGTGTACACTTAGTTTCCTTTTAGTTACCAGTTAGTTTCCACTTAGTTTACCCCTTTGGCAAAACTAACCCTGCCTAGATTCCCCTGACATTTTCTATATAAAATGTCCCAACTGGATTAGATGAATTTCGCTATATGTTTATTTAGTATTTAGAGAAAAAAGGTAGAATTGGTTATGTTGCTATGGTATAATCAGACACAAAACATTAACATGCGTGGAGGTAAAAATGAAGCTTGATGGTATTGGATTATTTGTCAACGACATGCCGACTATGGTACGTTTTTATAGAGATGTACTAGGGTTTGAGATTACAGAAGGAGAAAATGCAGTAAATGTTTATCTAATCAAAAATGGAACTCTGTTTATGCTGTATGAACGAAAGAATTTTGAAAAAATGACAAACAGAAAGTACGAGTATTTAAATGGGTTCAATGGCCATTTTGAAATTGCATTATATGTTGACACATTTGCAGAGGTCGATAAAGAATATGCCAAAGCTGTTGCTAAAGGGGCGCAGTCGGTGTTAGAGCCTACAATGGAGCCCTGGGGACAACGAACCTGCTATATTGCTGATCCTGAAGGAAATCTAATCGAAATTGGCTCTTTTAACAAGCCATTTAACCGTTAAATCCTACGATGCTGTATCAAAAGGATTCCAACACAAAGAATATGGAAAACAACTATTACTTTGAGGAATGCGGCATATCCGGAAACAAAATAATAGACCTGTTATATTGCATGTGGCTGAATGGAATAAAGATACGCTAAATTGCAAATTGGAAATTAAAGAGGTTGAAAAATTATGGAAAAAGATAAAATCAGATTTATTTGTTTTTTACTTGCTTCAATATGTTTCTTTATAGTGTCAATAATGAATTTCATGGATAAGAATACTGCCCCAGCTGTAACATTTTTATTATTAGGTATTTCGTTTTTACTTTTATCAACTACACATTTAAAAAATGATAAATAAGTACAACGCCTAATTTATGGAGACAAAAATGGATGCACAAGCTTTTTGTAATGTAATATGGCAATATAATCAGAATACCATTTTTATTCAAGTAATACATAATTTAAGGTGGGACTATGGATTATATAATACGAGAAATGAAAAAAGAAGAATACTGCCTTCTAAGCAATTTTTTATATGAGGCAATTTATATCCCGGATGGCATTGATCCACCGCCTAAATCAATCATAAATTCTCCTGAATTACAGGAATATATTTTTGAATTTGGAAAAAGAAAACACGACAAGGCTCTGGTTGCAGAGACTCAGGGAAAAATTGTTGGAGCAATCTGGGTACGAATCATGAATGACTATGGGCATATTGACAATGACACTCCATCCCTTGCCATGTCAGTATCCAAAGAATGCCGTGGTTTAGGAATCGGATCTTCACTATTAAAGCAACTATTATCTGCTCTAAAATCAGCCGGTTACTCAAAAATATCTTTGTCTGTTCAGAAAAATAATTATGCGGTAAAAATGTATAAGCAGCTAGGGTTCACTGTGGTTGATGAGAATAGCGAAGAATACATTATGGTTGTAAATCTATAATTAAATTTGTAAAGGAGAAAAAAGGATGAAAAAAACAATTTTATTTGTCGTATTACAGCAATATGCAGATTGGGAGGCGGCATATATTTCTTCTGCAATAACTATGTTAGGGGAAGGACAGTATGAAATTAAAACAGTTTCCTTATCCAAAGACTACGTACAGTCAATAGGCGGTTTTAAAATAATGCCCGATTACGACATTACATCTGTCCCTAATGATTATGAAGCCCTGATTCTGATTGGAGGAATGGCATGGAGAACGGAAAGCGCGCAACAAGTCAAAGTGCTTGTTGAAGATTGCCGCAAAAAAGATAAGGTATTAGCCGGTATCTGTGATGCTTCTGCCTTTTTAGGCACAATGGGTGCTTTAAATGAGGCCCTCCATACAAGCAACGACTTAAACGACTTAAAACAATGGGCAGGTGCTACTTACACTGGAGAGCAGAAATATATTGCCAAGCAGGCAGTCAGTGACAAGAATGTTATAACAGCAAACGGAACAGCACCGATGGAGTTTGCAAAAGAAATTCTTCTGGCCTTAAATGTGGCAACAGAAGAAAAAATATTAGACTGGTATAATTTCCACAAATTAGGATTGTATACTGCTCCTATGCCTAAAATGTAAGAGCAGAACATATTTCAATATGAGGATAACGTATGAAGATTTATAATGTTGGCAGTAGAATCATGAATACCTATATCTATCCTATTGAGTCAGGCTATGTCATGATTGACACCGGTTATGAACACAGTTTTAAAAATGTAAGAAAAAGATGCAGGAAACAAGGAATTCAAATGTCTGAAATCAAGTATGTATTCTTGACTCATGCGCACGATGACCATGCAGGTTTTCTGAACGAATTATTATCCCATTTTCCAAATATAAAAGTCATCATAAGTCCAAAAGCGTTACCGACACTCCTAAAAGGACAAAATTCTTTTCTTGGTGGATGCAGTAGTTTGTCAGCATTGAATTTTTGTAGAATTATGAAATTATTGGGGAAAGGAAAACATTTGTTTCCTGCAATTGATGAACGATATTTGGATCAATTCATAAGAATATCGCCTCAAAATATTTCTACAATCGAGAAGGAATTAAAAGGGAAAATTCTATTCACACCAGGGCACACATCCGACTCAATATCCCTCAGAATAGGGAAAATTATATTTTGCGGAGATGCCGCAATGAATGGCTTTCCATCTCAAAGAAGGATAACTATATGGATTGAAAATAAATATGATTTTAAAAATTCATGGGATGTTTTACTAGCTGACAAAGCGAATTTCCTTTTTCCTGCGCATGGGAAACCATTCAAAAAGGACGATTTAGCAAAATATAGGAATTTTATTTCCAGAATAAAACTATATCCGTTAAAATAGTTGCTGCTACAGGGCCACTAAAACTTCACAAGGAGCCTCATCTCATCCGGGACAGGCTCCTTTTCAGTTATATCTATCCACCGCTCCAATCTGAATCTGGAGTGCGCGAGTTACTTTCGCCATAATCATCTTATCTTCTATAGTTCCCCGTTTTTCCAATAAACATGTCTTATCCAATGCCTCCACCTGCTCCACCAGAGCCAGACTGTCACGTTCCAGTCCAGAGCCACAGCTTTTTGGTATCAGCACATGGGTGGGGAGAAACCGTTTCTTATAAATTCTGGAGGTCAGCGGAACAACGGTGATCACCGGGGAGTACTGGTTTGCCTGGTTATTGCTGACTACCAGGGCAGGACGTATGCCATACTGTTTCCGGCTTTCTGTATTTTTTCCAAAATCCACGTTGTAGATATCACCACGCCTGCACATAGCCGCCCTCCCCTATTCCAACAGATAGCTTTCCACCTGGCTGTCACGCAATTCATACATCCGATCCAGTTCAGCAATCGCCTTTTTCCGGTACTTCGCCAGAGTCTTTCTGGAAATATGGTGCTTCTGCATGATTGTTTCCCAGGTCTCCCGCCGGATAACGAGATCGTAAATCACACCCGGAAGACTCCCCGATAACTGGCTGATAGAGGCTTCAAAAAAGTCCAGTTCTTCCTGCAGTGCTTCATACTGATGGAACAGATATTCATACCACTCCCGGTTGATCCTTTCCTGCCTGTCCCGATAATTTAATGCGATGTTTGCAGTCTTGTCAGACATTCGGCTGGTTTGTACACGCTCTCCTTCCGGCTGGGTGAAATACATGGAGTGGATCACCTCGTCTTCGGTAATCCCTGCAAAATGCCGGAGCTGCATCTCCATAACCTTCAGTTCCAGACGTTTATCGGGATATGTTCTCATCAAATGTTCTATCCTTTCACTCATCCGCTTAACCTCCAATCCTTGCCCGGACAGCCTCCACCAGTGCTGACTGGCTGACATCCTTTTTCTCTAAAGCCCGCATGATATCCTCATCTATGGTTCCCCTGGTCAGGATGTGATGAACCACCACTGTGTGTTCCTGCCCCTGCCGCCACAGACGGTCATTCATCTGTTGGTATAACTCCAATGACCAGGTCATGGAAAACCACACAAGCGTAGAACCTCCGCTCTGCAGGTTCAGGCCATGTCCGGCAGAAGCCGGATGGATCAGCGCCACCGGAATCTTCCCGGTGTTCCAATCTGCGATATCCTCCGGTGTATCAATATCCCTTATCTGAAACCGTTCATGGATACGGTCATAGTCGTGACGGAACCAGTAAGCGATCAGCATAGGCTTCCCATTAGCCGCCTCAATCAGATCTTCCAGGGCATCCAGTTTCCGGTCATGGAGCAGGAGAACTTTCCTCTCTTCCCCGTACACCGCTCCATTTGCCATCTGCTGCAGCTTATTCGACAGAGCCGCCGCATTAGCTGCATCCAGTTCTTCCCCGTTTAGGGATAAGACCATCTCCTGGGAAAACCGGCTGTACGCTTTCTGCTCTTTTGCGTTCATTTCCACAAACACTTGGTTATCAATCCGCTCTGGCATATCCAGGTAATCTACAGCCTTCATGGAGATGCAGATGTCAGAGATCAAAGCATAGATGGCCTCTGCTGCTCCTTCTTTTGGTTTATAGGAATAAATGATTTCCCGGTTCCGCTTATCCGGCACGAAGAACCGATCCCGGAAACCACCGATAAAACGCCCCAGCCTCTTTCCCATATCCAGCACATACATTTCCGGCCACAGATCCATTAAGGAATTCGGCGCAGGCGTTCCGGTAAGCCCCACAATCCTTCCCACTTTTGGCCGCACAGCTTTCAGAGCTTTGAACCTTTGGGACTGATGGGACTTAAAGCTGGACAATTCATCCACAATGACCATATCAAAATTCCATGGAGTATTTTTTGTCAGCCACACCAGGTTTTCCCGGTTGATGATATACACACTGGCTCTTTTCTGAAGAGCTGCTCTGCGTTCAGCCGCACTGCCAAGTACCCGGACAGCGTTAAGGCCGGTAAGATGCTCCCACTTTTCAATTTCCTGTTTCCAGACCGTCTCCGCCACACGCTTCGGAGCGATGATCAGCACACGCCCACTATCAAAAGAGTCCAGGACCAATTCCCACAATGCCGTCAGGGTTACTACAGTTTTTCCCATCCCACAATCCAGCATCAGGCAGCAAACTGGATGTTCCAGGATAAACTCTGTGGCGTAAGCCTGATAGTTATGTGCATTGTATTTCATCCAGAATCCCTCCAATCTTTTCGATGCAATCCAAACAATAGACTCGAAACCCCATATCCCGGAGCTGCCTGACCCGGAACTCCTGTAAGGGTCTCATCTTTTTCCCAGGAGCCTTTACTTCCACAAAAGCCAGCCTTCCACCAGGGAACAACACCAAGCGGTCCGGCACCCCATCCAAACCGGGAGACACGAACTTTACAGCCCATCCGCCCCGGCGTTTTGCCTCAATTCTCAGCTTTTCCTCTACCTTTGATTCCCTCACACGGCTCCTCCTTTCTGGAACAAGGGAACGAGCGGAACATAAAATCCCTATACACGCGCGTATATACGCACACCCTATTCCCTCTCTCTATAAACAACTTAAAAATTGCCTTTTATACATTTGATGTTCCACCTGTTCCTTGTTCCGGCGGCACCATGGCTCTCTGCTTGCCGTAGATTGCAAAATGGCACGTACCCGTTTTGGTTCCTGGGTATTTCTTCCAGCCGATCCGGTTCATGATGGATGTCAGTTCATAAGAGTCCGTTTTCTTCATCGCAGACGGATCTCTTCCAAAACATTCACACCAGATTTCCATGTTGCATACCTTCGTCCGGCGCACGGTACCTACACGGCCACCGCTTCCAAACTCACTACCGTTTAGAAAATTCCTTCTGTCAAAGATGGACATTCCATCCCAGTCATCCGGCAGCAGCTTTTCCAGATACGTCCGTACCAGGCCTTCCCGGTCATCCACCTCCATTGCATCCGATTGTTCCTTGATCGCCAGCTTGGCGTCTTCCCCTTCCAGGTACAGCTTTTCTCCCCGCTGATAGATCAATAAAGCCTCTGCCCAGATCTGCTGGACGATCTCCTCGGTAATCTCCCACGCATGCTTCTCACTTTCCCCGCTAATGCGGACAGGCCAGAATCTCCGGTTTCCTGTGATATCCCGCAAAAAGCCGTTCTCATTATTGGTGGAACCCACAATGATACACTGCCGGGGATGGCTTTCTACATTGGTGCCATAACTGGCACGGTACTTATCATCCACACGGGAGATAAACGATTTGATAGTTTCCACATCGGTCTTTTTCATCCCGGCCAACTCTCCAAGTTCCAGAATCCAATAACCCTGCAGCTTCTCCGGTCCGGACTTATCCCTCATATCGGTTACCGCCAGACTGTCTGAAAACCACGGACCTGCCAGCTTGGCAAATAAGGTGGACTTCCCGATTCCCTGCGGTCCGTTCAAAATCAGGACGGAGTCAAACTTGGTTCCCGGCTGATAAATCCGGGCAATGGCGGCAACCAGTGTTTTCCGTGTAACCGCTCTGGTATAACTGCTGTCCTCTGCGCCAAAGTAATCCACCAGAAGGCATTCCACACGGGGAACCCCGTCCCAGGCAGGCAGATGCTCCAAGTATTCCTGGATAGGATGATAGGCCCGCTCCGCTGCCACTGCCAGGATAGCCGGACGCATTTTCGTTGGGGAATACAGACCGTACACC
This sequence comes from uncultured Blautia sp., assembly GCA_900542045.1. Taxonomy (GTDB): domain Bacteria; phylum Bacillota; class Clostridia; order Lachnospirales; family Lachnospiraceae; genus Blautia_A; species Blautia_A gallistercoris. The sequence goes on from UQMI01000017.1 coordinate 17,032, forward strand.
TTATTCAGATACACCGCCAGAGCCGCATCATCCGTATCGTTCCATCCCTCTTTCATCTGTTTCCATGGCAGTTCCCCTCTGGCGTCAATGCCATCCCGGTGCTTATTGAACGCCATACTCTGCAAATGTTCGTCATGCCGAAGGATCAGCACATAGTTTCCGATGTCCTCCACTACTTTTCCGTTCTTGTCGATATTCAGATGCTTCTGCCAGTCTGCATCATCAAACTCGGCGCTGGCTGCCTCCAATCGCTCCCGGCCAAGGGTTTCCCGGACATTCTCATCCTGGGAGGCAAATTCCTGCATAGCCTTAAACGAAGGAAGTTTTGTGGGGAGAGTATCCTCATCTGCCTTTCCATCCAGTTCGCCAAACTTGTGCAGGCGCACCACATCAAAAGCGTTCATCAGCTTTCCGCAGGCCGGGTCCGTGGCATGGTGGCTGTAAGCAAATTTTCCTTCATACAGTACGACTCCCGCCTGGGAGTCTGCCGGAACGTAATCATAACGCCCCGGCATAGTGCTATGCTGATATACGTCTGGAAGGAACGTATCAATCGCATCTTCGATAGCGTAGGTCCGGCAGAATGCGCCCACCAGTCCCGGCTTTTTCAGCGGATCTGCCTGCTTTTTAATCTCCCGCTGTACTATCTTTTCCTGTCGTTTCGATACCGGCCATTCAGCCGAGTTACGCCAATCTTTGTATCTGGAAAGCACAGTATCCGGATCGAGCAGACTGCCTTTGACCTCCCGATAGATAAACTCCCCATCCGCAGAGGTGGAAGGCCAGTACATGAGGCGGCTCGGCTCATAGGTGGTATCGTCAAACATCTCACTCCCTACATCCTCAGCGACTTTACGGGATACTGCCATATACTCATCCGGCGTCACTTCACGGGAGAGCGGAATGATCAGACGGAACCTTGGTTTCTCTGGTGTGCTTTTATGAGTGGAATACAGATAACATTGAAAAGAGAAAAACATCTCCAACTGCTCCGCAATATCCGCAGCCGCATAATCCATATCCAGGGTAAGCGCTGACCGGGACAGGACATTCTCCTTTTTTCTCCTTCCATCCTTTAAGCGTCCCATAACAAAACCGCCCACATCTTTAATAGCATCCTGTTTTGCCTTGGACATCTTTTTATACTGCGCTACCGTTTCTGAGGTTCTTTTGGTTACGGATATCCGAGCGATAAAATCCTCCAGTTCCATCTCCTGTCCGTTCCAGATCTTATCCATCCGGGAATTTCCCGTAGAAACATACAACTTCATCTCGTCCACCTCCAACTACTGTTTCTCTCATTCATAGCCTGCCACCTCCCGGAGCAGTGCCAAGTTCCCCTGTGTCCGGCGCAGGAGCCGCCTTGCCTCTTTCATCCGTGCCTCCCAATACTGCCGCTCCTCCTTTTTGCTTTCTCTCAATGCTCTGCTGGAAAAAATCTGTATCTGCGTCTGGTATTTCTGCTCCTTTTGTCTCAGGCACCGGGCGATCTTTTCTTTATCCTTTGAGGAAGAATACCGCCTCACGAGCCGGAAGAACTTTTTCGCTTTTTCCTGGGTGCAGGGAAAGAAACAAAAAAGCTGTATATCCATAGATCCATTCGGGTAAGAAAGATGCAGGATCTTCTCCCCTTCCTCTACGTGACAGACCGCCAAGTGTGCGGTGGGATCGTGATATCCTTCTGCGTTATACCTGCTGATTCCCATAAGCTGCACCTCCCTTAATCCTTCTTGTAGAATTCCGTTTCAAATCCGTCTGCTTTCAGCGGCAGACCTTCTGCCCATTCTGGGGCGACTGCCATGATACGGTTGACTTCCTCTACGGAACCCTGCCCGATGGGAACTTCACAGATAGCCTCATCGTGGCAGTGCATCACAACCGGGTATCCTGCTTCCTCCAAACGCAGCAGGGCAAGAGCAAGCAGATCACGGGCTGTCCCCTGCACAATGTTCTCCACACACTTTGCGCCGTAAGTTTCCAGCCGTTCCCATTTTCTCCCTGTTCCGACTCCTTCATAGGTGATCGCCTCTCCACCAAATCGGTTCTCTCCCATGCGTGGTTTTGCATAGGCAAGCCGCCTGCCGGAAGGAAGCTGGATAAATAAGATACCACTTTGATATTCAAATCTGAGCTTTCCCACCTGAGTCGGAACATGCTGTTTCACACAGGTCTTTGCCGCACGGTCTACCTCCCACCAAAATTGAACAATCCGGGGATTCGCCTGTCTCCAGGCATCCACCAGAGGCTGCAGTTCTTCTTCCTTTACTCCCATCCGGACAGCGCCCATCGACTTCATGGCACCAACAGAGCCGCCATAACCGCACGCCAGTTCCGCCTGTTTTCCTTTCTGCCTCAGTTCCCCATTGATTCCATGCTTTTCTACCGGAACGCCAAACATCTGGGAGGCCGAGGCGCAATAGATGTCTCCACCCTGTGTAAAGGTATCAAGCCTCCACTGTTCTCCTGCAAACCAGGAAAGCACTCTGGCTTCGATAGCAGAAAAGTCTGACACAATAAAACGGCAGCCCTTCTTTGGTACAATAGCTGTCCGGATCAGTTCAGACAACACATTCGGGACACTGTCATAGAGCATCTCTAAAGCATCAAAATTTCCAGACTGCACCAAAGCACGGGCAGTTTCCAGATCCGGAAGATGATTCTGTGGAAGATTTTGAACCTGCAGGAGTTTTCCTGCATATCTGCCGGTTCTCGATGCGCCGTAAAACTGGATCAGCCCCCGTCCCCGGCTGTCCCGGCAGACCAGGTTTTCCATGGCTGTGTATTTTTTGACGCTGCTCTTCGCAAGTTCCTGTCTGAGAGAAAGCACTTTTCTCACATCTCCATCTGTATCCGGCAATAAATCCTGCACTGCATTCTTTGACAGGGAGTCCAACTCTACACCCCGTTCCCACAGCCAATCCCTAAGCTGCAACACAGAATTGGGATTTTCCAAACCTGTGATCTCTCGTGCCTGCCGCAGATAAAATTCCCGGTATTGGTTGTCACATTGGACAGCTCTATGGGCCAGTTCCATATCCAGTGCCACACCCCGGTCATTAATCTTCTGATCCAGACAGTAATTTCTCCACTCATTTTCCGGTACCGGGAACCGGGATAACTTCTTCTGGATCTCCATCTCGGTTTCTACATCCCGCAGGTTATAGGATTTAAACCGTTCCCACTTTGTCCAATCATGCTCCGGCAGGTTCCGTGTCCTGCCACCGTTCACTTTGGTAGCTTTGCATGGAACGCAAAAGTACCGGATGAGATCTTTCCCCTCTGTCAGTTTCTGCTTTTCCAAACCAAGAACCGTACCAACTCCGGCCAGGGACATTGGCAGCCCCAAGGTAGCAGACCAGATCATTGTGCAATGCCAGGAGACAGGATCTAAGTATTCCCCTGTGGGCATTCCCAGAAAACGTGACAGGCAGATGCGCTCAAACTGTGCATTAAATGCCCATTTCATTACCGTAGGATCGGATATGGCTTTTCGAATCTCCTCCGGGAGATTCTCCCCACAGGCCAGATCCACCACCCGGACCGGGCTGCCATTTACGGAATAGCCAAACAGAAGGATTTCAAAATCCTCGGACTCCGCATATCGGTAAACTCCGCTTTTTCCCAAATCCACACTGCTGAATGTCTCTATATCCACAGACAAAAATCGTATTTGTTCCATCATATCCTCCTTCCCTGACTATGTAGCAGGCGGCAGTCTCCTGCCGCCTGTGTTCCTGTCAAGAGAGGAAATCCTCATCTGCTTCTGCCTCAAAATCATCTGCCGCACGGGTCTTTCCACCCAGAGGTTCCCCGTCACGCAGCTTCTGGATATTGCCAAGCCCGGCAGCAATGCCACGGTTTCCGTTGGCTGAAAATCCATAAAAGGTAACACTGATCCTTCCGTAACACCCGGAATATACCTCGGACTGGTTTAAAATCGGCTGTACCTGAGCGTCTACAATCTCCGGAGCCTGTCGGCTGTTGGCATTGAAGAAATAACACCCTGCGTATGCCTCGTCCTCCGGCCGGTCAATATCTCCGTCACGCAGAGGCAGCTTTAAGTTCGCAGGAATCTTCCCGCCCCACTTGGAAACAGAATCTTTCTTCGCCTGTTCAATGGCGGCTTTGATCTGCTCGATGGTCTTTGTATCCGATTTTGGAATAATAGCCGATACACTGTACTTCGGTTCCCCTCCGTTGATCGCATCCGGCTCCCAACAATGAAGGTAGGAAAAACGGCAGGGTACAATAACTTTTGTTTTATTCTGTGAATTGCTCATCTCTTACTCCTCCTGAAAATCCGCTGCAGCGGTTGTTTTATGAATAGCTTCCCGTTTGTCCGATTCCGGTACCAGAGTGATCTTCCCCTGGGGCTTGTACACATAGGGTCCCAGGATCGTGGCAAACTTCTTTTTCCCCATCAGTCGCTCCATTTCAGAAATGCCGATCAGGGATCGTTTGAAGATGTCTGTATACCCGGCTGCACTGGCGGCGGCGATTACTTCCTGCTCATCGGTATACTTCCGATTGCTTCGCCCTTCTACCAGCTTGAATCCTTTCCACTCTTTCCCATGGGTTACTGCTTCATCCTGGGCATAGGCATATACATCTGCTGCCCACTTGGAAAGTTCATCTGCCACCTTCAACACTTCCCCAATCTCCTCATCGGATAACGTGGGCGGTGGAGCGAACTCCTTCTGTGCCAGTTTCAGGAAAGATTCTGCCCTTGCCCGGCAGGTGTTTCTCGCCTTACAGAACCGGCACCAGTCCCCTGCAGCATACTCACCCTCTCCAGCCAGAGCCATCGCTCCCTTTGGACGGAGAACTTCTTCTCCCCAGGCTTTCAGCTTTTCAGCTTCCAACTCCCAGGAACTTAAGATTTCAAGCCTTGGCTGTACAATCGTCATCTCAACCGTTTCGATGTCATAGAGCATCTCCGCAATCAGAAGTACCCCCAAGCCGTAGATCATTAGCTGCGGATTTTCCTGTGCATAGACCGGAACCCCTCTTCCTAATTTCAGATCAATGATATGAACCTTTTTCTCGGTCACGATCATCATATCGGCGGTTCCAAAACACTCTGACACATACTCTGACACATCCACACGCTGCTCCACAGAAAAGATCGGAGTGGCACACTCCCGTTTCGCTGCTTCCACCTGTTCGATCACATAAGCCACATATTCATCCACGGCTTCCAAAAGATCATCCGAGTAGTAATCCGATACAGGTCTCTTTGTCCTCTGCTTCAGATACTTTTTAATGAGGTGCTCCGCCAGAGCATGTCCGGCAGACCCTTCGGCCGCATAGATGCTCTCCTCATCTGCGAACTGCTCCTCAAGGCGCAATGCCGGAGGGCAATTCAAGTAACGCTTACTGGCAGACGGGGAAAAGCGGGCATGCGCACCCATCACAGTGCCTCCGCTTCTTTCAGAAGCATCGGATAATCCTCTGGTTTTACTCCAGACAGCTTTCCTGCATCATATTTCATCAGCAGAGCCTTGACCTCACGTGTTTTCCCATCCTGGGATTTTGCTGCTAAAACTGCACGGACATCTTCAATGGAGATCTGTTGTTGCTGCTCCTGTTTTGCCATATCTTCTTGCCGATTGTCCTTCTTCCCAGTTTCCTCTGGTGCAGAACTTTCTGCGCCCGTTTTCACCATCTCACGGATACTGTCAGCTACAACCAGCAGCCCATCCGCAATCTTCAATAATTCCTCGTTCATCTGCCTGCGCTCCTTTCTGAAAAGTTCCCGTCTGCACCGGAGAAATAGCGTGTAAGAATTCCATGCCGTACGGCATAGGAAATTTCCCGGAGCATGCCTTCGCTCATTCGCTCTCCAAATACCCATATTTCCCGGCACTGCAGCATCAGCGATAATCCCATCTCCATCCCGGCCATCCGCTCCTGCTCCTTTTGCTCGTCCAAAAACTGCGGGAAATACAGATGCGGTACTACCGGAAAAAATCCTCTATCATAGGCAAACCGGGCATACTGCCTTGCCAGGCGGATATTTTCTTCCTCGTTTCCCCGGAAGGGACTGCAAATAAATATTCGTTCCGTATCCTTTCACCTCCGTCACTTGACATTGACCAAAGCGAACTCAGAAAGGATGCTGTTCATGGTAGCGAGGTCCTCCCCGGAAAGCTGTTGTGCAAGTTTCCTTAAAAGTTCCTTCTGTTCCGGTTTCAGATATTTACGTCCGACATAATATCCATCCGCCACCCGGACGCCTCCGCCATACCTGCCCCGCATACTTTCTATAGGGTAGGCACATGACAGTTCTTCGATATCATAACGGATCGTCCTGCGGCTCACACCGAATTCCTGCGCCAGGTTATCTATCGTCTCCTGTCTGCGTTTGCAGAGGACTTCAAGAATGGCTTCCCGGCGTTCATTCGGCCGAAGTCCCGTCATGTACCTCACCCCCTTTCGCCTTGATGGGTACATCTTAAAAGTTAAAGGGGCAAGGTTATTGCCCCTTTAAAAAATTTCCTGCAACTTTTTTGAAGCTCTTTCATCGTTGTCAAGGAGGCAAGGGGCGGCACCACAAAAATTAACACCTTACAGGGGATCATTCATTTCACCTTCGTTCCAATATCCGCAAAAAGGGTAAAAAACACCCGACAAGGCACAATCCTCTTGCATCTTGTCGGGCGTTCACTCTAATCCTTTTTCATGTTTATACCAACTCGGTCAGCCATGGGGCCAGCGGTCTTGCAATTACCCTTGCGTTTAAATATGCCATTTCCAGGGTCAGGCAGGTGTGCCCCAGATAGTAGCCATCCATCACAGACAGCGTCATAGCAAGATCTGGTTTCTTCATGTTCGTCAGATACACCGGAAGAAGATACTGAATCTTCCCCTGGTATCCCTGCGGCACTACGATCCCCGGTTCCACTACAGCTCGTCTCCGTCCGAGTTCCACCGCTGTCTCAAATAAAAGCGGCAGGTTCTTTGCCTTACGGATTCTCGCTGGAATCCGCTCTAAATTTTCTTCATCCCCCAAAATATGTTCAACCTTTACCCGGATCGGCCAATCCGGATTGAAGCCTGCGCCCCTCTGCGCCATATAGTAAGAAGGTTTCTGTGGGAGTGGCTGGATGTATTTTAGCCTTGGCGATAACTCATCACAGAACCCCCGGAAATACCACTCCAGCATGGACTCTTTTTTGTGGTTCCGGTCAAAAAAAGCATAGATTCCCTTATACCGGCTGTTATACAGCCCTGTGTGAAAGCAGGCATGCTCATTCTCTACATGGAAAAGCTGCTCTGCTTTCTTTGCATCCTTCGTTGAATTGTAGTCAATTACTTGTTTGCGAAAAATAATATGTATATACCTCTCCAGGATCGGTGTATCCTGGTTCTTCGTCTCGTTGGCTGGCTTCCTGAATTTCCAGGGTTCCGGCAAAGCCATCTGGGCTAACTCCTCCAACTGTCCGTACCAGTCCGGCACATAAGCAAAATCAAATAAGTCCGGTATCAGCATCTTCTAACCCCCTCCATCCTGGAATCGCCTGGACCAGTTTCATCTGAATCCGTACTTTCAAATCATCATCGATATAATGGTATGGCTTTCCGTATTCATCCTCTGCTTCTACAGTCGCTAGTGTGTTGATATAGTCGTCATAATACCTTAAAATCTGGTTGAGAGCTTCTTCTTCGCCTTTTACAGCGGCACAGATCAGCTCATAAGTAAGTTCATTTTCTTTCATTGTCAATTCCTTTCGTAATAATAGCGTATTGCGGCATATGCTTTCTGCCGCCAGTTATAGATTGTCCTTGGCGTGACATGGAGCCGTGCAGCAATCTCGATATCCGTATACCCGTACCAAAAATCCAAAATCAACACTGCCCGCTGCTTTTCCGGCAACCGCAGCATAGCATTATACAACCGTCCGTTGGTAATCACACAGGTATACGATTTACCCTGCAGCACCAGATGTTCCGATGGATAGATATCCTCATGCACCTGTGTTTCAAACAGATACTGCATCTTTTCCGTCCCAACCTGTTCCTTTTTTCTCTTTCGTTTTTCCTGGTCCACTGCATCCCTGCACTCGTTACGCATCACAGTCTTGGCATAACTGTCAAAAATAGCAATGATGCAATCCTTGTCCTTCAAGGGAGCCGACATGATCGAACCTCCCTTCTTATGCAGTTTTGAGTGTCTTTTATCGCCTCCTTTGAACTACTAAGACGGATCTGCCTATATCAAACCGGAAAAGATTTTTTAATTTTTTTATTTTTTCTCATTCCAATAAAAGCAGGATTCATAGTGCCAAAGGAAAGTAAAAAAAGAGAGGCGGAGCACGGCTCCGGACATAATCGTGGAAATTCGTCAGATTTCGACAAAGAAATACGCCAGGGAGCTTTTTATTCTTCCTGACGTAACTTTTTAGAATGTAGAAATATGGTATTTTATACCAGTAAAATCGGTAAGATAATGCGTTTTGCATGGTGCAAGGCACCCAGGAAGAAACTGGAATTTTTTTCGCAGTCCACCCAAGCTAAGCCTTTTTCTTTTCTTCAAAACAAAACCATCCATGATCCTCCTGTCGGCAGAACACAGATGGGTAACGCAAATAAGCCCTGCTGTGAAAAGCCGTTTTTTTTCTTGGCCTTTCATCAGGGCTGTATGTATAATCGCTATATCGGCATAATATTGCTTGTCTTATACGCAAGATAAGGTTATGCAAAAACCTTAATCGGCAAGATAGAATATATATGAGGTGAACAATTATGCCGAATGATAAGTTATTATATCTGGGCAACTGTATACGGACTGCCAGAACTGCCTGCGGTCTGACACAGCAGGAACTGGCCGACCAATCCAATGTGGCCATCAAAACAGTCCAGATGATTGAAAAAGGGCAAATGAACCCCTCCTATGAAATCCTGTATCCACTCATCAAACGTCTGGGAATCTCCGCCAATACACTGTTCAATCCGGAGATTTCTGATACAGATGAGAAGATTCAGCGCTTCATCGGAAAGTTCCAGTCCTGCACTCCAGAAAACCGACAGGTTCTTTTAAACACACTGGACTATCTGGCCGAACAGCTTCTGGCCCTCCAAAGCCATCCCAGATTCAAAGATTCTGAATAAAACCAGTAGGGTTAAGAATTTGATACCCTGCTGGTTTTACTCATTTTTACATCATTCTACATCGCAGACTTATGAATAAGTTATGAAGCGTCTATGGATTGTATATAATCTTAAAAATTGCTCCAGTAAAATTTATTTAAGGGTGGAGTAAATTGTTCTCTGAACAACCTCTGCTTAATTTTTCTGTATATATTTGACAGCTTTTGTTTCCATTCTCCGATTTCTCCTAACTTATTTTCCCTCCACTATGCCTTTTCCAAAAGTAGAGCCTTTTTCTGCTATGGATAGCTCTTTGTGAAGATGTAAAGCCATAAATATCGTAATTACAGCGGTCAGAACATCAGCGATTGGCTGAGCATATAAAATACCGTTAATTCCCCATACAGCGGGCAGTAGCAAAATTACTGGGATAAAACAAATACCTTGTCTGCATACTCCCAAGAAAAATCCGGCTGCCCCCTTCCCTAAAGCAAGGAACAGGGAAGAATAAACAGTATGAAAGCCAAAAAGAATAAAAGAAAAACCGCTAGCTTTCAAAGACTTTTGACCTACCGAGATCATTTCAGCGTTACCGTCTGTAAATAGAGAGATTATCTGAGTGGAAAAGATTGCCATCAGCAGTCCCACAACCAAGCAAAAAGCAGTAGACCATACAATGGACGTTCTGATGGCTTCACGCAGGCGGTCAAACTTTTTTGCTCCATAACTAAAACCTGCAATCGGCTGAAAACCTTTGAGAAAACCAAATACTACAAGGGTTCCCATAGAAGTGATTCTTGTTACAGCACCCATACCGGCAATAACCGCATCTCCATAACTGTTGGCAGAACGGTTAATCAATGCGATTGAAAGACTGGTGAGTAGCTGAAATGCTAATGTAGGGATACCGATTTTCAAAATCTCCGCCATGATTTGAAAAGAAGGAGCATATTGTTTGATGCTAAAAGAGAAGGCACTTCTTTTCTGAAAAACATATACCAAATAAACCATCGTAGAAATCATTTGTGAAATAGCTGTTGCGATCGCAGCGCCTGCTACTCCCATTTTAAAAATGTAAATAAATAGAGGATCCAGAGCAATATTCAATATCGCTCCCAAAAGTAAGGCGCACATAGTTGTTTTGGCAGCACCTTCACTACTTACAATATTATTCATGGTCACATTGAATACATTGAAGATACAAGACACCACGTAAATCCTTCCATACGTTAGAGCATAAGGCATAATCGTTTCTGTTGCCCCCAGCATAACAAGGAGCGGTTTAAGAAAGATCGTGGCGACGAGGATAATGACAGTGCCAATAAGTACACTGCTGTACAAAGCAGTGCTGGCCACTTTATTTGCAGTATCTTTGTCATTGCTCCCAAGCAACCTTGAAAGATAAGATGCAGCACCATTGCCAAACATCAATCCTAGTCCAACCACGACTTGCCCTAAAGGGAAGATAATTGAAATTGCCCCCATTTGGCTATCTCCCAATGCTCCTACAAAATAAGCATCCACCAGGTTGTAGAGAGCATTAATCAGCATACCAATCATAATCGGGATACCGAGGGACAGCAGAGCTTTAGGAATAGGGGCATTCCCTAAAAGCTCAAGTTTGTTGTTTCCTTTCATTGCAAATACTCCTTTCTTCAGGGTATATCTTATAGTGGTGTAATTTATACCACCATAAACCCATATCAATTACACTACTATAATTTATAGTAATTGTCAAGAGTTTTTACCATTCCCTTGACAAGCAGTATAAAATCAAATACTATAATTTATAGTTATTAATAATCTAATTTACAAAGCTAAAAGCACGGAAAGGATGATATCACATGGCAACGATTGATTTAATCGTATTAGGAATATTAAAAAAAGAGCCAATGAGTGCCTATGATATTCAAAAACTGGTGGAATATAGGAACATTTCAAAATGGGTTAAGATCAGTACCCCCTCTATTTACAAAAAAGCTATTCAGTTAGAAGAAAAGGGATTAATTAAGGGTGAAATCGTAAAGGAAGGCAAGATGCCCGAAAAAGCCGTATATTCCTTAACGGAAGCTGGACAGGATGAATTTGAACGGCTTATGTTTGAGATTGCCGCTAAACCTATTAGTATCTTTTTGGATTTTAACGCTGTAATCGTAAATCTGGATTCTTTACCGCCAGAAAAGCAGAAAGAATGTGTCTCAGAAATAGACAACAATATCCAAACACTAAAAGTCTATCTGAAAGAAAATATATCAGAAAAGGAAAACAAGCCGGATATTCCTGCGACAGGTATGGCCGTTTTACGGCAGCAGTATGTATTAGTAGAAGCGATTGAAGATTGGATTAAGTCTTTAAAAATTGAATAACTTAAATGTAGATGACAATTACGCATTTAAGACAGGAAAATATCAGCCATAGAAAAGCTTTTCCAGTATAGTTGGCAGGTAGATGGAACAGATTATCTAATTTCCACAAGAACGGGCTTCCAAATGCATAGAGAAATTTTCCGATGGTGGTATTCCCGGTGCTTCTGTGGTATGTTTATCAAAACTATGACAGACATTCGAAGGATATCTCGAACAATCATCCAGCAATATTTTCACATAGATTGTAAGAAAGGAACATCGCATAGTTCACATTGAACTTACGATGTTCCTCTCTTACAACACCTTATATCTGTTCCCGGTATTTTCTCAACGCTCTCTGCAATCGAAAATAATCATAAACCTGAATTGGATGCACCAAAATATTTCTAATCCTTATATGGAATAGAATCTGATAGGCAATTTTCTGCCTGATACACCAGACACAGATTCCGTAAGTGCTATGTATCGTTCTCTGCTTTATTGCCCTTGTAAGATATTCTATTTTACTATTATCCTGCTCAGAATACGATGCTACAATTACCGGGAAGCTCAATCCTTCCGCAAAAAACTGGAGCTGTTGCAGCCCTTCCTCTGGAAATTTCAGAATCCGCTTTTTCATCATTCATTTTTCCTTATCTGATTCAGCCGAACCAAATACGTCCGCCTTCCCCTCACGCTACAATTATAATATTTTAATTAGGATACCATAGTATTACTTTTTATGCTATATCACGATTAACAACTATTGTAAAACGTCTGCTCTTCCCCTACTATCATCCAACCTCTGTATAACTACATTCTTTTTTTACACGAAATGGGGTAAGCTCTTTTAGCAGCTCACCCCACTTCAAACTTATATCCACTTCTGATTACAGTTTTTATATACTTACTCCCGAGCTTTTTTCTAATTTGGCTGATCACATTTGTTACTGCAGCTCCACAATCCTCTCCCGGTTCATTCCAAACAGCTTCATAAATCTGATTTTTACTGAACACCCATCCAGGGTGTTTAGCAAGGAAAAGAAGCGTGGCAAATTCCAGATGGGAAAATGCCACTTCTCTTCCCTCCAGGATTACCCGATGCTGATGTGGCTGGATGGTGAGACCTGAGAAAGACATAGCTAAATCTGTATCCGAGGATATATGTTCGATCTGCATTTTACCAGATAGAGATAACAAAACATTGTTAAGAATTTCTTCCTCATTTTCTCCCACTGATACAATAACTACTTTCCCATAATAATATCACCTACCATTTCTTTCATCTCGATATTTACTAATCTATCTAGGAAATCAATCTGGAATCTTCATTGTAACCCTGTGCACCACCGTTTTTTCAAAGTTGCAATAAAAGCTACCCGCCATGTTACCGGACAATGGCCTTTGTGATAAACAAGCCCATTTCAAAGTGCAGGTTAAAACTACCGCTGGGATCTGCCATGTAAAACTGTTCCTCAACGTGCAGCAAATTTTCCTGCGGGAAGCCGGGGTCTGCATCTATTACCGAGATTTGCAGACTTCCTTTATCGCCAGGCATTGAAGCAGAAATGGATCTGTCCTGCGGGGAATAATCCAGCGCATCTAAATGCTGATTAAAAGATACACACACTTTTCTTCTTTAGATAAAATGGACCAATCCGTACAAGGCAGGATGCCCCATTCCGGAAGGCAATTGCCCCGCCTTGCTGTAAGTAAAACTTCTTTTGTGTTTTTACTACTTTATTCCCACTTGAAGAATCTCACCGCAATTCCTCCACAAATAATAATCAGAGTCACCATGACAACCAGAGGGAGCCAGGCAACTTCTATCGGTAAGCCCAGCGAAGCTGCTTTAAGTAATTTGATTCCCTGCGTCAGTGGAAGAATATCTGCAATCCTCTGCAATGCTGTCGGCATCACCTCGTATGGGAGCGTAGCCCCGGAGAAGATCAACATAGGAAAATATAAAATGCTGGCAACAATACTGGCGACTTTCATGTTGGGAGCGACTCCGCCGACCATCACTCCAATGCTGAATGTGGAAAGCATCACCAGAAGATAAGAGGCCAGAAAAATTTCCACAGAACCGGGCAACCGCACACCGAAGAACAGACTTCCTACCAGATAGACCAATATCAAAGAAAGCAGCGAGTAAATGGCGTAAATAGAAACCTGTACTGTCAAAAGCAAAATGGGGCTGGTTGGCGTTACCTTATACCGTTTCAGTATTTTCTTCTGCCGATAGTCAGAAATCACCAACGGGAGTCCCATAACGCCACCGGCGCAGATCGCAATCGTGGAAATTGCTCCAAAGGACTGTTCTAAAAAGGAATAACTTGCTCCCTCGAAAGCGGGCTGATTTCCATAAATGATGCCAAGTAGTACCACCACCACGACCGGCAGGCAAAGTGCGAAGATCACCATGTCCATACCTCGAAAAGACAGCTTGATTTCTGTTTTCAGCATTGTAACATATTTATTCATCGTCCGTTTCCTCCTCTCCGGTAAACCACAAATAGGCTTCTTCCAAATTATCATACGGGCTTTGGTGAATTGCCTCCTGAACGGTTCCTGTGAAAATGAAATTTCCGTCCTTCAAAATGGCGATTGTATCGCACAGCACTTCCACCTCGTCCATAAAATGCGAGGAAAGAAAGATGGTCAGACCCTTTTGTTTCAGTGCATCCAGACTTTTCCAAACACTCCTGCGCGCTTTTGTATCAAGACCCGTTGTAAGCTCGTCCAGAAAGACGACCTTCGGATTGGGCAGGAGCGCTAAAACAATAAATAGCCGCTGTTTTTGTCCGCCCGATAGTTCATTTACAAAAGCGCCTCGTTTCTCCCACAGGCCAAACTGCCTCAAAAGCTCCTTGTAATTTGCAGCCTTCCGGTAAAGGCAGGCAGTTTCTTCGCACAGCTCCCAAACCTTAATTTTGTCCGAGTAGCTGGCTTCCTGAAATTGCACGCCAACCTGCTCAAAGAGTTGTTTTCTGTCTTTTCGAGGATCTAACCCTAAAATGGAGACAGATCCCGCGTCTGCTTTCCGGGTGCCTAAGATACACTCTATCGTGGTAGTTTTGCCTGCGCCATTCGCTCCGAGCAGGCCAAACACCTGGCCTGTTCCAATCGAAAGCTCAATGTTACTGATTACTTTGTTTCCGGCGTAAGATTTACTCAAACCGGTTACTTTGATGGTTTCATCCATGCCTTTATACCTCCTGTTTTGATGAATAAAGGTTAGCATGGTTCGGTAGTATGGTGGGTTAATGTAGGCTTTTATTTCGCCATTTTCTGCATTTTTTCAATTTGTCCGGCCACATAGACCGCATTTTTCCGGGCCTCAGCCAGAGAGGTAAGCAGCTTGTCGCACGCCTTAATAATATCGTCATCCTCATTCGGCGTATCAATGACTGTACGTATATTTGCGGTGGGATCGTCGTTAATTGCCCGCAGCATCCGTAAAATAGCTGCCAGTGAGTAATTCGCGCAGCGAAGAGAACGGATGATCTTCAAACATTGTATATCCTTCTCCGAATAGACACGATAACCGTTCTCTCTGCGCTTGATTGTAAAGAGTCCATTCAACTCCCAGTTTCGCAACGTGTCTATGGTAACGCCGAGAAAATCCGCAGCTTCTTTTCGTGTGAAGTAAGTACCTGTATGTTCTCCTTCATCCAACCCGGCAAGTATTTTCCGGGTAATCTGAATTGCTTCCTCCGCATTTTTTCGCTCCTGATCCACCTGCTGGATATAGCGGCGTGTCAATACGGCAGCTTTTTCATAATGTCCGGCAGCGGAAACCTTTATGATATTCACTGCTTGCTTTCTGAGGCCGTTTTGAAGCACCTCCACCCGAAGGGCCGCACGCGCCAGCTTGAATTGCTCTATATGCAGGTCGGTAAACACTCTGTACCCATTTGGTAAGCGTTCCGGCTTAGGGATAAGAGCACATTTTTCATATAGCCGGACGGTATTCACATGGATGCCCATCCGTCTGGCAATGTCGATGGTTTTATACTGCTTCATTGTATACACCTCCCATTCTGTTATACCATACTTTATAAGTCTGGTGTTTAAGTATAGGGTTGACAATATAGTGGATTTTTGTAAAAAATGCAAGTCTCTCATAATAGGCCAATCCACGCAAGACAGATCGATTCATTTCGTTATGGCAGATAGCAGGACCGCCTTGCCATAAGTTGAAGGTTTAGAATCGCTTTCCCAACATATATATTACTTACTACTCTCTAATCTACCGAATATCTTCTTTGAATAAAGAGAAATCAAAAATGCGGCTATCGCGGCTCCAAGTAAAACCACCCACGTATGTGCAGCAAAAATATCAAACAGAACACCGTAAATCGCCTGTCCAATCGGTTGCCCGCACATAGCAATAGAAATCAGTGCCGCCATAATCTTACCGACTAATTGAGGTGGGGTCTGCGTCTGTACCAGAGTGTAAATCTGAACCATAAAGAGCGTAGAGGCTCCCATAGCGGTAAAGCTCATTAACGTGATTGCCCAATACGATACGATTGCGGGCATATTCAGAAAAAGAGAAATACCCATGACCGCCACAGCAATCGAACAAACCCAAAGCAGCACATACGAATTTTGGATTTTCAGCTTTTCCGATACCATTGCGGTTAAAATTCCGCCGCACAAACCGCCCAACGCCAGTGCCCCCTGTGTGAAACCGTACATGGTATCAGACATCCCTAACACCTGTGTAATGAGAATGGGGGTCCCTACAATCATCACCGCGCTTAAAACTAAATTGAAGATGGACACCAGAAAGACCACCGAAAAGAAAATGGGCTTTTCTATCTTTACAAACTGATAGCTTTCTTTCAAGTCCATTCCGACGACCCGAAACACGCCGACTTCGCGCAGGCGTTTTTCATGCGGGATGTGGATAAAGATTTCCATGATGGCTGAGAAAGTAAAACACGCCGCACTCAAAAGCAAAATCGGATAAATGCCCCAAAGGGTGAACATCACGCCACCGATTACCGGCCCCAACAGACCGGAAAGCGTATTGACCTGATTGATTACCGCATTTCCAGCCAACAGTTTATCTTTCGCAACCAGAAGCGGAACGCTTGCCTGTACTGCTGGCTGGTATGTGCCGGAAATACCATAGAGCAGCATCAAGACAACAATAAAAAGCGGAACTGTGGGGATTTTCCCCAGCAAAAAGTAAAACAGCATAATAATGGCCGCCGTAGAGAAGTCCAGCCCTACCATAATGTTACGCTTGTTCACACGATCAGCCAGTACGCCGCCGACCATAGAAAGAATGACCATCGGAGCAAAGGAACAGGCGGTCACAACACCAAATAGCGTTGACGAACCTGTTTCTCTCAACAGATACAGTGGCAAAGCAAATCGCAAGATAGCATTGCCGAATAGGGAAATGATCTGGCCGATCACGACGAGAGTAAAATCACGCCTGAAAAGTTTTGTCTGCATAAAATACCTCCATTATCTTGTTATTAAACCGACCGTCGGTTTGTAGTGTGTCTAAAATAAACTGCTCATTAATAGCAGCTCATTTTAGGGAGTTAGGCCGTATGCTGGGACTTGCAGTAGCTAATATAGCCCTCTATCATTTCATCGTCCAAAAACTGGTTGATACCAACGCCTTGTAACAGGTTATTGAATGTTTCGCAACGATTACGCATCCCTGCTTCATCCGTCATACTAACCAGCGGATTAAGCCATACATTCGACAAGACCATGATGGCCTCTGCCAGTTCACCAGGATTTGTCGCCCGAATGGAACCATCGTCAATCCCCTGCTGTAAGATCGGCTGGATGAACTTTGGAGCAACAATCTGATAGAGTTGGGCAATTTGCATCGCCAAAAAGCGCGGATTATCCAGTAAGCAAGGCGTAACTGTTAGCATCAAACTTTGATTAGAATTAAACAAAGCAGCCTTAAAGATTGCCCGCAACTTTTCCAGCCCGTTCAAGGATTTATCATCGCGTACTTTTGCCAAAGCACTTGTGTTTTCTTCCCCTATACGGTGAAAGATCGCTTCAAATATTTCTTCTTTGGATGAAAAGTGATGGTAAATTGCGCCTTTTGAAAGATTTGTTTCGTTGATGATGTCTTGCAAAGATGTTGCGTCATATCCTTTCTCAACAAACAGATGGGTGGCAACATCCAAAATCAGCTTCACGGTTTCCTCCGGGTATTTGTTTCTTGCCATTCCACACCTCCATACAAACCAACGGTCTGTATAGAATATAACAATGATCTCTTAATTTGTCAAGTCTGTAGCAAGAACTTTATTTGTTGACGTAGCAAGAGAAAACAAAACTCTGACAAAAAATAGGATGCTGTAACCTTCCAGTAATCATTCTGGACTCTCAAAACCTATAGACTTCTTGTGGCAAATATTTCAATCCCGAAGTGCCACTCTTGGGAAGCAATAACTACTAACTCCTTCACACAATTTCTAAAGTCATTTTGTGTAAAAGTATATCTATTCCCCTACTTTTGCAATGCTGTTCTGTATTCTCTTTAGTTTTGCAAAAAAGTGGGGTAAGCCATTTTAGTAGCTTACCCCACTTTTTTCTTTTTCCATGAGTATGAACTATACGCCCGATAAACACACAAGCAGAATGTAGTCTAATTCTTGTATGAACCGCATATATACCACATATACGTCTTATTTCCGGCTTTTATACCACATAATGTATCCTCAATCTATTTTACAGCCCGATACTTACAAAAATCAGACGCCTCTGTGCGCCAAAGTGATCTCGCCCGGCCTTGGATTCTTGCCGCCGCCAGCCATAGCCTGGGACGACACAGTGTGATGAGGAGAACGAAATGGCCGTCTGGTGATCAGCGGCTGTTCTTCAGACAAAAGGCCGGCAATGCTGTAGATCTTCGTCAGTTCCAGCTGCTCCTCTTCGGAAAGCTCCGGCAAAATCGTAGGAATTCGTTTGGCAAGCATGGATTTCCCCATACCCGGAGGCCCAATCAACAGCAAATTGTGAAATCCACTGACGGCGATCTCCACCGCTCTTCTGGCTGCTTTCTGTCCCAGCACATCTGCAAAATCCAGACAATCCTGTCCATTTTCCTGCCTTTTTTCCTGAACCGCCGGCCGTTTCTGCGCCTGCATCCTGCTATTCCCGCGAAAATACGCCAGCACCTCCTGCAGATCCTTTACACATATGCACTCCATCCCCTGTACCAGTCCGGCTTCCTTTCGGTTTTCCCATGGCACCATAAAGCGCCTTATCCCTGTTTCCTTTCCATGGATCACCACGGGCAGCACACCGTCTACACCGGAAACAGACCCATCCAGCCGTACTTCTCCCATTATGATAATATTCTTCAGTTCCCGTGCCGGAATTTTCCCCATGGCGGCCAGAATCGCCACCGCCACCGGCAGATCATACCCGGAACCTTCTTTTCGAATGTCTGCCGGCGCCAGATTAACAATCATCCGTCTGGGCGGCAGTTCAATGCCTGTGTTGCGCAGAGCGGTACGCACGCGCTCCTGTGCCTCTTTCACCTGACTGGTGGCAAATCCCACCATATGGAAAACGGGCAGACCGTTGCTGATATCTGCCTCTACGGCAATCGTGCACACCTCCATGCCCACAATGGCCGCTGACAAAACGCTGCTGAACATGGCAATCACCTCTCTATTCTATTGAAAATCGGTTGGAAATGGGAAACGAACGTCTCCCCGAGAATATAACTTTTTATGTGACTGGAAAGCCGGAACGAAATATTCTGCTTTCCTGTCGCTGAGAAAGACTTCCCCAGAACAGGGAAATCAGAAAGATTCATCTGTCTTCTGAACAGTCAGACAAAACTTCTCACCGCTGCAAAGCTGAATGTGCAGCGTGGGCGGTGTCTGGAACGGCTCAATGGTCAGTGTGGCAATTTCCATTCTTCTGTTATAGTTGAGAACTTGAAATAACTGATCTGCAAACTCATGTTCTGCCATTCATACACCCCCTTTGATCTATTATAGACCATTTCGTTCTATATTGCAATAGTACATTTTGTTCCGGACTATAATTTATCCAACCAATCTATCCAAACAGCAAAACAAAGGAGGCAGC
The DNA here is from genome assembly GCA_900542045.1 of uncultured Blautia sp. GTDB lineage: Bacteria > Bacillota > Clostridia > Lachnospirales > Lachnospiraceae > Blautia_A > Blautia_A gallistercoris. The sequence continues at coordinate 36,561 of UQMI01000017.1, forward strand.
CATGAAATTTGAACGACTTCAGGCATTACGGGAAGACGCTGACCTGACACAGAGAGAACTGGGCGAATATCTGCACATCAGCCAGCGTGCCTACGCCCACTACGAAAATGGAACCCGAAACATACCTGTGGATATGCTGATTCGTCTGGCTCGTTATTACAACACCAGTGTGGATTATCTGGTCGGGCTGACGGACCAGAAGGAACCCTGGAAATAATATTTTCGCCGCCAGACACTGGTTTCCTGCATCCACAAGACAAAAAACGCGGAGGCTGCCCACTGGACAGCCTCCCTGCTTTTATCCCACTCCCAGATACCGGTCTATTCCATTGGCCAGACCCTGCGTCATCTGTTCCTGATATTCTTCTGTCTGCATTTTTGCATCTTCCTCTGGATTGCTCATAAATCCCATCTCAATGATCGCACAGGGTACCTGACTCCAGTTCAGCCCGCTCATGGAATCTGTCAGCATCACACCGCGGTTATACGCCCCGGTAGCCTCGCAGAACCCATCGATCAGCGTCTGGGCAAAGTTCTGGCTCTGCTGGCTCAGATCCGGACTTACATATGGATTCTCCAGGGACGTGGCCATGGACAACGCTCCATACACAGAACTGTCCTCATCTCCATTGGCATGGATCCTCAGAAATACATCTGCTCCATTATCGTTGGCCACTGCGGCCCGTTCCCTGTTGCTGATCCGGACATCATTGGAGTCCCTGGTCAGGATCACCGTGTAGCCCCGGTTCTCCAGTTCCGTTCTTAATCGCAGGGCCATTTCCAGATTCAGAGCATACTCCGGATATCCGCTGACCCCCTGGGTTCCTCCCGAATCCCTGGCTTTCATCTCTGACGCTCCGGGGCCCACCGGTTCCTGTTCACTGTCTGCTCCATTTCCCTGATGCCCTGCATCCAATACCACCACATAGCCATTATCCTTACGGGAAAACACCGTTTTCTCTCCCGAAGAGGATATCTGTCCCTCTGCGCCGGTGCTTTCCGCCTGCTCTTTTAGGCTCTCGTTTTCCTTCTGCAGTTTTTCCAGTTCCTGTGTCAATTCCTCCACCTGCTTTTCCAGTTCCCCGATCTTTGTCTCCATCTCCCGGCCCGACTGCCTGTATTCCTCTTCCAGGGCCTTTGCCTGTTCCAGCGCCTGTTTCTGCTCTGCCGTATCCTGCACCTGCCGATACAGGCCAATGCCCAGCAGTGCTGCAGCAGCCACTGCCAGAGCCAGGAGTACAACCAGTATTTTTCTTCCTGTTTTTATCTTCTTTTCCCCCTTTTTCGAATCATGTCTCTTCACTGCTATCCAAAGTATACGTGATTTTCCCGAGAACCACAAGAACCTTTCCCATCCGGAAATAGCCTTGTACGAAATCGGTTGGAAAAGCACGAAAAACCTGTCCTTCACATAAACTATAAAGAAATCCTCTCTGAGGTGAACTTTTTGAAAACATTTCAAAAGCCCCTTACAGTCGAAGAGGAAAAATATTATCTTCAAAAATACCAGGAAGGTGACCTGGAAGCGAAAAACATACTCATCGAGCGCAACCTTCGACTGGTAGCCCATATCGTAAAAAAATACCAGGGGCTGGACGAAGACCTTGATGATCTCATATCCATCGGAACCATTGGCCTGATCAAAGCCGTTTCCACTTTCAATACAGAAAAAGCCACTCGATTATCCACTTATGCCGCCCGCTGCATTGACAATGAGCTTCTGATGCTTCTTCGCAGCCGGAAAAAAAGAGCTAAGGACGTATCCATCTATGATCCCATCGGTACTGACAGGGAAGGAAATGAAATCCACCTTCTGGATATCATTGAATGCCCCCCTGTAGATGTTGTGGCATCCTGTACTCTGCAGGAAAACATCCGAAAGCTTTCCCGCTGTCTGCGGACTGCTCTGACTCCAAAGGAATTTCAGGTGATCCTTCTTCGCTACGGGCTGGACGGTGAAAAAGAACTGACCCAGAGAGAAATTGCAAAACGGCTGAATATCAGCCGTTCCTATGTTTCCAGAATTGAAAAAAATGCTCTGACCAAGCTGCGGGCTTTTTTTCAGGAAACAGACTGAATGGCCGCTTTTCCCACTGTCAATTCTCAGGATGTTCCGCTTCTGCTTACGGTTCCACCGCGATCTTGATCACGCCGTCCTCTTTCTTTTCAAAAATCTGGTAGGCATCCATGATGTCTGCCAGCTTTACTCTGTGAGTAATCAGATAAGTGGTGTCGATCTTTCCACAGGCGATCAGTTTTAAAATCTCTTCACAGGAAGCGGCATCCACTCCTCCTGTTTTAAAGACCAGATTTTTCCCGTACATTTCCGGCAGCGGCAGAATCTGCGCCTCTTCATATAATGCCACAATACAGACCACTGCATTGGGCCGGGCCACTTTCCATGCCGTCTGAAACGTGTCTCTGCCCCCTGCCACTTCCAGTACCACATCGGCACCCCGTCCGTGGGTATGTGCCCGCACCACTGCTTCCACATCTTCTTTGAGAGGATTCACTGTGATATCTGCGGTACCATGCTGCTTTGCCAGTTCCAGACGTTCTTCCATAGGATCCACCACAATCACTTTTTCCGGCCCATACAGTTTCACGCATTCCAGGGCGCAGAGTCCTGTGGGGCCTGCCCCCAGCACCACAACTGTATCCGCCGGTCTGATCTCCGCAATGGAAGCAGCCCAGTAGCCGGTTGCCAGAATATCACCTACAAACAACGCCTGCTCATCGGTAACGTTATCCGGTATCCTGTTCAGTCCGTTGTCTGCATAAGGAACCCGCACATACTCCGTCTGTCCGCCGTCAATGCGGCAGCCCAGAGCCCATCCCCCATTGTCATCCTGACAATTGTTCACAAATCCCCGTTTGCAGAAATAACATTCGCCGCAAAATGTCTCCACATTCACGGTTACCCGGTCTCCCGGCGCGAACTTTTTCACGCCAGCTCCCACCTGGACCACTTCTCCAACAAATTCATGCCCCACGATCGTACCCGGTATGGCTCTGGGTACCGCTCCATTTCTGATATGAAGATCGCTGGAACAGATGGATGCCAGCGTAACCTTCACAATGGCATCCCTCTCATCCAAAAGCTCCGGCACGGGCCGGTCCTCCAGCTGAAATTCCCCGGTCTGTTTATATACAACTGCTTTCATTCTCCTGCCTCCCTGTCACAAAATAAAACAGGACATTGACGCTGTATTCATCCGCAACGTCTTTGTCCTGTCTGTCTTTAACTGTATAAAGCCGTCCGGCCTGCATCTGCCTTTCGGTACTCTGTATTCAGAAATATCCCGCTGTTACGCTTCCTCTTTTCTTCGCAGCAGATCATATTCCTCCACTGGAACCCCCAGGTCCACAAACAAACGCTGCTGGGGATGGGGCGCACTCTCCATCTGACTGCCATTTTCATCGAAAATTCCCCGGACCTGAACCTCCAGGTTCTGTCCGTCCGGTTTCATCACTTCTATGGTCTCGCCTACAGAAAATTTGTTTCTCTGCGTGATCTGTACAAATCCGCGGGGATCTATGGCCTCTGCATACCCCAGATAAGTGTAGTCCTTGCTGTAGGTATTATTGTCATAGATCTGGGCATGCTCATCGGGTTTACCGTAAAAGAATCCGGTGGTAAACTGCCGGTACGTGCATCCGGAAATCTGGGCCCGGTACCAGGGCATATTCTCCTGATACTTTTCCGGAGATTCCAGATAATCATCAATCGCCTTTCGATAAGTTCTGGCAACTGTAGCCACATACAGTGCCGTCTTCATACGCCCTTCAATTTTCAGGCTGTCAATACCCGCTTTCAGTACATCGTCCATATGCTCGATCATGCACAGGTCTCTGGAATTAAAAATGTAGGTGCCCCGCTCATTTTCAAATACCGGCATATATTCTCCCGGTCTTGTCTCCTCCACAATGGAGTATTTCCAGCGGCAGGGATGGGTACAGGCCCCCTGGTTGGCATCTCTCCCGGTAAAGTAATTGCTGAGCAGACATCTGCCGGAATAGGAAATGCACATGGCCCCATGAATAAATGTCTCGATCTCCATCTCATCTGGAATATGGGCGCGTATCTGCTGGATTTCTTCCAGGGAAAGCTCCCGGGCGGAAACCACTCGTTTTGCCCCCAGATTCCACCAGAAGCGGTAGGTTTCATAGTTGGTGTTATTGGCCTGGGTACTGATATGGCGCTCGATCTCCGGACAGATCTCCCCTGCCATCATAAAAATTCCGGGATCCGCGATGATCAGACCGTCCGGAGCCAGTGTCTTCAGCTGTGCCAGATATTCCCGTACTCCATCCAGATCATAATTGTGTGCCAGGATATTTACGGTCACATAGACCTTTACCTGATGGGCATGGGCAAAGGCAATCCCCTCTTTCATTTCTTCCATGGAAAAATTCCTGGCTTTGGCCCGAAGTCCAAAAACTTCCCCGCCGATATAAACCGCGTCCGCTCCAAATATGACTGCGATCTTCAGCACCTCCAGACTGCTGGCCGGCACTAACAACTCCGGTTTTTTCATAATCTCCTCCCTATTGGCATGATCTGTCTCTGCTGCACATTCTTATTTTATGCTCTGTCCGCTGCCTGCGGATTCTTTTCCTTCATGGCACTTACCGTGATCCCGTCTCCCAGAGGGATCACAGAGGTAACCAGTCTGGGATCGTGCTTCAGTGCATACAGATAGTCCCGCATCCGCTTGTGGATCGTACGGTTCCTGCGTTCCACCAGAAAACGGGATTCTATGATCTCTCCATCCTGCAGCACATTATCCGATACCAGTATGGATCCTTTCTCCATCAGCCGCAGAACTTCCGGAAGGAAATGAATATACTGTCCCTTTGCCGCATCCATAAAGATCAGATCATAGGGCCCTTCCAGCGTCTTCAGGATGTCTTCCGCATCCCCCTCCAGCAGAGTGATCTGATCCTCCCGGCCTGCTTTTCGAAAATTTTCTCTGGCCACAGGGATCCTCTTTGCATAATTCTCAATAGTAGTGATCCGGCAGTCCTCCGATCCGTATTCACACAGAAAAAGCGTGGAAAATCCCACTGCAGTCCCCACTTCCAGGATCCTCCTGGGCCGTGCCACAGCCAGCAGTACTTTCAGAAAGCTCTGCATCTCTCTGCGGATCACCGGAACATATCCGGCAATGGCTTCCTGCTCCAACGCATCCAGAAAAGGGGTATTCCCCGTATCCAGAGAATTGATATAAACCGTCATCCGTTCATCTACGATCAAGTTTCTTCCTCCGCTTCCACGTCTTCCCCTGCCAGGACCTGCATGATACGGTCCGGTGTATAAGCAGTACTTAAAATGTAGGTGCCGGACTTTAATTTACCTCTGTAATTGGAAATCTTTTCCTGCACCCAGAACACCCTGGCATCCTCAATCAGTCCTTTTCGCTCCAGAGTCTTTCCCATCTGATAAACAGTTGCGTCATTTTTGATCACGACCGTCACCTCCTGGCCCTCTCCCGGACTCATGGCCTGCTGATTAAATACATCGTATCCAAAGCTGTACGCGCTTCTTCCGATCCAGATGATCAGCAGAACTGCGCATATGTACAGAAGGATTCGAAAGAATCCTCCCGCTACCCCCACTGCATGTTTGTACGCACCATTTGAACCTTCCATGTCTTCCTCCATCTGTATTTCCATCATTTCTGCTTCCTGTGCCACTTTGTTCCGGCCTCTGCTCTGCACGGGCGAGACTGTCCTGAAACGCAAATGCCCGGCATAACTGCGGCTTACACCTGGAAAACCGGCTTCATCAGATAGGAATATCCAGTGCCACTCCTGCGGTGATCTTGGATACAGTTCTCTGGATCAGTTTGCACAATGCCAGTTCCGCATCCAGAAAAGCATTTACCTCCGGTATCTTCCGGAGCTGCGCTGATTCCACCGTCAGGCGCTCAATCGCATCGGACCATTCTTCTCCCATGATCTGGGTCTGTGTGGTGAAATTCTCTCTCCGGAACTGATCCACCCTCTCCTTCAGAGCCGGGTTCTGGTTCAGAATCTTCTCCTGCTTTCGGTAATCCTGATACTCCGGACTTTCCTGCAGCGCCAGGATCAGCGAGCTTACCTGTCTGTCGATCGTTCCCATTTTCACGCCTCCATAATAATGGGCAGGATCATTGGTCTTCTTTTGGTTCGTTTCCACAGATAATCACCCAATGCATCCTTTACTACGGTTTTCAGTTTTCCCCAGTCAGAAATATGCTTATCCAGACAATCCTGCAGCGCATCCTCCACCACATGTCTGGCCTCTTCCATCAGATCTTCGGACTCCCGCACATAGACAAAACCCCTGGATACAATATCCGGTCCTGCCATGACAGAATTGCTGTGCCGTTCCAGTGTCATCACCACGATCATAATACCATCCTCAGCCAGATGCTGTCTGTCCCGCAGAACAATATTTCCCACATCGCCGACTCCCAGTCCATCCACCAGGATATCTCCGGTCTGCACCTTGCCGGTGACCACAGCCTTCTTATCATCCAGCTCCAGCACATCGCCGGAACTCAGGATATGAATATGGTCTTTTGGTATTCCTATTTCCTCTGCCACCCGGGCCTGGGCGATCAGATGCCGGTATTCTCCATGGACCGGAATGGCATACTTTGGCTGCACCAGCGTATAGATCAGTTTGATCTCTTCCTGACAGGCATGTCCGGATACATGGGCATCCTGGAAGATTACGTTGGCTCCCTTCATGGAAAGCTCATTGATCACTTTGGAAACGGCCTTTTCATTGCCCGGAATGGGATTGGAACTGAAAATGATCGTATCTCCCGGTTTGATCGTCACTTTTTTATGGATACTGGCAGCCATCCTGGACAATGCAGCCATGGATTCTCCCTGGCTTCCTGTGGTGATCAGGGTCACCTTATCATCCGGATAATTCTTCAGCTGATCAATCTCGATCAGAGTCTTATCCGGAATATCCAGATAGCCCAGTTCTGCCGCCGTGGTGATCACATTCACCATGCTCCGTCCTTCCACAGCTACTTTTCTGCCAAATTTATATGCTGAATTAATGATCTGCTGCACACGGTCCACATTGGACGCAAAGGTAGCAATGATAATCCTGGTGTTCTTATACTCGCTGAACAGATTATCAAACACCTTTCCTACCGTCCGCTCTGACATGGTGAAGCCCCTGCGTTCCGCATTGGTACTGTCGCACATCAAAGCCAGCACGCCCTTCTTGCCGATTTCCGCAAACCGCTGCAGATCAATGGCATCTCCAAATACAGGCGTATAATCCACCTTAAAGTCCCCGGTGTGTACCACGATTCCTGCCGGAGAATAGATTGCCAGGGCAGATGCATCCTGAATGCTGTGGTTTGTCTTGATAAATTCAATGGAGAACGCCCCCAGATTGATCACCTGTCCATGGGTCACTTCTTTCATCCGTGTGCTCTTCACCAGATTATGCTCTTTTAATTTGTTGGTGATCAGAGCAAGGGTCAGCTTGGTGGAATAAATCGGTACATTGATTTCCTTCAGCACATACGGCAGCGCGCCGATATGATCTTCGTGACCATGGGTGATCACAAATCCGCGCACTTTGGAAATATTTTCCTTCAGATAAGTTACATCCGGAATTACCAGATCGATTCCAAGCATATCATCCTCCGGAAATGACAGTCCGCAGTCCACCACCACAATGTCATTCTCATACTCAAAAGCAGTAATATTCATCCCAATCTGTTCCAGACCGCCCAGAGGGATGATCTTCAGCCTGGATGCCGCCTTCCGGTTCCTTCCTTTTCCTGCCTTGCTGCTGCCGCTCTTGGCGTTCTGTTTGACCGGCTGCTTGACATTGCTTTTAGGCGCAGTTTTCCCTGTGGTCCTGCCTGCAGTTTTTTCCTGTTTTTCCTGGCTTTTCTCCACAGACTTCGATGCGCTTTTTTTGGCATTGCCTTTAGAAGCCGACCTGGTACTCTTCTCTCCCGTACGTACCTTCGGCTTCTGATTTTTCACAGCAGTGCCATCCATATTCATTTTTTCGTTCTTCAAAATTAAACCTCCAATTCTGGTAATACAAGTCATGTCACGGTCCCTTGCATCACTTTCTTTCCACTTTTCTTTCTGTTCGCGCCAAACTGCGCATCCGGGCAGATACTTTCCGTACAGCCCTTTCAGCCGGCTCAGCTCTTACCTGCAGTCACATCTGCAGATCCGTATCCTCCAGCATCTGCTGAAACACTGCGGACACTGCCTCCAGCTCTTTCTCCTCTTCTACAAATACGTAACAGGCTTCCGGACTCTCATCCGCAGAGATATCTTTTAAAATATATGCCTGTACTTCTTCCTCATCTTTTGCAGCTTCTGACACCAGCAGATAATTACATCCATTGATCCTGGTCTGTTCTTCCACGAAGAAATTCAGCTCTTCTCCGTTCTCCGTATGCAATGTTATTTTTTCCATTTTATTGTTCTCCTACACGGTCTTTTTGGATAGCAAGAAAATCCAGATATCCCTGCAAAATAAAAACAGCCGCCAGTTCATCCACATACTTCCCGCGATTTTCCCTCCGGATGTCGCATTCCATCAGTGTACGATTCGCTTCCACTGTCGTCAGCCTTTCATCCCACAGCACAACAGGCAGGCCTGTTCTTCTCTCCAGCATTTCCTTGAATTCCAGAGATTTCTCAGCCCTGTCTCCTATGGTATTATTCATATGCTTCGGAAATCCCAGCACAATTTTCTCCGCCTGGTACTCCCTTGCCAGTGTCTCAATCCTGGCCAGAGTCTGCCGCAGCTTGTTCTCCTGCTTTCTTCGTATGATTTCAAGACCCTGGGCTGTCAGTCCCAGCGGATCACTGACAGCAACGCCCACGGTCTTGGATCCAAAGTCCAATCCCAGTATCCTCATTCTATCTTTCCCAGGATTTATTCTTAATATATTCCGTCAGCAGTTCCTCCACCAGTTCATCCCGCTCCACTTTCATGATCATGCTGCGGGCTCCTTTGTGGCTCGTAATATAAGTAGGGTCACCGGACATAATATATCCCACGATCTGATTCACAGGATTATAACCCTTCTCATCCATTGCATTATAGACCAGATCCAGTACCTCTTTCACATGGAATTCCGGTTCTACTTTTGATCTAAAATACTGTGTATTTCCTACATTCTCTGCCATGTTTCTCACGTCCTTATCTATATTTCACCTATCATTTTAATATACTTCACAGGAAAATACAATGAAAACTTTGGGATACCTTTTTCTGCCGCCGCTCAGCAGTTCTGTCGATCCACCCTGCAGGCCAGGATATGTCCTTCCAGATACCCCTCTGCTGCTGCCCTCACAGTATCTCCGCTTTTACCGGATCCGGCAGGCACAGCCGCCTTTACATATTCCGGTGTATGTCCTGTTATCCACTGCGTTCCATCCGCCGCCGTATACGGCTCTTCCAGCAATATCTCCATTTTCCTTCCAATCCAGTATTCCTCATACTCCCTGGCATGCTTTTCCCCAAGGGCCAGCATCTGATCGCTTCTGGCACCCTTTACCGCTTCCGGGATCTGATCCGGCATTTTTGCCGCTTTGGTCCCCTGCCTTCTGGAATATTTAAAGATATGGGTTTCATAAAAATGAATCTCCTCCACAAAAGCAAGAGACTCGGCAAATTCCTCCTCTGTCTCGCCTGGAAATCCCACAATCACATCAGTGGTCAAAGCCGGTTTTTCAAAATATCTGCGCAGCAACCGACATTTTTCCCGGTATTCCTCTGTATTGTAACGACGGTTCATCCGTTTCAGGGTCGCATCACAGCCGCTCTGCAGTGACAGATGAAAGTGCGGACAGATTTTTGAAAGTCTGGAAATGCCCTGGACAAATTCATCCGTGATGATCCGCGGTTCCAACGACCCCAGCCGGATACGGTGGATTCCCTCCACCTCATGTATCGTCTGAATCAGTTCCAGCAGATCAGACTTCTGATCCTCCGTAAAATCCACACCGTAAGAACTCAGATGGATCCCTGTAAGAACCACTTCCTGATAACCAGACGCCGCAAGACGCCGCACTTCTTCTAATACAGAGGATATTTTCCGGCTGCGCACCCGGCCCCTGGCATAGGGAATAATGCAATACGTGCAGAACTGGTTGCAGCCATCCTGTACTTTTATATATGCCCGGGTATGTTCTCCAGTCCGGTCAATAGACAGATTTTCGTATTCATGGGTCCGGTTAATGGGAATCACCTGTTCCCGTCTGCTCCGGTCTTTTTCATACTCCTGCAGGATAGAAACCAGATCTTTCTTGCAGTTGTTTCCAATGATCAGGTCCACTGCCTCATCCTGCTGCAGCCGCTTTGTGTCCGCCTGCACATAACAGCCGGCAGCCACCACAATAGCATCCGGATTCATTTTTTTCGCCTTATGCAGCATCTGTCTGGATTTCCGGTCTGCGATATTTGTTACTGTGCAGGTATTGATCAGATAAATGTCCGCACCCGGAGCAAAAGGAACGATCGTATACCCGGCTTCTTCCAGCAGCTGCTGCATGGCGTCCATTTCATATGCGTTTACTTTACACCCCAGATTATGAAGGGCAACTTTCTTCTGCATCTTTACCTCCTTCTACTTGCCGCGTTAATAATGGCAGATTTGGAAATATGCTTCCAACCCTCTATCTCCCATCTTCTTCCGATTTTTTACAAATTCACTAATTCTCAACCTAAATTTTATATGTTTTCACCTTGACTTTTAAAAACCGAGACTGTAATATGAACATAGAAAAAAGAAAGGTAATCATTACAGGGAGGTTAACCAATATGAAAACAGTACAAATTTCATTGAACTCAATTGATAAAGTAAAAGCTTTCGTAAATGAAATCAGCAAGTTCGACTGCGATTTTGACCTGGTATCCGGCAGATATGTCATCGACGCAAAATCCATCATGGGTATCTTCAGCCTGGATTTGTCCAAGCCCATCGATCTGAACATCCATGCAGACGGAAGCAACCTGGAAACAGTTTTATCAGTTATTGAGAAATACGAGGCTTAAACTTATTTTATAGAATACACGAAAAGAGTCATCCAATGGATGGCTCTTTTTTTGCTTATGGAGAGGCAGAACGTTTCGTTCTGTCTTTCTCATAAAACAAAAACGCTCCGCAGAGACACTGGATGTCAGCCGGACATCTGCCATGCGCTGTCCGGCATGGAACGGAGACCGCACCAGTACAAAAGGAAGGTGCATTTGGCGCACACACCGACCAGGATCTCCGTCCGGATCCGGAATATTTATTCCACCACGATCACTTCGGTGGTGCGGATGGCTTCCTCCACCAGATCTTGGATCTTCTCTTCCAGTTTCCACTCGGAATGACGGATGGACTTCAGATTCGGCTTTGTTACCGGATGCTTTGCCACAAAAATTGTGCAGCAGTCTTCATAGGGCAATACAGAAGTCTCATAGGTCTCGATCTTGCTGGCAATATCTACGATCTCCTGCTTGTCAAATCCAATTACCGGCCGATACACGGGAATGGTACACACTTCATTGGTGGCAGCAAGACTCTGCATGGTCTGACTGGCCACCTGTCCGATGCTCTCACCGGTAATCAGGCCCAGACATCCGCTTTCCTTCGCAAAATGTTCTGCGATCCGCATCATATACCGCCGCATGATAATGGTCAGTTCATCATGGGGACACTGATCATAGATATAAAGCTGGATATCTGTAAAATTCACCACATGCAGGCGGATGGGTCCGCTGTAGCGGGCCACCAGCCTGGCCAGATCCACTACCTTCTGCTTTGCGCGTTCACTGGTGTAGGGCGGCGCATGGAAATATACCGCATCAATCTGCACGCCACGTTTGGCGATCATATAGCCGGCCACCGGGCTGTCGATACCGCCGGACAGCAGCAGCATGGCTTTTCCATTGGTCCCCACCGGCATTCCCCCAGGACCCGGTATGGTCTCCGAATACAGATAAATTTTATCCCGGATCTCCACATGGAGCATCAGCTCCGGATGGTGTACGTCCACCCGTGCTTTCGGGAATTCATCCAGGATCCTTCCGCCCAGCTCGGCGCTGACTTCCATGGACTCCATGGGATACGTCTTTCTGACCCGTCTCGTATGTACCTTGAAGGTACCGGAAAAATCCGGATACTTTTCCTTCATGTATTCCAGCACCGCCAGGGCCAGATCTTCGAATCCGGTATCTTTTTTTACCACTACCGGACAGATCCCCACAATCCCGAATACTCTCTGCAGGGCAGTGGTCAGCTCCTCATAATCGTATTCCGAGAGACAGTTCACATACACTCTTCCTTTTTCTTTTGTGATCCGGAATTCTCCGTCCACCTTTGCCAGGGCAAACTCCATCTGGCGCACCAGCGCATTCTCAAACAGATAGCGGTTTTTTCCTTTTATGGCAATTTCTGCATATTTGATCAAAAAGGTATTTACCATTTTATTTTCTCCTTCTTTCAGTGCCGGGTGTACCGCCGCAGCATGGGCAGCACTTCTCTTAATACATCCAGACAATAGGCAATTTCTTCTTCTGTAGTCTCTTCACAGAAACTGAACCGTATGGTGGTTTCCCGCTGCGCCTGCTTCATGCCGATGGCCGTCAGTGTGCTGCTGGCATGCTTTCTGTGCGTAGAACAGGCGGAACCGGCTGACACATAAATTTCCCGGTCCTCCAGTGTATGCAGCAGAACTTCACTGCGGATCCCCAGAAAGCTGGCACTGACGATCTGCGGGGCTCCCTCGGATACCGGCATCCCGTTGATCACTACATTTTCCAGTCCAGACAGACCTGCCGTCAGTTGTTTCTTCAGAGTATACATGTGTTCCACATTTTTGTCCAGATTTTCATAGGCTTTTTTCGCTGCCACGCCCAGACCGGCGATACCGGGTACGTTATCTGTTCCGGAACGCATGCCTCCCTGCTGGCCGCCGCCCAGAATCTGGGGCAGGATCTTCACTTTCTCATTTACATAGAGAAATCCCACGCCTTTGGGTCCATGAAATTTGTGGGCACTGACCGACAGTGCATCAATTCCCGCCTTTTTGGGATAGATCCTGTATTTTCCGAAGGCCTGAATGGCATCCACATGGAACAGAGCTTTCGGTGCTTTCTCATGCACCAGCTTTCCAATGGATTCTATGGGCTGCACGGAACCGATCTCATTGTTCACATACATAATTGAAACCAGAATCGTATCTTCCCGCAGAGCAGCTTCCAGTTCTTCCAGAGAGACCACGCCCTGTCCGTCCACCGGCAGGATGGTCACTTCAAAGCCCATTTCCTTCAGATGCTGCACCGGTGCCCCCACTGCCGCGTGTTCAATGGCGGTCGTGATCACATGATTCCCCGCCCGCTTATTGGCCATGGCTCCACCGATCAGAGCCAGGTTATTGGATTCCGTCCCGCCGGAAGTAAACAGGATTTCCTGGGGCTTTACCTTCAGAATCTTTCCCAGAATTTCTCTGGTATCCTTCAAATACTGTTCTGCCTCCACCCCTTTCCGGTGCATGGCAGAGGGATTTCCGAAATCCTCCATCATGGTCTTGACCACAATGTCCCGCACTTCCTCATAACATCTGGTGGTGGCTGAGTTATCTAAATATGCTTCCATCTTCATCCTCTTCCTGACACATTTTTTCTTCTAACTGAAACATCAGCACCGACAGGATCGCCAGTCCGGCCGTCTCTGTCCGCAGGATCCGTTTGCCCAGCGTAATGGGCCTGACGCCGGCCTCCATGGCCGCCTGCACCTCTTCAGGAGAAAATCCGCCTTCCGGGCCGATAAATATAGCCACATCCTGGCCCGGCTCCAGAGAACGCAGCAACGCTCCGGTACCTCTCATATCCTTTTCCATCTCATAAGGGATCAGTTTCACCGGACAATTCTCCGCACAGGCTAGCGCTTCCGCAAAAGACAATACCGGATGGATCCGGGGGATTTTCAGACGCTTGGACTGTTTTGCCGCGCTTTCTGCGATCTGCTGCCATCGTTCCACCTTTTTTGCGGCCTTTTTCTCATCCAGCCGGACCACACACCGGGAACTGGCCACCGGCACGATCTCCCACACTCCCAGTTCCACTGCCTTCTGAATGATCCATTCCATTTTATCTCCCTTTGGCAGACACTGAAACAGAATCAGACGGCTGGGCAGCTCAAAATCTGATTCCTGCACATACACGATCCGCAGCAGAATCTCTTCCTCCGTTATGGTATCGATCAGACAGTTGTATTCTTTTTTCTCTTTGTCACTGATCCAGAGGGTATCTCCCGGCTTCATCCGAAGGACGTTCCGGATATGGTTCACGTCCTTTCCAACGATCTGGATCTGTGTTTCCCCAATCTGCCAGGGTTCCACAAAGAAGCGTTTCATTTTCTCACGCCTTTCTGGCTGTAATGGATACCCATTCGCCCTGGTGAGTAATTTCCTCCACCAGGAGACCGGCATCCTCCACTGCCTTTTTCACAGTTTCTTCCTTATTATCAAGAATTCCGGAAGTAATATAGATTCCTCCGGGAGCCAGCTGATCCACGATCACCGGCGTCAGCGGCACCAGCACATCTGCCAGGATATTGGCCGTCACCAGCTCATAACAGCCATATCCCACCCTGTCCTGTATTTCCTTATCGTCAATAATATTCCCGATCATCATGTCAAACGCCTCCGGCGCAATGCCATTGGCCTCTTTGTTCTCTTCTACTGCCGGCACTGCACAGGGATCCAGATCGGTTCCCACCACATGGGAAGCCCCCAGCTTGAGAGCAATAATTCCCAGAATTCCGCTGCCGGTTCCCACATCCAGCATTCGCGTCTGCGGCGTCACATACTTCTTCAGCTGGCGGATGCAAAGCTGGGTGGTCTCATGCATTCCGGTGCCAAAGGCTGTTCCGGGATCAATATGCAGGATCATCTTTCCCCGGTCCTCTTCCTTTACTTCCTCCCAGGATGGAATGATCAGGATATCATCTACATAAAACTGATGAAAATATTCTTTCCAGTTGTTGATCCAGTCTTTATCCTCTGTCTGAGACTCCTCAATAGTGCCTTCTCCGATATCCATAAACATCGAAAGCTCCTTCAGCTCCTGCCTCACCTTCTCCAGTACGGCGTCCTTATCTTCCTCTTCCTCCAGATAGAAATTCAGATAGGCAACTCCGTCATCTGCAGGTCCTTCCGGCATGATATCCACAAACATCTGCTGCTTATCTTCCTCTGTCAGCGGCTGATTATCCACGATTTCCGCTCCCTGTACACCGATCTCTGCCAGGGCAGAGATGATCACATCCTCCGCCGATGTGACGGTTTTAATGGTAAATCGATTCCACTTCATGGCTTCTCCTTACTTTCCTTATTTTAATGGAGGAGCCTGCCCGGGCAAACTCCTCCGTTTTTTCATAAAAGTCAACGTTTTTATCATACCATGGATTTGCAAAAAGGGAAACAAAAACTTTTAATTGAACAATTTCTCAAACGCATGAATCGTCCATTATATACTGATATTTGACGGGGGGCATCATGGATTATTCAGGCATTCTCGCGAAACGCATTAAGACTTTGTACCAACAGTACCCTATCACTTCGGCCGGCACAATGCACTTTCCTTCTGTTTTGAAAAACTCAAAAATTGTAATCCGCATTTGACTTTCAGCCCATTTTGTGCTAATATAATTTCAGATTTATACTACTTTATCCACTTCTTATACGCAATGGTCTATTTTCATTTCACAGACCTTTATGCTTTATCCCCAACAAATCATACAACAGCAGAGAGGTCCGGGAAACAAGACCAGCGGCCTCCTGCAGAAAGGAGGACCCTCTGGGCAAAAAAGACCTTGTTACCAAATCATACTTTGAAAACCCTCACCGTCTGGCAGATCTGCTGAATGTGCAGCTATTCCGGGGTGAGCAGAGAATCCGGCCGGAGGACATTTCCGAGCAGAATCCTCTTGGCCTGCGAAGAGATACAAATGATACAGTCATTCATGCCAGGGTTATAACCCGCGACTTCCTTGGAAAATTCCGCGTAGGACTGCAGGTGACACTGATCGCTCTGGAATTCCAGAGCAATGTACACTATGCCATGCCTCTTCGGGTATTGAACAGCGACAGTGCAGGCTATGATACACAATGGCGAAAAATATGGGAAGCCCATAAAAACGCAGGAGATTTACAGGGAGCAGAGTATCTGTCCGGCTTCGGAAAGAATGACAGGCTGACTCCTGTTCTGACGATTGTTCTGTACTTTGGCGCAAACGCCTGGGACGGCCCCAGAACTCTGAAAGATATGCTGGATCTGGAGAACTGCCCGCCGGAAGTCGCCCGGCAGATCATCGATTATCCGCTCCATCTGATAGAGGTGCGAAACTATCCTCATATGGAGAAATTCCAGACCGATCTGCGGTACACATTCGGCTTCCTTCATCGGGCGGAAAACAAACAGGAACTTATGGAATATGTATCTGAAAATGAATCCGTATTTTCCCATCTGGACGGGAATGCATACCAGTTGCTGCGGGTCATGTCCAATTCCGGGAAAATACTGCGTGAAAAGGAAAACTACGAAAATGACGGAGGTGATTACGATATGTGTCAGGCCCTTTTAGATATGATGGAAGACAGCAAAGCTCAGGGCATCTCTATTGGGGAATCAAGAGGCATTCAGCTGGCCAAAGAGGTGATCAAACTGCAGATGGCAGGGAAATCCGCAGAGGAAATTGCTGCGATCTGCCAGATCTCAGCAGAAAAAGTGGAAGAAATTCTCCGCTAAACAGCTGGCGCACTCCAGAAACGAGGGCGTGCCGCACGAAGGATGATTATGCTCCATGCGAGACGCCCCTGTTCTTTTTCAGTTTTCAGGAGCGATCAACCGTCTGAACAGCAGCCATGTACTGGTGAAGTAGCAGATCAGCAGCACCAGAAGCACGCTTCCAACAGCAATAATCTGAGACAGCAGCCTGTCAAATCCAATATAGGCCGAAATTTCTCCGGACACCATCTCCATGAAAAAAACAAGCACAACACTACTCACCAGTATGGCAACGGCAACCGGCAGTCCAAACCAGATTCCCAGCTGCTTCAGCAAAAGCCTTCCCATCCGATTCTCTTCTACCCCTAATTTTCGAAGCACAGAAAAGCGATAACGGTAATGCGCTGCATCCAACAGCTGCTGCAGAGAAAGAATCGTCATGCAAACCACCATCAGCACAATTCCTCCGTAAATCATGGATGCCTGAAGGACAAAATTGCCGGCCCTTGTTCCGTTGACCTGAAGTGTACGCAGACGTATCCCATAACTGACACCGGCATCTGACTCCTCTGGATAAACAGCAGTAAATTCTTTTTCCAGCTGACGGGCATCTTCGTAAGAAACCGGTTCTCTGGTGAGAATATAGCGGTTTCGCATGACCGAAAGCAGCTCCTGACAGACCTGATCCGGGAATACCAGCAGAACATTGGTATACGTATTGTAAAGGGTAAGTCCCATTGCTTCATCATGACTTGCCTGTTGGGCAAGAGCAAGCTTCCCGGCATCTGTCTCTATTACTGCATGGTCTTCCAGAAAAGCGTTCTGTTCTTCTTCCGATGCAATTGCTGCCCATTGCGTGGTAAATTCATTTTCTTTCAGTGAAACAGGCGCAAAGCCCAGCATGGTTCTTATGGCATTATAATCACTCAGAGAAATGGCCACCGCAGGAAAATCATATTTTATCCGTTCATGAAATTCAGTGCGCCTGGGAAGGTACAGACTGAAAACACGATCATGGGCAATCCCGATCCTGTTCTCTGTGAGAAACTCTGTCACCATCTCATAATCTCCATCCGGAAGATTTTCCTCCTCATATACATCATTATAGCGGGTATAAATCTGAATATCATACATCGAACGGAAAGCCAGATATCCTGAAGCCCATCCAACCAGAACCGGCGAAGCCAGAAGCAGACAAATCGACAGCATCAGCGTAATACTGACCAGTGTCATAGTCTTACTGGTAGTATTCAGCTTGGATATCATCTGCCCGTAAAAAAACAGATTCTCATTTCGGTATCGGTGTTCCGCCGAGCTTTCCTTCCATGCGGTCAGAAAACTGCCTGCCAGATAGATGATACTGCAGATCCCATAAAGCAGGTCTGCCAGGATAAAAAGCAGATACTGATTCACAGTCCCGGCACCCAGTGGAATCATAAATTCAAGGACCAGAACCGGAACACCGGCTGCCAAAGCTGCCAGTAAAACAGAACACAGCAGGAGTCCGGAGATCAGTTTCTGAAATCCAGCACATTTTCTTTGAAACCACCATACCCCGGAACCAGCCAGAATCATAACTGGCAGCAGTGCGTTTCCCCACAATACGATCTGAACCGGCAGAGTATAACGGCTGTCATAATAAAAATAAAGCTTCTGGATCCCTGCAGCAGCCATCCAGAACAGAAACGCTTCATAAAGAATGGTTACAGCCGGCATCCAGCGGCTCTTGGCCAGTTTGGGACCATTTTCCCGATCTGCCTGAAGCATATCTATAATCCTGGCTTTCCCAATGGCCCGGACATTAAAGATTCCCACCACCAGAAAACTCAGTGTAAAAAAGCAGATGGTAAGCAGCACCGTATCTGGAAACAAGGTCCAGGTGATCTCATATTCCTGTCCATACGAAGTCATCAGCATGGCAGTGATCAGCTGAGAGCAGAATACTCCCAGAAAAATTCCAATGCCTGTGGCCAGAAATCCCATGAGCAGCGTTTCCGCAAAAAAGAGCCCGGCTATGGTTCTTCTCTCCATTCCCAGAATGGCCTGTACTGCAAACTCTTTCTGCCTGCGCCGCAGCATATAATTGTTGACAAACCGGATCAGAAACAGCAAAAACAAGGTAATGGCACAGATTGCCAGCTTCATTCCATCACTGAGCATAGTAAAATCATACTCGCTTCCGATTTCCGGCTGATAATATCTGCTGGAAACAGACAAAAAAGAATAAAACAGCGTGACACAGATGGTGACCGTGACCAGATAGATCAGATAATCTCCCACAGAACGCCTGGCATTTCGCCAGATCAGCTTAGCATACATGGGTCTGGCCACCTCCCATCACCGTCAGCACATGCAGTATTTTGTTAAAGAAAGCACTCCTGCTGTCCCCGCCCCGATACAATTCCGTAAAGATCTCTCCGTCCTGAAGAAATAAAACACGGCTGGCGTAGCTGGCAGTAAACGCATCGTGGGTCACCAGCAGAATAGTTGCGCCCAGTTCCTCATTGATTTCCCGGATTGTGGACAATAACATCTGCGAAGAATAACTGTCCAGCGCTCCAGTGGGCTCATCTGCAAGAAGCAGCCTGGGATTATGGATCAATGCTCTCGCGCAGGCACAGCGCTGCTTCTGTCCTCCCGATACCTGATAGGGATACTTTTCCAGAATATCACTGATATTCAGCCGCCGGGCAATTTCCATTACACGGGGCTCTATTTCTCTGGCCGGAACTTTATGAATGGCCAGAGCCAGCGCAATGTTTTCCGAAATCGTCAATGTATCCAGAAGGCTGAAATCCTGAAATATAAATCCCAGGTTTTCTCTGCGGAATCGAGCCAGAAACCTGGGGCTGATCTCTGTCACATCCGTTCCCTCCAGATAAATATGTCCTGCACTTACGGAGTCAATGGTGGAAATACAGTTGAGAAGAGTTGTCTTACCAGATCCGGAAGCTCCCATGATACCAAGAAATTCGCCTTTGTCCACAGAAAAACTGATATCCCGAATGGCTTTTGTCACATTTCCTTCATTTCCATAATACTTCTGGATATGTTCCAGTCTCAAGATCGGGTCCATTCCTTCTACCTCCAAACACCTTTTTCTGTTTTTATTGTAAAGGATGTTTTCTGTTTTTGGTATCTGTTTTTCTTACACAGTTCTTACAAAACTGTAAGAAGTGCAACACCTTCCGGTTCTGCACTTCCATAAAAAACTCTGTTGTCCGTTTTATTTACTTTTTCTCTTTTACTGCAGCTGGAGACTGCTCCTGCCGGTTTTGGGCCGCCGGTGTCTTCTCCCATCTGATAAAATCATTGACAGCAAAAGAAAGCATCATGGTCGTTCCCTGACCTTTGGAACAGGCCTCTAACCCAATGCCCAGTTTATCGCAAAGACGTCTGCACAGATACAGGCCCATTCCTGTAGATCTTTTGTCCATACGTCCATTCTGCCCGGTAAATCCCTTCTCAAATATGCAGGGCAGATCGCTCTCCGGTATCCCTCGTCCATTATCCTCCAGGAACAATACTACTTTGCCCTCCTGCTTTTCTGTAAAAAAATGCAGTCTGGGCTGTTCGGTTCCATATTTGACCGCATTGCTGATGAGCTGATTCAGGATAAACCGTACCCATTTTTCATCGCTGCAGACTTCTTCCGTCATCTCTTCCACTGTGACTGCAACCCGGTTCTGGCGCAAAAGATATTTATTATCTGCAATGGCATCGTGTACCACATCACCTAATCGGATTTCCCGCACCAAATAATCTGTTTCCGTATGCTCACTTCGTGCATAATATAATGCCTGTTCGGTGAATCCATTGACCTTTTCCAGTTCTGTCAGAAGTTCTCTGGTAAAATCTGCCTGATTGTTTTCACAGATCAGCCGCATGGCAGTAATGGGGGCCTTGATCTCATGGATCCATTGCTCGATAAATTCTTTATACTCTTTACGTTCTCTTTGCACGGCTCCCGTTTTCTCAAGCATGGATTTCTCTGCCATTTTCAGGATCCGGTAAAATACCTGCTCCTCCGCCTCCAGCGGTTTTGGCATAACTTCCGGTATCAGATAACGTTCTTCCAGCTGTTCTGTCATTCTCAGCAGATGATCCAGATGTCGTTTCCTTACAAAACAGGAAACAACAAGCCACAAAAGCAGCACTGCCGTCCAGACACCAGCGATAAAAAGGATTGTCTGCATGTTATTTCCCACAGAACTTAAAAACAATGAAAGAGCCGCCATTCCCAGCAAGTTCCCCAGAATCACCGGTACCCTGTCCTTCCCATATTGCCATACATTCATAAAATATACCCCTGTCTGTGCTTTGTCCGAATGAAATCGGTCAGGCCGATGGAAGCCAGTTTCTCCCGGATGCGGGTCATATTCACACTCAATGCATTATCATCCACATACAACCGGTTATCCCAGAGAAAATCAATTATATCGTTTCGGGGGCAGATCTTTCCTGCATGGGTAAAAAGATAATAGAGAATTTTCAGCTCGTTTTTAGTCAGTTCCGCTTTTTGCCCCTGATACTGGATCGTGCTTCTTTCCAGATGCAGTTTTGCCCCTTTCCAGCTGAGGACCTCCCCCTGTCCGGAACCATATGCTCTTTTCAAGAGAGAGCCAATCCTGGCAAGCAGGATTGCCGGATGATAGGGCTTTGTAATAAAAGCATCTCCTCCCAGCAGAATACTGTTCAGCTCGTCCATCTCTGTATCACTGCCCGTGACAAATACAATCGGCATATCAGAAAAAGCCCGGATCTGGGAACAAAGCGCAAACCCATCCTGTTCAGGCAGCTTAATATCCAGGAGGAGCAGATGAGCCCCAAAATCTTTCACCTGCTTTGTTACTTCTGAAAAATCCGTAACTGCCATCACCTCATATCCATTTCCCATCAACAGGTTTTTCAGCTGTGTCCGTATCGTATCGTCATCTTCAATGATCATTATTCTCTGCTGCATTCCTGTCCCTCCGCATTACGCGCAAAAAGCTGCCGCATCCGAATTTATTACCCCGGATACAGCAGCTCTTCTCCTTATTCTTCAAAAGACTCTTTCAGTTTATCCATAAAGCTCTTTTTCTTCTTTTCCTTCTCGTGATGCTCTCCCTTGGATTTGGAAGGCGCCGGACGATTGCCGCAGGCCGCATCAAACTGGCGAAGAGCCTCCTTCGCCTCTTCATTCAGCTTGGTAGGTACCTGCACCACCAGAGTCACATAATGATCACCGCGCACACTCTTGTTACGCAGAGAAGGCACTCCTTTTCCTTTCAGTCGGATCCTGGTATCAGTCTGTGTACCCGGTTTTACTTCGTACATGATATCGCCATCTACAGTGCTGATGCGTACTTCTCCGCCCAGTGCCGCCTGAGCAAATGTAATCGGCGCTGTGGAAAAGATATTCATATCCTGACGCTGGAAAATCGGATGACGGGCTACTGCTACTTCTACCAGAAGATCTCCTCTCGGTCCTCCATTTACACCCGGTTCTCCTTTTTCACGAATCCGGATGCTCTGTCCATCATCAATCCCCGCCGGAATCGATACCTGAATCTTCTTTCTGGAGGATGTATATCCGGTACCCCGGCAAGTAGTACATTTATCTTTAATGACCTTGCCGCTTCCGTTACATTCCGGACAGGTCTGCACATTTCTTACCATTCCAAACATGGACTGCTGTGTATAGACAATCTGGCCTTCTCCATTACATTTGGAACAGGTAACAGGCTGGGTCCCCGGCTTTGCCCCGGTTCCTCCACAGGTAGTACAGGTATCCTTCAATGTAATCTCCAGTTCTTTTTCGCATCCAAACACAGCTTCTTCAAAAGTGATGTTTACTCTTGCACGCAGATTCGCGCCCTTCATTGGGCCGCTTCTGGCTCTTCTCCGGCTTCCTCCTCCAAACAGATCGCCAAAAATATCGCCGAAAATATCGCCCATATCCATTCCGGAAAAATCAAAACCTCCAAATCCATCACCGGCTCCGGCTCCGCCGTTTTCAAAAGCGGCATGACCAAACTGATCATATTGTCTTCTTTTTTCCGGATCACTTAAAATGGCATAGGCGTTGGTCGCTTCTTTGAATTTCTGTTCCGCTTCTTTATCTCCAGGATTCACATCAGGATGATACTTCTTTGCCAGTTTACGATATGCTTTTTTCAATGTTGCCTCATCTGCGTTTCTGTCAACGCCCAAGACTTCATATAAATCTCTTTTTTCTGCCATATTGAATTATCCTCACTGTGTTGTTTTCTATCCTTACCCTCGTAAGGGCACGCTGTACAGCGTGCCCAACAGGCCATATTCTCTGCTATTTTTATACTTCTTTATAATCCGCATCTACTACATCGTCATCGTAGCCTGCTTCATTTCCGCTGCTGGAACCTGCTCCTGAACCCATATTCGGGCCTGCAGCTCCGCCCTGCGCACCCTGGGTCTGCTCATACATCTTTGCAAACAGTTTCTGTGCGCCCTGCATCAGTTTTTCCTGAGCTGCTTTGATCTCAGCCACATCAGCCTCATTAGTCTCTTCCGGAGCTTTCTTAGCCAGCAGATCTTTCAATGCTTTCAGATCAGCTTCCACAGCTGCCTTATCCGAAGCATCTAATTTATCCCCTGCCTCTTCCAGAGCCTTCTCTGTCTGGAATACCATGGAATCCGCATCATTTCTGGCATCGATCGCTTCTTTTCTCTTCCTATCCTGTGCTTCAAATTCAGCAGCTTCTCTTACAGCTCTGTCGATCTCATCATCAGACATATTGGAACCTGCTGTAATAGTAATATGCTGTTCCTTTCCGGTTCCCAAATCCTTTGCAGATACATTTACAATACCATTGGCATCAATATCAAATGTAACCTCGATCTGCGGCACACCACGTCTTGCTGGCGGGATACCATCCAGACGGAACTGGCCAAGAGATTTATTATCTCTTGCAAACTGTCTCTCACCCTGTACCACGTTGATATCTACAGCGGTCTGATTATCTGCTGCTGTGGAGAAGATCTGGCTCTTCTTTGTCGGAATCGTAGTATTTCTCTCGATCAGACGGGTTGCAATGCCTCCCATTGTCTCAATGGACAGTGACAGCGGAGTAACATCCAGCAGAAGCACATCACCAGCACCTGTATCGCCAGCCAGCTTACCGCCCTGAACAGAAGCTCCCAGTGCCACACACTCATCTGGATTCAGAGATTTACTTGGCTCTTTTCCGGTCAGCTGACGAACTTTCTCCTGAACAGCCGGAATACGTGTGGAACCACCTACCAGCAGCACCTGACCCAGCTCAGAAGCGGAAATTCCCGCATCAGACAACGCACGTCTTACCGGCTCTGCTGTTTTCTCAACCAGATCATGTGTCAACTCATCAAATTTTGCTCTGGTCAGATTCATATCGAAATGTTTCGGTCCTTCTGAAGTAGCTGTAATGAACGGAAGATTAATATTTGTCGTTGTTGCAGAAGACAGTTCTTTTTTCGCTTTTTCAGCAGCTTCTTTTAATCTCTGCAGTGCCATCTTATCATTGGACAGATCAACACCTTCGTTTTTCTTAAACTCTGCCAGCATATAGTCTGTAATTTTCTGGTCGAAATCATCACCGCCCAGTCTGTTGTTGCCGGCAGTGGACAATACTTCAATTACACCGTCGCCGATTTCAATGATGGAAACATCGAAGGTACCGCCACCCAGGTCATATACCATGATCTTCTGCTCTTTTTCATTATCCAGACCGTAAGCCAGTGCTGCTGCCGTAGGCTCGTTGATGATACGTTTTACATCCAGACCGGCAATCTTACCAGCATCTTTGGTTGCCTGACGCTGTGCATCATTAAAATATGCAGGAACTGTAATAACTGCTTCTGATACAGTTTCTCCCAGATAATCCTCTGCGTCTTTTTTCAGTTTCTGCAGGATCATTGCGGAAATCTCCTGAGGAGAATACTTCTTTCCATCAATGTTTACTCTGTAATCAGTCCCCATCTCTCTTTTGATGGAAGAAATAGTTTTTTCCGCGTTGGTAACTGCCTGACGTTTTGCAGGCTCTCCTACCAGTCTCTCACCGTTCTTTGTGAAAGCAACCACGGAAGGTGTTGTTCTTGCTCCTTCTGTATTGGCGATAACGGTGGGCTGACCGCCTTCCATAACTGCCACACAACTATTTGTTGTACCTAAGTCAATACCAATAATCTTACTCATAATTCCATCCTCCTGTTTTATTTCTACATTTATTCCAAAAATGATGATTGGCTAAGCTGCTTCCTTCCAGGTTCAGGAAGGACCTCGCACTAAACTCAACCTGCGCCTTCGGCTTGCTTTCGTTAAGTGCTTTCGG
>UQMI01000018.1 GCA_900542045.1 uncultured Blautia sp.
CACTTTTCAATCTGTTTTCCTCCCACTTTTTATCAAAAATCATACTTGCCCTATGTAAGATGTTTCTCGTTCCTTTTCGACCACTCATAATAAACAGATTTTCCAAATTACTATATTACATTTCTCATGAATATACCACATTTCTCAGATAAATGTGCTATACTGAGATTGACTGACTATAGGAGGTGTGTATTTATGAACCACTCTTACTTAATGCAGCACGTTTCCCATCATCTGCATGCACTAATCCGCCGGTATTCCTTCCCGGGAACCCTTTTGGAAACAGCCTGTTCCCAGCCTGATTTTACAGATCTGTTTTCCCCGTCCGAAGCCTTTTCTCTTTTTCCAATGGATTGGGATTATACAAATCTTCCCTGTATTCTCTCTGTCAATGGAAGCTGTGCCTATACACTGGTGTTCAGTTCCCAACAATATTTCCTGCTGGGACCGGTTCGTTTTGCACAGCCGGTACATTTTTTGCTGGAACGATCTTTTCCGGAAACTGCACCTGCCTGGGTCCATACAGTTCCCATCTGTGATTTCCAGGACTTTCTCACGGATGTCCTTCTGTTGTTTAATCTTTGCCGAGAAACCGTCTGCACCAGCCAGCAGCTGCTTCTGGCCAACTGTGTCCATCCGGAAACTGAAAAAACGCTTCGCGAATCCTTTTTTCGCCAGCTCTTTGAGAACCGGGAATCCGGAAAAATACACAATCCCTATGACCAGGAAGTCCGGGAATTTACCAGTATCGAAAACGGGGATCTGGAGCAGCTGACGCAAAGTCTGTCGGAAGATTATCCTGGTGAGATCGGCACACTGGCCAAATCACCTCTTCGCAATGCCAAAAACCGGGCTATTGTAGTGATTACCCTTGCCAGCCGATCCGCCATCCGCGGCGGCCTCTCTCCGGAAATTGCTTTTTCCCTCAGCGATACCTATGTACAGCAGATTGAAGAATGCACCGATATTCCCACTGTATTTCATCTGTTCCATCTGGCAGAATTTGAATTTACCAGGATGGTCCGGGAAATCCGGGTACAAAAAGAAGGGATTCCTGTCAAAGACAAAAATCCCCATATCACCAAATGCAAAGATTATATTTTCACCCACCTGCACGATAAGCTGACTGTCCAGAGCATTGCGGATTATCTGGGACTGAACGCCAATTATCTCTCCGGCCTGTTCCGGTCCTGTGAGAAAATCAGTCTCCGTGAATTTATCCGCCGGGAGAAAATCAGCCTTGCCAGAAATCTTCTCCTCTATTCTCAATACTCTTACAGCGAAATTGCCAGTTATCTGGGGTTTTCTTCCCAGAGCCATCTGGGAAAATGGTTTAAAGAAGCCACCCACATGACTTTGCGCCAGTACCGCAATACCTATGGGGTCAGACATTCTACTCCACACTGCGTATCCGGTCCACTACGCTGACCCGACTGGAAAACCGATAAGATATGGTTGGCACCAGCACTGCGATCAAAAGCAGCAGAGGCATAGATACCAGAATCGGGAGCAGGGTGAAGTGATACTGGAAGAACGACATCTGTTCTGCCAGCAGGTGCACGCCTCCATAGCTGGCTGCCATGCCCACAGTCAGGCAGAGCAGAACCGTAACAATGGCATACCCGGCGCCTTCCCACTGCAGCATTTCCCGAAGCTGCCGCCCGGTCATCCCCACTGCCTCCATCATGGCCAGTTCCTGTTTTCTGGCCAAAATCGAAGTAACACACGCATTGATAAAATTCAGGATCCCGATCAATCCCAGAATAAAACTCAGCAATCCCCCAATCACCAGAAATGTATTTTTCAGATTCTCGAATTCTTTCTCATAGACCGCCCGGGACATGAGGATCAGGTCTGGGTTCACGTTGTCGCAGTACTGGGTCAGCCACTGTTCCACCTGCTCCTGGGCGCCCTCTTCCACCTCCAGGATCAGCCGCAGGGGCCGGTAATCTGCACCGGCCAATTCCAGGAAAGCCCTGGAGGGAAGGATGAATTCTTCATCGATCAGCCCGCTGCTTTTGGCTCCCATGGCATAGGACAGCGAACCGATGGCCAGCACTTCATATTCCTTTGTTACGGTCTGTTCCCCCTCTTCTCCGGCGGGCAGTTCCAGCTTCACCGTATCACCGATCTCATAGTAAGGCAGCGACATTTCCTGCCCGTCTTTTTCAAAGGTATCCTGATTGACGATAATATAATTTCCAGATGCAAATTTCTCCGGATCCAGGGTTCCTTCCTGAATCTCCAGATCCTCCCAGAGACTTTCGTCCACTGCGTAAATCCTGGAATTATAAGTCCTCTCCGATTCCATAAGGGCAATGGATTGGGCAAATACCGGATCCTGCAGATTGGGGTCCTGATCGATGATTGCCTGAATCCGCTGCCACTGTTCATCCGGCACGTTCAGATGATTATAATCTCTGCAGTAAACACTTGCCACCGACTCTACCCCCTGCATCTGTTCCAGTGTCTCTTTCAGTTCCGGAGGAATCACATCATAATTCAGATAACCACTTACCGATCCCGGGCGCTCCACGCCGGTCCAGGTCACTGACAGATCTCCTGCTACCTGATTTTCCAGAAATTTTTCCAGACTGAATCCACGAACCATGGTATACACCGTGTTGAACAGGATCAGGCTTAGGGACAGAGACAGTACCGTCACCACAAACCGTTTTTTATTCCGTTTCAGATTCCCTGCCGCCATCTGTCTGGGCGTCACTTTTCTGGTTTTTTTCCTCTTTGCCGTTTTTTTGCTGCCCGGCTCTGTATAGCGCACCGCTTCCACCGGAGAAATGCGGGATGCAATCCGGCAGGGAAGGATACTGCTGATGGAAACAGTAAACAAAGTAAACGCCGCCGCTCCCACAAAAATCCAGGGACTGGCCGATACCTGATACGTCATCTCACTCAATTCTGTGGTGGATAAAGCCACCGGAACAATACCATAACCGATCCCATATCCCAGCAAAAGTCCCAGGGGGATTCCCACCACACAGAGGATCATGGCCTGCCGGCGTACAATTTTGCGCAGCTGTCTGCCTGTGGTTCCAATGGTTTTCAGTAATCCGTAGAAGCGGATGTCGCTGTAGATATTGATGTAAAAAATATTATAAATGATCAGGTATCCGGAAAAAGTGATCAGCAGCAGCAGTCCGCCCACCAGAATCAGGCTTTCTGTATCTACTCCGGAGAATCCGTAAGCCCAGTTAATCCCCACATTCGTAGTATCCGGATCAAATCCACACCGCTCCACCAGCTGGTCTGCCTTTTCCTCCAGATTCCAGGAATTGGAAAAATACACGCTGATTGACCAGTAGCCGTCCGGAGAAACCGTCTCCGTGCTCTCCTGCTGCTTCTGGGTCCAGGATACTGTGGGAACATCCACTTCCTGCTGGCAGAAGCTTCGGGAAACCAGACATTCCTGTGCATTGGCCGCCCGGTCTCCTTCCCAGAATCCGGAAAGGACAAAATCATATGATTTCGTTTCCCCTTGAATCTCAATTTCCATAGGTACCGCTGTCCCTACTTCATGGGGCAGCCCCAAAGCATCCAGTATAATGGTGCTCAGAGCGATTTCATTGAATTTTTCCGGCATTTTCCCTGTGGTGGGATAAGAAAAGCTCCATTTCGCATCCTTTTCTTCAAAATATCGCACTTCACACTGCAGGCCGCTTAATGCTTCATTTCTGGCAAATCCTGCCATGATATTATAAGAGCAGTCCGCGATCTTGCTGTCTTCTTTCACCACTTCCCAGTCCTGTGGCATCATGTATTTAAATCCTATATGGGCACTGGTTCCCACCTGGCGCATGGTCTGTTCCTGGGTAATTTCCACAATACTGCCACCCACCACAAACAACGCGGTAAACAATACGGCTGTCAGTACAATGGCAAGCACCGCAATGAAATTCTTCTTTTTCTTTGCCAGCAGGATCCGCAGGGCCAGACGGCGGATCACAGGGCTGTTTTTTACCTTACCCATTGTTCTCACCGCCTTTGATCCTGCCGTCCTCGATCCGCAGAATCCGATCGGAGAGCTGGGCAATTTCTTCGTTATGGGTAATCATGACCACTGTCTGTCCGAACCGCTCACTGGTCACTTTCAACAATCCCATCACATCCTGACTGGTTCTGGAATCCAGGTTTCCCGTTGGCTCATCTGCCAGGACAATGGCCGGTTTCGTAGCCAGAGCTCTGGCAATGGCCACCCGCTGCTGCTGTCCTCCGGACAGCTGGCCGGGCAGACTGTTCTGCCTCTCTGTCAGTCCCAGCACCTTCAGGATTTCTTTTATATAAGCCTCATCCACCGGATTGCCGTCCAGCTGGATGGGCAGCACAATATTCTCATACACATTCAGAACCGGCACCAGATTATAACTCTGAAATACAAATCCAATCTTTCTCCGCCTGAAAATACAGAGGGCATCGTCTTTCAGGGAGAAAATATCTTTGTCATCCACCCAGACTTTTCCCGCTGTGGGCCGGTCCAGCCCTCCCAGCATATGCAGCAGGGTGGATTTTCCGCTGCCGCTGGTACCCACCACCGCCAGAAATTCTCCCCTGTCCACTGTGAGGTTCACCCCATCCAGAGCATGCACCTGATTCTCTCCCTGCCCGTAATACTTTTTCAGATTCTCCGTCCGTAAGATATCCATATTCTGTCCTCCTTCTATGATGTCCGCCTCCATAAGCCAGATCACAGATCTCCGCAAAGAATCCCATACCCGTACGTTCTTTCCTGCATCTGCTCCCTGACTTCCCGGCATCTTCTTATCTGTTATCTTACTTCTGTTATCTTACCAGATTCTTTCGAGAATCTAACAGTTTTGAAAGAATTTTGCTTGGAAAAAGTATTAGTATCTGTCACTTAGCAGAAAATCTACCATATGCATAATTTTTACACCTCTAATATTTCCTGCTGCCAGTTCATCCAGCGTTACTACATATTTTGGGTAGTGGTCTTTGATTTCAAGGAGATTTGCAATCTCCCTGTCAGATTCCTCCGGCAAGCTGCGGCACACCTGTACATAGATACGCTCGTCACGCCGCACTGCCACAAAATCAATCTCTTTCGCTTCATTTTTCCCGATATAGACTTCATAGTCTCTTCGCCTCAATTCAAAATAAACAATATTTTCCAACATAGCCGCAATTGACTTTGGATTAAAGCCCATAATACAATATTTCAGAGAAGGGTCCGCCAAATAAAATTTTTCCTGTGTTTTCAGCACAGATTTTCCCTGCAAATCATATCGTTGACAGCGATAAATAACAAAAGCCTTTTCCAGCCAGCTCAGATAATTATACACCGCTTCAACAGATAGAGAACGCCCCTCGCTTTTTAGAAATTTTGCGATAGCATTGGCTGAAAAGGTTTTGCCGATATTTTCAATGATATACTTTACCACACGATTGAATAAATCAAAATTCATAATATGGTGCCGCTTTGTAATGTCGTTCGTGATAACAGAGTTATAGATTCCCTCCACGATCTGATAAGCAGAACGTTCATCAAAGCTTCCACGCGCTACAATCGGGAAACCACCCAGACGCAAATATTCATTCAGCAATTCTTTTGGAGAACGTGAATCCATTTTTTTGAAATCCATATACTCAGCAAATGACAATGGATAAACTGGAATAGAGATATACCGTCCCGTCAGATAAGTAGAAATCTCACTTGACATAAGCCTGGAATTGGAACCGGTCACATAAATATCCGTATTCGCATTTTCCAGCAGACTATTAACAGCTTTCTCCCAATTGTCAATTTCCTGCACTTCATCCAGCAGAAGATAATAACGCCCATCCTCGGTCATCTGCTCTTTAATGGCGCGATGCATATCCTTATCATTCATTCCATCATCAACATCCTCTGATGTATAGCATATACTGATAATGTAGTCTGCAGCGATCCCACTTTCCATCAGATCATCACGCAGCATTTCCAAAATCGTAGACTTCCCGCTTCGCCGAATCCCCGCTAATATTTTAACCAGCGGAACATCACGATAAATTTTCAGTTTTTCCATATATTGCGGTCGGATAATCATATTCCTTCCCCCTAGTCTTTTTATCAGTATATCCGAAAAACTCTTATGAATTCAATAGTTTTTTCTCTTAATCCGTAAAAACTTTTTATTTATTGATATTCTTTCGGTGCAAATAGTAATAAATGCATCTCCATTCTGTACTGTCTGCCTTCAAACTTTTCATATAAATCTGTCTATTTTGACAAATATATCTGGAAAATACTTCCGCCTTCCCGTCCTGCAGCAGCTTTGATAAATCCGCCTTCCTGGGTCAGGATCTCCCGGGTCAGATACAGTCCCAGGCCAAGCCCGTCTTCTCCCTGTACCCTTGGACTTCGGTAGAAACGATGGAAAATCTGAGCCTGCTCCTGTTCCTGGATGCCAATCCCCTGATCTTCCACTGAGATTCGCACAAACATTTCGTATTCCTCTGCCCGGATGCGAAGGACAGACCTCTCCGGTGAATATTTTATGCCATTATCCACCACATTGCAAAGTGCCTCAGAGGTCCATTTGGGATCGAAACAGGCCTCTATGGACAGCCCTGCCCGATTTTCCAAACGGATTTTTGTTCGTTTTTTCAGCGCCTTTTCCTGCATCTGCTCTGCCACATATTCCAGCATGGGCAAGACCTGGTTCTTCTGTGGATGCACCTGGATAACCCCCGTTTCCAGGCGGGACATGGTGATCAGAGACTGAATCAGGAATTCCAGACGTTCCGCCTGCCCCCACAGGCTTTCTGCCAGGACTCTGGCATGTTCCGGAAGATCTTCCTCACGAAGCAGTTCCGTATAAAGCTTAATGTAGACAGGGGTGTCCGGGTCTGGTGAGAAATATCGGCAATCAGTCCCCGCAGCACTTCTCTTTCTTTCTCGATCTGTTCACGGGCCTGGACAGAACCTGTAAGATACTGCTTCCATTTGGCTTCCAGACAGGACAGCTCTGTTTCATCGTAATCGCCTTCCACAAAGGTGCCGCTGATGGCAGCGTCTACCATTTCACTCAGGACCCGGTACGTAGAGCCAGGCATATGCAGTCTCATGCCCCTTATTCCTCCTTCCACAGATAGCCGACGCCATATACGGTCTGAATATGCACCGGTCTGGACGGATTGTCCTCCAGCTTTGCCCGCAGACGGCTGATGGTTACAGACAGAGCATTTTCATCCACATATTCTGCTCCATCTGTCCACAGACGATCTGTCAGGACTTCCCTTGGCAACACCTGTCCCCGGTTTTCCACCAGAAGTTTTAAAAGCTTCTGTTCTGTTTTGCTCAGGATGATCTCCTGGCCGTTTTTCGAATACTCCATCTGGGAAAAAGAAAACCGGAATCCATCGCAGGCATACACGCCGGCAGACTGCCTTCTTCTGACCAGATTGGCGATCCTGGCCCGCAGAACTGCCAGGGAAAACGGCTTGGTCACATAATCATCCGCCCCCAGTTCCAATCCCATAACTTCATTCATTTCCCGGTCATTGGCCGTAAGAATCAATACCGGAACCTGACTCCGGCTCCTGACATACTGAAGAAGATCATAGCCGCTTCCATCCGGAAGGTTCAGATCCAGGATCAGAAGGTCATATTTTTTCCTGTCAAATTCTTCTTTTGCTTTCTTTAATGTAAAACACTGGGTAAAAAGGTTCTCCTCCCCACCCAGTGCCAGACAAATACCGTCACTTAAAGTCCGGTCATCTTCAATAATCAAAATGCGCATTCCACACTCTCCATTTCTGCGGAGCCATCAGCATAAACCCAGGCGTCTGCCGATTCCTGCAATGGTCCTTCCTCCCGGAAAACCAGCCAGATCTTCCGCCGATGGCTTTGCAATGAACAGATATCCAAGGAAATAAGCCACTACCGCCAGAGCAATGGCCGGCACCAGCGCCACAACCAGCCCCAGACGTCCCTGGGGAAGGAAAAAGTGCAGCAGATAATATACGCCGGCTGCAAGAATTCCCATGGGAATAGATGCCAGCAGCGGCGCCAGGTATGCATAACGCCAGGGGTTCTTGTAACCCATATATTTTTTCATGGCTCTGTCATTCAGCACGCACATAACAACAGCATAGAGCACCATGGCCAATACCACCGCATAAAGCCCCAGATCTGTGGTCAGGAGCAATACAGCCAGCAGCACCACATCCGCTGCCAGAGCAATGGCCGCATGCAGCATAGGCAGATTGGGTTTACCAATCCCCTGCAGCACTCCATTGGAAATATTTGACATTCCATTGAGAATGATCGTTACTGCTCCAATCATCATTAATTGTGCCGCGTGTCCTTCTGTATGGGGAAAGATCAGTTCCGTAATTGGCTGTGCCAATACAGCCAGTCCTACGGCAGATGGAATAGAGATCAGCATACTGACCCAGGTGGCCTGATCGGTCTTGGCATTTGCCATTTTCCGGTCTCCTCTGGCATAATGGGCAGAAACCTCCGGAATCATGGAAGTAGGAGCCGTACTTGCCAATGTCAGCGGGATGTTGATCAGGGTCATATAATACCCATATTCTGCATATAGAGCGGAAGCCCCCTCCACCCCTTTCACATCCATAATAATGGTAAACATATAGCTGTTGATCGTACCATTTACATTGTAAATGAAAGAACTGAATATGATCGGAGAAATAATAAATAAAATCCTGCGGAAAAGCACTCCCATGCTCTCGTCCTTGGAAACCCGGTCCCTGTGTACTCTCCTGCGGATAGTCCTTCGATTGATCCCATAGACCAGGAGCATAAACAGCAGCGCAGACAGCACTCCCGCTCCTGTACCGATGGTGGCTCCGGCAGCGCTCCACCGATGTACCACATCGTTGGCCTCTCCGGCAAAATGCACCACCATAAAATGTGTCATGGCCAATGCCACTACTGCCACCATGATCTGCTCCACAATCTGCGAAATGGAAGTAGGCATCATCTTCCGGTAAGCCTGAAAATAGCCTCGCAGAACTCCAAGGATTCCGGAAAAAAAAATTGTCGGAGCCAGCATCTGCAGTGCCAGACTGGCATTCTGCATATTATCCGGAACCAGAAATTCCGCACCGAAAAAGCAGACCGCAGCCACAATGCCTCCGGCAACCACCGCATACAGCAGGGCGCAGTAAAAAACTCTCTGTGCATCCCGGTATCGATGGAAGGTAAGTCTCTCCGCCATGATCTTTGAGACCGCCTGCGGTATGCTGAAGGATGCGATCATCAGCAGGATAAAATAAATATTCTGCGCAAACTGAAAATAACCAAAGCCCTCGTTTCCCAGCATATCGGAAAGGGGACTTTTGTATATCATTCCTATAATCTTAGATACTAACGCTGCAACCATTAAAAAGGATGCATTTTTCACCAATGTATTGTCCTGTTTTTTTCCCATCTTCTCGTCCTTTATTTTAATTCCGTTACGTCAAAATCAGAGGATCATGCTCTGCAGACTCTTCCGCCTGCAGCTGGAGCCATTGGTGACAGTTTTCTCTGCCGCCGCAGTACGATCCCCGCGGAACATTTTCGCTTCTGGTATTCTACACATTTTCGATCTGCCAGTCAATGGGTTCCACACCATGAGCCTCCAAAAACTGGTTGGCCTGGCTGAAATGGCGGCATCCGAAAAATCCCCGATAAGCAGACAGCGGACTGGGATGGGGAGCTTCCAGGATCAGATGCTCCGGATTATGGAGCATATTTTTTTTCATTTGTGCAGGGCGGCCCCACAAAAGAAACACGATTGGGCGATCCTGCTCATCCAGGACCCGGATCGCGGCATCCGTAAACTCTTCCCAGCCAATTCCCCGATGGGAATTGGCCTGATGCGCCCGCACCGTCAGTACCGTATTCAAAAGCAGCACTCCCTGACGGGCCCATTTTTCCAGATACCCGTTATTGGGTATGTAACACCCCAGATCATCATGCAGTTCCTGATAAATGTTTACCAGTGACGGAGGAATCTCCACATCTTTTTTTACGGAAAAGCACAACCCGTGGGCCTGTCCGTCGTTGTGATAAGGATCCTGTCCCAGGATTACCACTTTCACCTGATCCAGCGGCGTAAAATGAAATGCATTGAACATATCCTGTGCCGGCGGAAAAATTTTTCTGGTCTGATACTCCTGTAATACGGTTTTATATAATTTTGCATAATAAGGCTTTTTGAACTCTCCCTGAAGAGCCTCCAGCCATGCGCCTGTTAATGCTGCCATATTCCTATCCTTCTCTTTCTTCTTCTGTTTTATTCCTGCTGCCTGCTGCTCATAAAAATTTTCCTTCTGCCTGCAGATCCGTCATCTGTTTCTCCCTGTCCTGCTGCGCAGATTATCCCTGAGCATACCCGCCGTACAGTTTTATCTCCGCACTGACACACCCCGGCTGGCAAGATAATCTTTCACCTGCATAATTTCCAGTTCTTTATAATGAAACAGCGATGCCGCCAACACAGCTTCTGCCCGTCCTTCCGTCAACGCTTCATAAAAATGCTCCAGCGTCCCTGCTCCTCCGGATGCGATCACCGGTATAGACACATTTTCCGCAATGGCCTTCGTCAGATCCAGATCATATCCGGCTTTTGTGCCGTCACAGTCCATACTGGTCAGCAAAATCTCACCGGCACCCAGACGAGCCGCCTCCATGGCCCATTCCACCGCATCCAGTCCCACATCTACCCGGCCGCCATTCTTGTATACATTCCAACCGCTGCCATCAGCTCTGCGCTTGGCATCAATGGCAACTACCACACATTGGCTTCCAAATTTATATGCCGCTTCTGAGATCAGCTGCGGTCTGGCAATGGCAGAAGAATTGATTGAAATCTTGTCTGCGCCCTCCCGAAGCAGCTCTCTGAAATCCTCCACTGTACGGATTCCTCCTCCCACAGTAAAAGGAATAAACACATTAGCCGCCACCTGCCGCACCATATCCACAACTGTTTTTCTCTGATCGGAAGACGCCGTAATATCCAGGAACACCAGCTCATCGGCACCTGCCGCATCATAGGCCCTGGCAATCTCCACCGGGTCTCCGGCATCTTTCAGATTCACAAAATTCACACCTTTTACGACCCTGCCGTCATGTACATCCAGACAGGGAATAATCCTCTTTGTAAACATATCTATCTCCTCCTGTCCAGACTGGCAAAATTCTTCAATATCCGCAGCCCTGCCGAACTGCTCTTTTCCGGATGGAACTGGCAGGCAAACAGATTCTCCTGTTCCACTGCCGCATGGAAGACAGTGCTTCCGTAACTCGCAGTTGCCGCCACTACATCCGCATCGCTGGCCGACAGATAATAGGAATGCACAAAATAAACATAGGTTTCTTCCGGGATTCCCTGGAACAACCGGCTCTTTTTGGGATATTGCAGAGAATTCCAGCCCATATGAGGAATTTTGATGCCCGGCTCTTCCGGAAACCGGAGGATTTCTCCCTTCATTAATCCCAGACCTTCCACGCCGGGGCTCTCTTCACTTTTTTCGAACAGAAGCTGCAGTCCCAGACAGATCCCAAGAAACGGGGTCCCCTTCTCCGCAATCTGGCGGATCACCTCCACCAGCCCGAACCGGTGCAGATTCTCCATGGCATCTCCAAAACTTCCCACTCCGGGAAGAACCACCTTGTCTGCCGCCAGCAGCTCCTCTGGCTCTCTGGATACGGTCACCGGCTCTCCCAGATACTGAAAAGCCTTTTCCACACTTTTTATATTTCCTGCATCATAATCAATAATCCCGATCATTGAAAACCTCCGTCCGTTTTATTTTCTGCCTGCTTACTGTCTCTCCTGCAGTTTCCTTCTCCTCTGCACAATAACGGGCATTTTTCCAGATATTGACTTACCTAGAGTAAGTTTACTGCAAAAGAGCTTCAAAGTCAAAAGATAATGACTTTGAAGCTCTTTTTCTCCTTTGGAACGGTTATTCTGTCTGCTCCGGTTCTTCCGCCACAGGCAGTTCAAACCAGAATTCCACACCGTTTTCAAAATTTTGCACACCACAATGCTCATGATGGGAATCCATGATCGCCTTCACAATGGACAGGCCAATCCCACTTCCGCCGTATTCCCTGGTCCGCGCTTTATCTACTTTATAAAACTTGTTCCAGATCTGAGACAGTGACTCTTCCGGAATGGGAATGCCGCTGTTAAATACACTCAGCCGTATTTTCCCGCTTTTCCGGCTCTGAATCTTAATCTCAATGGTCTTATGAGCATCCAGATGATTCAGCGCATTAGTCAGGTAGTTTGTCACCACTTCTTCAATCTTGAATTCATCCGCAAGGACATAGACAGGACCTTCCGGCTGAAATGTCACCTGTGCTTCATTCTGCTGGATCAGGATCCCGGAGGACTGGATTACTCCATATACCAGATCCACCAGATTAAATACCTCCGGCGTCAGCATATCCATTCCGGATTCCAGCTGGTTCAAGGTCAGAAGGCTGCGAACCATTTTGTTCATTTTTCCAGACTCATCAATGATCACATCACAGTAGAAATCCATACTTTCCGGATCGTCATTGATATTTTCTTTTAATCCTTCCGCATATCCCTGGATCAGCGCAATGGGTGTTTTCAATTCATGAGAGACATTGTTGAGAAATTCCTTACGCCTTTCATCAATCTTGATCTTCTCCTGGATATCTTCCTGAAGCTTTGCATTCGCCGCCCGCAGTTCCTGGATCGTGCGCTCCAGCTGAATGGACATTTTGTTGAAATTCTCTCCCAGCTCATCAATTTCATTATGGGCTACAGATCCATACCGGGCATCAAAATCCAGTTCTGTCATCCTTCTGGACAAATTGGTCAGTTCACTGATGGGTCTTGTGATCCGGTTGGTCACCAGCCAGATGATCAGCCCGCTGACAACCAGGATTCCTATGCCCACATACAGTACAAATCCGTTAGAAATAGACGCGCTTTCCCGGATACTCTCCAATGGAGAACGAATCAGGCAGATATTTCCATTATCCAGAGATCCCCACATTTCCACATAATCCATTCCTACAAAACGATCTTTCGTTTTCTGGATCACATATCTGTCATTCTGTTCCAAGACATGTGAATCTGTCTTTTCAATCCCGTAAATATAACCAAACAGCCGGGAAGACATTACCTGTACACTCTGTCCCCATCCAGCCACATATTCTGTATAAGGGTTCAGGATTACCCAGGTCAGGTTGTTCTCCGTACTGACCTTGATCAGATCATCAGATATACTGCTGTCCTGCGTCTCATCACTGCTCTGCTCTTCACTGCTGTTCTGAGAATTTTCTTCTGTCTCTTCTTCTGCCGCCTCTACACTGAAATCCTGCAGCTGTTCAAAGACCAGCTGCAATACGGCTGTTTTTTTCTCTACATAATAGTCCTCCAGGAAAAAATGGTTGATCAATACGATCGCAGCCATAGACAGAATGATCAGGAAGATAAAAATAGCCGCAACCTGATTGCGCAGGCTGTAACGGCTTCTTTTTATTCTATCATCTAATATGCTTTTCATTCACTTACCTCAAATTTATAGCCCATTCCCCAGACGGTTTTAATATAATCTCCTTTATCTCCAAGTTTGCTCCTGAGCTTCTTCACATGGGTATCAATGGTTCTGGCATCGCCAAAATAATCATAATTCCACACCGAATTCAGTATTTTTTCTCTGGAAAGAGCAATTCCCTGATTTTCCATAAAATAAGTCATCAGTTCAAATTCCTTGAAGCTGAGTTCCACTGGTTTACCATCCAGAGTCATCATATGAGCTGCTTTGTCGATGACAATACCGCCTGCCCGCAGGGTCTCTCCCTGTCCTGTCTGATTGGTCCTTCGCAGGATTGCCTCCACCCGGGCCACCAGAATTTTGGGACTAAAAGGCTTGGAAATATATTCGTCTACGCCCAGCTCAAATCCTAAAAGCTCATCTCGCTCATCTCCTCTGGCTGTCAGCATGATAATCGGAACTTTGGAATTCTTGCGAATTTCTCTGCATACCTCCCAGCCGTCCATCTTAGGCATCATTACATCAAGAATGATCAGAGCAATTTCCTTTTCCTGATAAAAAATATCCACTGCCTCTTCTCCATTGGCAGCCTCCAGAACGGTAAAATTCTTTTTGCTCAGGAAATCCTTTACCAGTTTACGCATTCTGCTCTCATCATCTACCACCAATATTTTCAGAGAATCCATACTGCTTCCTCCCTTTGTGTTCCAGTCTCTTCTAATCTTGACTTATTATACCTTTTATCTGTGTCGCTTTTGTGACGGATTTCATTTTTTCATAAATTTTCTGGTATTCTATCACATAAAAAAGAATCCTGCCCCGCAGAATTCTCCGCCTGCGGCGGGTTGCTTTTGGCAACATGCTTCTTTTCCGCCGCAGTGCGATCCACGCGGAGCGTTTTTGTGTGATAGGAAAGCCAGAACAAAATGTTCTACTTTCCTATCACATAAAAAAGGACTGCCATCAGCCCTGGAACCGACAGCAGCCTTTTTTTGATACAATCTATAGAAAGGGGGTTCTATTGACTCCTGGTGTACATTCGATTCTGCAGCCATGAATCATTGACTGCCCCTCTCATAGACGAACCTTACGGGAATCAACTCGAAGAACTGCCAGATGATTCCCGAGTTTAAATTTTCCTGTCATGCCAGACTTTTAACCACGTCTGACACTGATATTATCTCACGCAGTTCGGAAAAAGACAAGAGGCAAAATGCTGAATCTGATTTCCCTGTTAAGCGTTCTTTCTCCCCTCCTCTGCTTTCCCGGAACCTGGATCAATTAGGTTTGACCGCCTAACAATGATATCTTCAGCAAATGCCATGACCTTTACCAGTTTTTATTGAGGATGTTCATTGCCCCACTGATTATTTGCTTCTACAATCTCGCAAAGGCTGACATTCTCGTTTCGGTATCTGGCATGAGGGTTTTTCTCCGGCAGCTTCAGGCGGATCGCCATCATCGGGCAGGAATGGATGCAGGCCATACAGCTGATACAGCTATCACTATTCCAGACACTCTTTTGTCCATCCAAATGAAAACATTTTTTGGGACAGACCTTTGCACAGATTCCACAGCCAATGCATTCCTCTGTAATCTCATAAAGATCATGACCTGCGCCGGGGCTCATCTGGACAATATGAGCCAGAAATGCCCTGTGCACGTTCCGGTCATTCTCTGTGACCGGGGAAATATAAACTTTCTTTTGCGCAGATTGCCATAGGTAAGCAAAATATAAAAGTAATCGGTTTTAAACCGGGAAACTTTCAAAAACTCTTTGACCAGTTCCGACATTTCATGTCCGAATATCGGACACACAATACCGATTTTATCTGCAGTATATATCTTTTTCTGGTCATGAATCGCCTGTGCAATACTGATTCTGTTATCATCCATTTGCTTTGCCACATATAGGCTGTTTCCCGTTGCAGTAAAGTAGAATATCATTGTATCTCCCCATCCTTTCAGCTCGTATTTCTGACCTGCAGATTGGAAATCTGACCGTCATCTGCTATAATCAATTCTGATATTATTAGTGGGCTTTTTTCATTACTCGGATTCAAATTATATATATTTCAAGCGAAAAGTACACTGCCAATAACGAATGCTATTATTCGTTTTATTTATACTGGAAAATGAACACAAAAAAAACGAAGCTGCTGCCACTCAAGGCAAAACAGCTTCGCTTCTACGACACAGTGCGATCTCCGTTCCACTCCAAGTCTGTATCGGAGATGGATCTTCTGATGATGTTTTGAAGAATAAGTTCGAGTAAGGCACCTTAGATGGACCTGGCGGGAATCGAACCCGCGTCCGAAAGTCTGTCCATTGCGGCATCTCCCATTACAGTCGCTGTATTGACATTCCCTCCATGATACGCCCACCGACAGGCTTATCACTTCAGTAGCTTCATGGTACATCTACCGGGGCAAAGCTTACCCGGTAAGGTTTCTCACATCATCGACGCCAGGATCCCAAAGTGTGAGTGCTTCAGGGCTGACGAGCTGCAATTAGGCAGCTAACGCTAAATTTTCGTCTGCGTTTAAATTTAAGTTCCCAGTTGATGACGCAGTCCGGGAAACTGCGAATGGCTTCCGCAACTTCGAAACCCCCGTCGAAACCAGTACAAGCCCGGAACAGACGAAGTTCTACATATATATTATATGTACAAAATTTTATATTTGTCAAGGGGAGTTACAAAAATGTAATAAATATTGCCTTTATAAAACACATACGTAAAGCAATACCAGTACCTGTACAAGCAAGACCGCAGGGATTCCCCAGGCAAACCGCCGGTGTCTGGTCTTGTGATGAAAAGTCCGCATTCCCAAAAGCGCCCCCAGCGAACCTCCCAGCAAGGCCACCGTCAGCAGTGCTGCTTCTGATATCCGCCATTTCCCTTTCCTGGCCTTATATTTATCCAGCCCATAAAGGAAAAAGGCAGCAAGGTTGATCAGAAGCAGATAACTAAAAAGTATTTTCATTGGCTTCCTCCATCAATACAGATTTTTCACCTTAAACTCCCGCTCTGCCTCTCTTCTCTGGTCTTTTTTGGCAATGTCCTGCCGTTTGTCGTATAATTTCTTTCCTTTTGCCAGACCGATCTCCACTTTCACCAGACTTCCCTTAAAATATACTTTCAGAGGAACCAGTGTATACCCTTTTTCCGCAATCTTGCTTTCCAGCTTATTGATCTCATACCGATGCAGCAGCAGCCGCTTCACCCGCAGAGGATCCTTATTGAAAATATTTCCCTTTTCATAGGGGCTGATATGCATACCATAGATAAACACCTGCCCCTTCTCGATCCGGATAAAAGACTCCTTCACGCTGCATTTTCCCATGCGCAGAGACTTTACCTCCGTGCCGAACAGCTCCACACCGGCTTCATACGTATCTTCAATAAAATAATCGTGATATGCCTTTTTGTTATTTGCAATCAAACGCGTTCCCGCTTCTTTTCCCATAACTACTTCCTCCGCCTAATTTTACCCCTGCCAGCTTTCAAAATCCTCTCTGTCCGCAAGGGTGAAGTCAATGGTTTTCTGCACCGGATCCGTATCTGCCACGCGAACCTTTACTTTCTGCCCCAGCACATATCGATGGTGCATCATTTCTCCCACCAGTTCATACGTTTCTTCATGAAACACATAAAAGTCATCCCGCAATGTATTGATATGCACCAGACCTTCCACTGTATTATCCAGCTCCACGTATAGCCCCCAGCCAGTTACGCCGGAAATGGTGCCCTCAAATACCTCTCCCAGATGATATCCCATATATTCTGCCTTCTTAAATTTCTCTGTCTCCCGCTCCGCTTCCTCTGCCCGGCGTTCCATGGCACTGCTCTGCTCCGCCACAGAATCCAGTATCTCTTTGTAATTCTCTATACGGCTCTCATTCATCCGTCCCCGCAGCTGGTCCTTGATGATCCGGTGGATCTGCAGATCCGGATATCGGCGAATGGGTGAAGTAAAATGGCAGTAATATTTGGCAGCAAGGCCAAAATGCCCGCTGCACTGGGCCGAATACCGGGCCTGTTTCATGGTCCGAAGGATCAGACGACTGATAAAGGCCTCATCCGGCCTTCCATCGATCTGCGCCAGGATCTTCTGTATTTCCAGAGGTGTAATCTGTTCTCCCGCTTTCTGTATGGTCAGTCCCTGATTGCGGAGAAGTGTCAGAAGCCCCTCCATTTTATCTGCATCCGGTGTCTCATGGACACGATACAGGAAAGGCAGGCCCCTTCCGCAGAATTCCTGGGCCACTGTCTCATTGGCCAGCAGCATAAAATCCTCGATCAGATTGGTAGCCACATTATGCTCATAAGGCTGGATATCTATGGGCCGTCCTTTGGGACTTAACAGGATCTTGCTCTCCGGGAAATCAAAATCAATTGCTCCGCGCCGCTGTCTTTTTCCGCGCAGGACCTGAGAAAGCTCTGCCATCAGCTGAAAGAGCGGGACCAGGGTTCTGTATTTTTTCACAGTTTCTCTGTTCGTGTCTTCAATGATGTCCCGTACGTCGGTATAAGTCATTCTGGCCCGCACACGGATCACCGTCTCCGCAATCTGATGATGCACTACCTTCCCGTGACTGTTGATCTCCATCAGGCAGCTCAGAGCCAGCCGGTCTTCACCTGCATTTAACGAACAGATTCCATTGGACAGACGGCGGGGCAGCATGGGAATCACCCGGTCCACCAGATATACACTGGTTCCCCGCTTCAGGGCTTCCACATCCAGAGCACTTCTGGCCTGTACATAATTGCTCACATCCGCAATGTGTACTCCCAGATAATAAATATCCCCTTTCTTGACCAGAGAAATTCCGTCATCCAGATCCTTGGCATCTTCTCCGTCAATGGTGACCACCGTCCAGTCCCGAAGATCCATCCGACCCTGGAAATCACTTTCCAGTACATGATCCGGCACGCGCTCTGCCTGATTCCGTACTTTTTCCGGAAATTCATCAGGTATGCCAAAGCTTCTGGCAATGGACAGGATATCCACTCCCGGCTCCCGTTCATGCCCCAGAACTTCCACTACTTTTCCTTCCGGACTCCGGCTCTGGGTCCCATAGTTGATGAACTGCACCACTACCTTATCTCCATGACGGGCTCCTCCGGCGTGTTCACCGGATACAAAAACGTCCTGAAGGATCCGGTTATTGTCCGGTATCACAAATCCGTAATTCCGGCTTCTCTGGTACGTTCCCACCACTTCCGTGATGCCACGCTCCAGAATCTTCACTACGTTTCCTTCCTGCCGTTTTCCGCTTTTTTCTTTTTTTACCAGGACCCGCACTTTATCTTTGTGCATAGCCTGATGAACACAGCTTTCCGGGATAAAGATGTCCTCATCTTCTCCTTCCACTTCTACAAAGCCAAATCCTCTGGGATGCGACAAAAATGTCCCCTCTTTGTATTCTCCGGTTTCCCGTCGGATACGTCCATCCTTGCCCACGCAGAGCTGGCCTTCTGCCTCCAGGCTTTCAATCACTGCATACAATTCTTTTCTTCTGGGCTTGGCAACCCCCAGCAGCATGGCCATATCCCGGAAACGCATGGGCTGGTAGCGCGGATCCTCCAGAAGTCTTCGCACTGTATTTTTCCGCTGTTCAAATTTTTCTTTCTTCACATATTTCCTTTCTTCCTGGAATACCGTAAGAGAAATAAAAACCGGCACCCCGGCTTTTTGCCTCTGTCCCATCCTCCTGAAATCACAAGGACACTGTCCGGTATTTTCTGAAACTCAACTATTTTGATAAAAGCTCCTGCTGCTCGGGATTCTTCTGCCTTCCTGCACGATGAAAAAAGACACCCTTGCAGTTTCACAAGAGTGTCTTGTCTTTGACTTTAC
This sequence comes from uncultured Blautia sp., assembly GCA_900542045.1. Classification (GTDB taxonomy): domain Bacteria; phylum Bacillota; class Clostridia; order Lachnospirales; family Lachnospiraceae; genus Blautia_A; species Blautia_A gallistercoris. Next base: position 19,365 of record UQMI01000018.1, read on the forward strand.
CTACAAGCGCTGCCGCCGGCAGTTCCTCCGGACATCTGACGGTTAAAAATTCAGATTCAGGATGCCTGCCAGAATAAAGAACAAAAATCCGGTAACCACAGTTGCCTTCTTCAGTCCGCCTTCCATGGAACGCCCCTTATTCTTACCCCAGTATGTGTCAGCCACACCGGCAATGGAGCCCAATCCCTGCTGCTTTCCCTCCTGCATCAACACCAGGACAGTCAGCGCTATACAATCAATCACAAAGAGCACTGTTATGACAATTCTCAGGATATCCACAATCACACCTCCTAATCAACTCACATTATTCTACCATAGCGCCCTGCAAATTTCAACCGCAAAATACAGTATTTCACTGCAGGTCACGCGGCGGCTGATTCCGGATATCCCACGGTTATTCTCCCGTCATCCTTAAATAATCTGCTCTTTCCGGCTGCTCCGTCTATCTCTGCGCTCAGTTACTGACAGGTGCGGAAAGGATTTTCATATACTGCCTGACTTCCCAGATAATCCTCGATCCGCAGCAGCTGGTTGTATTTGGCATTTCGCTCTGAACGGCAGGGAGCACCGGTCTTGATCTGTCCGGCACCGCAGGCCACAGCCAGATCCGCAATAAACGGATCTTCCGTCTCACCGGAACGATGGGAGATTACTGCCCGGTAGCCGGCTTTGTGGGCCATTTCCACTGTAGTCAACGCCTCTGTCAGAGTTCCGATCTGATTTACCTTTACCAGGATCGCATTGGCAACTCCCAGCTTGATCCCGCAGCCCAGTTTTTTCTCATTGGTAACAAATAAGTCGTCCCCTACCAGCTGCACCTTGCTTCCCAGAACTTCCGTCAGCTTCTTCCAGCCTTCCCAGTCATCCTCACAAAGGGGATCTTCAATGGATACAATGGGATAATTCTCCACAAGCTCCTCATAATAAGAAATCATTTCTTCCCGGCCGCGCAGTATTTCTTCTCCGGCCATATGGCTTTCGCCTGGAAAATAATAAGCATCCCTCTCTTCTTCGTAAAGTTCGCTGGATGCCGCATCCATGGCGATTGCCAGATCTGTACCGGGTTCATAACCGGCTTTTCGGATTCCTTCCAGAATCAGATCCAGTACTTCATAAGTATTGGCCAGATCCGGCGCAAACCCTCCCTCGTCTCCCACTCCCGTAGACATGTTTTTCTCTTTCAGCAATATCTTCAGAAACTGATACACCTCTGCGCACATGCGGAGGCCTTCCTGAAAAGAAGACGCGCCCACAGGCATGATCATAAATTCCTGCAGATCTACCGCATTGTCCGCATGTACACCTCCATTTAAAATATTCATCATAGGCACCGGCATCCGGCAGGTATGACAGCCTCCCAGATACTGGTACAGCGGTATCCGCAGCGCTGCTGCCGCCGCCCGGGCCACAGCCATGGAAACTCCAAGGCAGGCATTTGCCCCGATGCTGCTCTTATTATCTGTACCGTCCGCCTGAAGGATCAGGGAATCAATATACCACTGATTCAGCGCATTTTCTCCCAGTATGGCTTCTGCCAGTCTTGTATTTACATTATTGACCGCTTTTTCTACGCCCAATCCCACATATTTATCCTTTTCCCCGTCGCGAAGCTCCACGGCCTCATATTTTCCTGTGGAGGCACCGGACGGAACCATGGCTCTGCCCGTACATCCGTTAATCCCAATCACCCCTTCTCCCACAGTGACTTCCACCTCCACTGTGGGATTTCCTCTGGAGTCCAATACCTGTCTTGCGTATACCTTTCGTATCGGTAAATAGCGAAACATGAGAATACCTCCTAAACTTTTATGGAAATAGTATAACCTTCTTCTTTTTCTTTATGCGCCGCATTATTTTCTGAATATTCTTTTATTTATTAACTATATATTTTCTTCTTCTAATTTTATTTATTATTTTTAATTTTTATTGTTGACAAACTCTATTTTATCTGTTATATTAAATACAACAAATAGATAAGCGATTCAAAATACTAAAAGAAAAGGAGGAGAAACCACCAAGAACGTAACGGTTTACCTCATAATCTAAGCAAAGGAGGACAGACCACCGAAAACGTAAAGATTTACCCCATATTCTAAAAGAAAGGAAGGTACGGACCACCAAAAGCTTAAGTTTTAAATCACCTACTTATTTGTTATGATAAACCAAAGAAAGGATGGTAGAATCCATTGGATACTGAATTTTAAAAAGAGCTGTCAGTAATCATTCGAACTGATAGCTCTTTTTTTGCGTGCATCCATACGAAGTGTTTTTTCATGATATCCCCGATCTTTTTTCTGTATGATATCTCCCACAGAAAAAGGCAGTTCCCGAAAGGAAACCGCCCAGACGGAGCGAAATGCCTGCTTTGCAGCTGAAGATACGGACAGATCATCCGTCGGATCGCAGATGTGTCCGCACCTTCGCCATCCGCATTTTCTTTTATTTTACAAGAAGAGATTTTCCGGTCATTTCTTTTGGCTGCTCCATTCCCATCAGTTCAATGAGAGTTGGCGCAATATCTGCCAGGCATCCGCCTTCCCGCAGTTTGTAAGCAGGATCTGCATTTACCAGAATAAACGGTACCGGATTGGTGGTATGAGCGGTAAACGGCTCTCCCGTCTCATAATCCACCAACTGCTCTGCGTTGCCATGGTCGGCGCAGATGAACATCTGTCCGTTTACCTCCTGAATGGCTTCCACAGCTTTTCCCACACATTCATCCACAGCTTCAATGGCTTTGATGGCTGCATCTTCTACACCTGTATGGCCAACCATATCCGGATTTGCAAAATTGATAATGATCACATCGTATTTCAGAGACTTGATGGCTTCTACCAGTTTATCACACACTTCGTAAGCGCTCATCTCCGGTTTCAGATCATAGGTTGCTACTTTTGGAGAATTTACCAGGATCCTGTCCTCTCCTTCGTTGGGCTCTTCCACACCGCCGTTGAAGAAGAAGGTTACATGGGCATATTTCTCTGTCTCTGCGATACGTGCCTGCTTCAGACCATGGGCAGCCAGATATTCTCCAAATGTATTGGTGATCTCTTCTTTCTTAAATGCCACCAGTTTATTGGGAATAGTCTCATCATAATCGGTGAAGCATACATATGTCAGGTCCAGTCTCTTCTCCCGGGCAAATCCTGTAAAGGCATCGTCACAGAAAGCTCTGGTGATCTCTCTGGCTCTGTCCGGACGGAAGTTGAAAAATACCACAGAATCTTTATCCTGAATGGTAGCCACAGGAACACCGTCCTTTTCTACCACCATAGGCATTACAAACTCATCGGTCTTGCCCTCATCATAGGAAGCCTGCACACCTGCAGCGGCATCGGTACTCTTTACACCTTCCCCGGCAGTCAGTGCCTTGTAAGCCAGCTCCACACGATCCCAGCGGTTGTCACGGTCCATAGCGTAGTAACGGCCGGAAACCACGCCGATCTCACCTACACCGATCTCTTTCATCTTGGCCTGCAGCTCTTCGATATAGCCCTTTCCGGAAGCCGGCGGTGTATCACGTCCATCCAGGAAGCAGTGTACATAGACTTTGGAAAGACCTTCTCTTTTGGCCATCTCCAGCAGTCCATACAAATGTGTATTATGGCTGTGCACGCCTCCGTCTGACAGCAGTCCCATAAAATGAATGGCAGAATCGTTCTCCTTTGCATTCTTCATGGCTGCCAGCAGCGCTTCATTTTTGAAAAAGTCCCCATCCTGGATTTCTTTGGTGATCCTGGTCAATTCCTGATAAACGATGCGGCCTGCACCCATATTCAAATGGCCAACCTCAGAGTTGCCCATCTGGCCTTCCGGAAGTCCTACAGCCATGCCGCTGGCATTTCCCTTTACAAAGGGGCACTGGGACATCAGCTGGGTCATCACCGGAGTTTTTCCCTCGCAAACCGCATTGTGCTCGCAGTTATCGTTGAGTCCGTATCCGTCCAAAATCATTAACACCGTAGGTTTCTTGCTCATAATTTGTCTCCTTATCTTCTAAAATCCTTATATAGAACTTATTTTACCTTCACATCATGTTCATGATGCTTTCTCAGCGATTTCCTATATAATAGTAGCAAAAAATCAGATTTTTTCAATAGGGAATTCGCCTTACCTTCCCCATTATTTGCCGTACCAGCAGCAAAAAATCAAATTTTTCAATAGGGAATTCACCTTACCTTCCCCATTATTTGCCGTATACCCGCAGCACGGAAGAAATCTCTCGGATAGAATCCAGATTGGAAAGTGCCTCAATGGCATTCTGCATGTCTCCTTCCCGGACCGTGGATGTGATAATCACAATCTCCGCACAATCTCCGACGACTTTTTTCTGCACAAGCTGGGCCAGACTTACTTTATCTTTGGCAAATACACCTGCAATCTCTGCAAGTACTCCATATCGGTCTTCCACCTGCAGCCGGAGGAAATAGCAGTTCTCCGTATCTTCCATTCGCTTGATCGGCAGATTCTTATAGCAGGTACAGCTGATCCGTCCGCAGCATCCCGCCTGAATATTGCGGGCAATGTCAAACACATCGCCGACCACGGCGCTGGCTGTAGGCAGCTCTCCGGCTCCTCTTCCGAAAAACATGGCATCTTCCACTGCATCACCATGTACAAAGACTGCATTGTAGGAGTCGTTGACTGATGCCAGCGGATGGGAACTGGGAATCAGCATGGGATTCACATAAGCTTCGATCCCTTCCTCTGTATTTCTGGCCACGCCCAGAAGCTTGATGTCGCAGCCCATTTCTCTGGCATAACGGATATCCGTGGCTGTAATCCTGGTAATTCCCTCGATATGGACATCATCGAAGGTAACTCTGGAATTAAAGGCCACAGAAGCAAGGATCGCCACCTTGCGGCCTGCATCCAGTCCCTCGATATCGGCTGTGGGATCTGCCTCTGCATATCCAAGCTCTGTGGCCAGAGCCAGCGCGTCTGCAAACTCCATTCCTTCCTGAGTCATTTTCGTCAGGATAAAATTCGTCGTTCCATTGACAATTCCCATGACTTCCGTCATATGATTGCCTGCCAGACACTGTTTCAGGGGACGGATGATCGGAATCCCACCTGCCACTGCTGCTTCAAAAAGGAAATCGCATTTTTTCTCCTGAGCCATATCCAGCAATTCCTTTCCGTCCGCAGCCACCAGATCCTTATTAGCTGTCACCACATGCTTACCTGCTTCCATAGCTTCCAGAATATATGTTCTGGCAGGCTCCATCCCGCCCATCAATTCAATTACGATCTCAATCTGAGGATCTTCCACAATTTCTTTCCAGTTGTTTGTCAGTACGCTGGGATCTTCCACCTTCGCTGCTGCCTTTTCCAGATTCCGCACCAGAATCTTTTTGATTCTGATTTCTTTTCCGATTTTCTGCGCCATCTCTGCTTCCTGGCTCTTCAGCACCTTATACACACCGGTTCCTACCGTTCCCAGTCCCAGTAATGCTGCGTAAATTACATTTTCTCCCATGTTTTTCCAAAGCTCCTTTCTGAAAGCTGCCGGTAAGCATCTCTTCTCATTTCATTCTGCCTCTATCTTACGTTGTCAAACGAACATTTGTCAAGTTTTCCTCTGACTTATTTGCCCTGGAGTACGGGGGATATTTCATTTTCTTGATTTTCACATGCTTCTGTCACACCCCAAGTACGGGTCATATCTCCTTTTCCCAATTTTCACATGCCTTTACCTGGCCTGGACTACGGGGGATATTTCATTTTCTTGATTTTCACATGCTTTCACCAGACAATCCAATAAAAAAGATGAAATATATAAGGAAATGAACCGGTCAGAAATGCTTCCTGTACTCTGCTGCGCACATAATAAGCCAATCTCTGAAAAATTCTCCTTGAAACAGGGAATAGAAATGAAACTATAAGGTAACCCCGCAACACAAAAACATCCTCGCCGGAAACGGTCAGAAACTCTGACCCTTGCTTCCTTTGAGGATGTTGTTATACATGTTTTGTTTTATTTGTAGTTTACGATCTGTCCAAATTCTTCTTTCAGAGAAGCTCCGCCTACCAGACCGCCATCGATGTCTGCCTGTGCAAACAGATCTGCCGCAGTCTTGGCATTTACGGATCCGCCGTACTGGATACGGATGGCAGCTGCTGTTGCATCATCATAGATTTCTGCGATGCACTCACGGATCTTGCCGCACACTTCCTGTGCCTGCTCTGTGGTAGCAGTTTTTCCTGTTCCGATGGCCCAGATCGGTTCATAAGCGATCACCGCTTCTTTGGCCTGATCTGCAGACAGTCCCTGGAATCCGATCTTCACCTGCTGACGGATAAAGTCCATGGTCACGCCCTGCTCTCTCTGCTCCAGAGATTCACCGCAGCACATGATCGGAGTCAGACCATGCTCAAATGCTTTGTGCATTTTCTTGTTGATGTCAGCGTCTGTCTCTCCGAAATAGCCTCTTCTTTCGGAGTGGCCCAGAATTACATATTTTACTCCTGCATCTACCAGCATAGCCGGAGAAATTTCGCCTGTATAAGCACCTTTCTCCTCAAAATACATATTCTCGGCGCCTACCTGGATATTGGTTCCTTTTACAGCTTCTACCACCGGAACAATGTCGATGGCCGGAACACAGAATACCACATCCACTTCCTCATTGCCTACCAGCGGCTTTAAGGTTTCTACTAACTGAACAGCTTCACTGGGAGTCATGTTCATCTTCCAGTTGCCTGCAATAATTTTCTTACGCATACGCTTATATCCTTTCCATACTTTGTCTGGGGAAGTTCGATTCACCAGATTCGAGCTGCGTCTTCGACTTGCTCTCATCAAGTTCCTTCGAACTAAGTTCGCACTAAATTCGCACTGCGCTTTACAGCTCGTGCCCGCATACCTGTCGGTACCTGCCTGACCAGGTCAGGCAGTAGCGCAATCCTTTCAGTCCTTCTTACTTATCATTTGCAGCCGCTACACCGGGAAGTTCTTTTCCTTCCAGGAATTCCAGAGATGCGCCGCCGCCGGTGGAAATATGGCTCATCTTATCGCCAAATCCAAGCTGATTCACAGCTGCCGCAGAATCTCCGCCGCCAATGATGGTAGTGGCGTCTGTCTCTGCCAGTGCCTTAGCCACAGCAATGGTTCCCTTTGCAAGGATCGGATTCTCGAATACACCCATCGGTCCGTTCCATACAACAGTCTTGGCTGTCTTCACTGCGTCTGCGTAAAGAGCTGCAGTTTCCTCTCCGATATCCATGCCTTCCATATCTGCGGGAATTGCATCCACGGATACTGTCGTAACTTCAATAGGAGCGTCAATGGGGTTGGGGAATTCCGCGGAGATAACCGTATCCACCGGAAGAAGAAGTTTCTTGCCCAGTTTCTCTGCTTTCTCCATCATTTCTTTGCAGTAATCGATCTTGGAATCATCAACCAGGGATTTTCCGATTTCCTTGCCCTGAGCCTTTAAGAAGGTATAGGCCATACCGCCGCCGATGATCAGTGTGTCGCATTTCTCGAGAAGGTTGGAGATAACGTTTAATTTGTCTGCTACCTTTGCTCCGCCCAGGATAGCTACAAAAGGTCTCACAGGATTTTCCACCGCATTGCCCAGGAAATCGATTTCTTTCTGCATCAGATAGCCAACTACTGCAGTGTCAACATACTGTGTCACACCTACATTGGAGCAGTGTGCTCTGTGAGCAGTTCCGAATGCGTCATTTACAAATACGTCACACAGAGATGCCAGTTCTTTGCTGAACGCCTCTCCGTTCTTTGTTTCTTCCGCACGATAACGGGTATTCTCCAGAAGTACTACATCACCATCCTGCATAGCTTCCACAGCCGCTTTTGCATTTGGTCCAACTACTTCCGGATCTGCTGCGAACTTCACATCCTGTCCCAGCAGTTCTGCCAGACGAACAGCTACCGGTGCCAGAGACAGTTCCGGTTTCGGTTCTCCTTTGGGTTTACCAAGATGGGAGCAGAGGATCACCTTTCCGCCGTCAGCGATCAGTTTCTTGATCGTGGGAAGGGCTGCCACCAGACGGTTCTCATCTGTGATCTTTCCGTCTTTCAGAGGAACATTGAAATCACAGCGTACCAGTACTCTTTTGCCTTTTACATTAATATCATCAACAGATTTTTTGTTTAACATATCTAATCTCCTTTTGGATCCTTAACATCCCAAAAAGGTCCGGTCCATGATAGACCGGACCCTTAATGAGTCTTATAGTTCTGATTACAGTAATGTACCGAAATGTTTGATTGTTCTTACCATCTGGCTTGTATAGGAATTCTCATTGTCATACCAGGAAACAACCTGAACCTGAGTAGTTCCGTTATCCAGAGGAAGTACCATAGTCTGAGTTGCGTCAAACAGAGAACCATATCTCATACCAACGATATCGCTGGATACGATCTCATCTTCGTTGTATCCGAAGGATTCATTGGAAGCTGCTTTCATAGCTGCATTGATCTGCTCTTTTGTTACATTGCCTTCAACAACAGCTGTCAGGATTGTGGTAGAACCTGTTGGGGTTGGTACACGCTGAGCAGCACCGATAAGTTTTCCGTTCAGTTCAGGAATAACAAGTCCGATAGCTTTTGCAGCACCTGTGCTGTTCGGAACGATATTTACAGCAGCTGCACGGGATCTTCTCAGATCGCCTTTTCTCTGAGGTCCGTCCAGAGTCATCTGATCGCCGGTATAAGCATGGATTGTACACATGATACCAGATTTGATGGCAGCCAAATCATTCAGAGCTTTTGCCATAGGTGCAAGGCAGTTGGTTGTACAGGAAGCTGCAGAAATGATGTTATCCTCTTTTGTTAAGGTTTCGTGGTTAACATTATATACGATCGTAGGAAGGTCATTGCCTGCCGGAGCAGAAATAACAACTTTCTTAGCGCCTGCTGCGATATGAGCGGAAGCTTTTTCCTTAGAGGTATAGAAGCCTGTACACTCCAGAACTACATCTACGCCGATTTCTCCCCAAGGAAGCTCTTTTGCGTCTGCTTTTGCATAGATCTTAATTTCTTTTCCATCTACAGTAATAGAATCTTCTCCAGCGGTTACTTTATCTGCCAATGCATATCTTCCCTGAGTGGAGTCATATTTTAATAAGTGTGCCAGCATCTTGGGAGATGTTAAGTCGTTGATAGCTACTACATCATAACCTTCTGCGCCAAACATCTGTCTGAAAGCCAGACGTCCGATACGACCAAACCCGTTAATTGCAACTTTTACTGCCATGATAAATTCCTCCTATAATTGTATATAGTATATTGTGCCGTTTCTCCTTTGTTAAAGAAACGCCAATCCAAATAATATTGTACCCAATTCTATACAAAAATTCAAGAGTATTTTCAAAAAAATCTCAGTTCTGGAAATTTTATGAGCGGAACCGGGAGATGGATCCGACAGAATCCTGCCACGCAGAATTCTTCTCCTGGTCCTGCTTTTTATTATATAAAACGAACCCACTTCTTTCTGTGCCGTGCCAGCCACCGGATCAACTCACTAATCCAGTCCGTAACCAGCGGCATCATCGTCATCAGGAAAAATACCAGCAAGATCATTCCGAATTCCAGTGCCTGCATATCCAGAAGGTTCTGACCGATCAGCAGCCCCAGGATAAAGATCACCTGCATGCCGTTGGTAACGATCTTTCTGAATTTTGTCATAGGCGAATACACTTTCTTAAGAGCCGCCATATAGTTCCAGCCAGTCACCAGCACACAGGCCGTACCCAGCATATCGTTGGAATGATAAATATCGGAACAGACCAGCATTATGGCAAATACACAGGTTGTAATACTCAGTGCCGTGGGCACCGCATTCATGAATACGTGACGCAGAAAACCGCCCTGTATCTTTTCATAGTTAGGCTCCTGTGCCAGCAGAAACGTGGGGATTCCCACCGCGCAGGCACTGATGATGGACATCTGAATTGGCTGGAAAGGATAAGCTTCTCCAAAAAAAACCAGCAGCAGAGAGAGCAATACAGAAAAAATCGTCTTGATCAGGAACATGGACGCAGCCATCCGAATGTTATTGATCACTCTCCGTCCTTCATTTACAATATGGGGCATGGCTGCGAAATTCGAATCCAGAAGCACCAGATTGGCAATATTTTTTGCCGCCTCGCTGCCGGATGCCATGGCAATACTGCAGTCTGCCTCCTTCAGGGCCAGTACATCGTTGACACCGTCTCCGGTCATAGCCACCGTATGTCCCTGGGCCTTCAACGCCATCACCATCTGCTTTTTCTGCTTCGGCGTTACCCGGCCGAAAATACTGTATTTTTTCACCGCCTGAATCATTTCTCCCGGCGTTTTCAAAGTGGTGGCGTCCACAAAGGAATCTGCATTTTTCAATCCGGCTTTTCGGGCGATAGCCGCCACCGTCACCGGGTCATCCCCAGAAATCACTTTCAGATCCACACCCTGCTCATCAAAATACGCCAGTGTCTCCTGCGCCTCCGGCCGGATAATATCGGTCATCAAGAGCAGGCCACAAGGGGTCAGGCCTTCTGGAAGCTCCGTATCCTGATTCATCTGCGGACTGTGGGCAATCACCAGGATCCGGTATCCCTCTTCTGCATACCGGGCGCATTTTTCCATCAGTTCCTGATTTCCCTCTGGAAATAAAAACTGTGCCGCGCCAATCAGATAAGTTCCCTCATCCGTAAAGGCAGCACCGCTGTATTTTCTGTCTGAAGAAAAAGGAATCCGGTGGTTCAGATGGTAAGTGGTCTGTACCGGAAAATACCGGCGCAAAGCCTCAAAGGTGGCATTGTCATCCTGCAGCACCGCCACCAGATTTCCCATTGCCTGGGAAATATCCATGTCCGCCAGCGGCTCCACCTGTTCCACACAGATGGTCCCCTCTGTAATAGTTCCCGTCTTGTCCAGACACAGAGTATCGACTCTGGCCAGAGTCTCAATGCAGAACAGTTCCTGAACCAGTGTTTTCTGCTGAGCCAGCCGAAGAGATCCCAGTGTCAGCGCTACACTGGTGAGCAGTACCAGACCTTCCGGAATCATTCCCAGGACCGCTGCCACCGTATAAACTGCCGCATCCTGAAAGCTGGAATCCACCGCAAAAAACTGCTTGCAGAACACAGCGATTCCAAGAGGCACAATGATAATACTGATGATCTTCAGGATCTTATCCAGAGAATTCCGCAGCTCCGAGTTGTGCTTTTTGAAGGTTTTGGCCTCATGGGTGATCTTGGCTGCATAGTTATCCTTTCCCACATGCACCACCCGGCACAATGCCTGGCCGGAGGTCACAAAACTTCCGGAAAACAGACTGGCCTGCTCATTTTTTACAATGGTGTCCGACTCTCCGGTAAGAAGCGATTCATTTACTTCCAGATTTCCCCGCAGGACCACCGCATCTGCCGGAATCTGATCTCCTGTTTTCAGATAGATCAGATCGTCCAGCACGATCTCTTCCGTGGAAATGCTGACCCTCTTATTATCCCGTACGGCCACTACCTTGCTTGCAGTAAGTATGGACAGTTTGTCCAGAGCCTTTTTCGCGCGAATCTCCTGGATAATGCCAATCACCGTGTTGATCACTACGATCATGACAAACAGGGAATTCTTATATGATCCTACAAGCAGCACCAGTACCAAAAGCACCACATTCAGAAAGTTGAAAAATGTAAGCGAATTTTCCCGTATGATCTCTTTATATGTCTTGGTATTCGGATTCTCGTTGCTGTTGATCTGTCCAGCTTCTATGCGCTGTCTGACCTGTTCTTCTGTTAATCCCGCCATAGCACCCTATCCTTTTTATCTTGTAAGCATGATTGATTTTATTTTTTTATTGCATTCCTTTTCGGATCGTACCGCCGCCCATCACACAGCCGTCTCTGTAAAATACCACTGCCTGGCCCGGTGTCGCGGCCCGCTGAGGCGTCTCAAATACGCAGCGGATCCTCCCGCTGCCCGCACTGTATAATCTTGCTGTGGCTCCACTATGATTATAGCGGATTTTGGCTGTAATTTCCATTCCTTCCGTTAAATCTTTCATACCCATAAAATGCAGTTCATCGCAGAGAAGCTCATCGGAAAACAGATCCGTATTCTCTCCCAGCACCACCTCATTGGTCTCCGGCCGGATTTCTGTTACAAATGCCGGATGGCCCAGCGCGATCCCCAGACCTTTTCTCTGCCCCACAGTATAGTGGATGATTCCCTTATGGGTACCCAGCACGTTCCCCTGCCGGTCCACATAATTTCCTTCCGGTATGGCACGTCCCAGGCGTCTTTCGATAAAACCCGCGTAATCATGGTCCGGGATAAAGCAGATTTCCTGACTGTCCGGCTTGTCCGCCACATCCAGTCCGATCTTCTTTGCCATGGCGCGGATCTCATCCTTTGTATATTCACCCACCGGCATCCACGTATGGGCCAGCTGTTCCTGACTTAACCGATACAGGGCATAGGTCTGATCCTTCGCATCTCCAACGGCCCGTTTCAGCGTATACCTGCCGTTTTCCAGCTTTACGATCCTAGCGTAATGGCCGGTCGCAATACCGTCTGCGCCGATCTCCCGGGCGTAACTCAGCAAAGCTTCCCATTTCACATGCCGGTTGCAGACCACACACGGATTGGGGGTCCGGCCTTTTACATATTCCTGCACAAAATAATCTTTGACACAGGCGTCAAATACCTGGTGAAAATCCACAACAGAATGGGATATGCCAAGGGCGGATGCAACCCTTCCGGCATCTTCCAACATCCCGGAATCGTGATCCGCCACCATTTCTTTCTTATCTCCCGGCCATGTCTGCATAGTGACTCCCACCACCTCATGTCCGGCCTGTTTTAAAAGATAAGCTGCCACGGAGGAATCCACTCCTCCGGACATGCCTATCACAATTTTTTTTCTCTTCATCAATATTCTTCCTCTTCTGCCTCTTCTCCTTCATGGATATCAGACTTCGGCTTTTCCAGCCCTTCAATATGGATGCCGTTTTTCTCTGCATAATCCCACAGAGCCGCATGAATCGCCTCTTCCGCAAGCAGGGAACAGTGTACCTTCACCGGAGGCAGACCATCCAGCGCTTCCATAACCGCTTTATTCGTCACCTGCATGGCTTCTTCAATGGATTTGCCTTTCACCAGTTCTGTCGCCATACTGCTGGTAGCCACGGCCGCACCGCAGCCGAAGGTTTTAAACTTGCAGTCACGGATAATATGGTTTTCATCAATATCCAGATAAATCCGCATGATATCGCCGCATTTTGCATTTCCAACAGTCCCTACTCCGCTGGCGTCTTCTATTTCTCCCACATTTCTGGGATTCTGAAAATGATCCATTACTTTTTCACTGTACATATCCTATTCCTCCATTTTGTATTTTTAACGAACTTCCTGTTAATTTTTCTTCATTTTTCGCACAAAATCTTCATAAAGCGGAGACATATTCCGCAGCTTCTGCACAATTTCTTTGATCCGGTCCACCACGAAATCCGCATCTTCCATCGTGGTTTCCTCACTGATGGTCAAACGCAGGGAACCATGGGCTTTCTCATGGGGAAGCCCAATGGCCAGCAGCACATGGGACGGATCCAGAGAACCGGAGGTGCAGGCGGAACCGCTGGAAGCGCAGATTCCATAGCCGTCCAGCATGATCAGCAGAGATTCTCCCTCTATAAATTCAAAGCTGATGTTTACATTGTTGGGAAGCCGCTTCACCGGATCACCGTTCAGTCTGCAGTACGGCACTTCCCGGGTAATCCGGGAAATCAGATGATCCCTTACCTGTATTTCTTTTTCCGTACGTTCCTTCATGGTCTGGACTGCCCGGCGGGCCGCACAGCCGTATCCCACAATCCCCGGTACATTCTCGGTTCCGGCGCGGCGCTTTCTCTCCTGGGCACCGCCGTGAATAAACGAACGGATCTTCACTCCCTTACGGATATACAGAAAACCAATTCCCTTGGGCCCGTTGATCTTGTGAGCACTGGAACTGAGCATATCAATGTTCAGTTCATCTACGGAAATCGGCACCTGTCCAAATGCCTGCACTGCATCTGTATGGAACAGGATTCCATGCTCTCTGGCCAGAAGACCGATCTCTTTAATTGGTTCAATCGTTCCAATCTCATTGTTGGCAAACATGACAGAAATCAGAATGGTATCCGGCTCTATGGCCTTTTCCAGATCTTCCAGACGCACCAGCCCATTCTCGTCCACATCCAGATAAGTCACCCTGGCACCCTGTTTTTCCAGATACTGGCAGGTATGGAGCACTGCATGATGCTCAATCTTGGTGGTGATAATGTGTTTTCCTTTATCCTTATATGCTTCAAAAGCTGCTTTCAGAGCCCAGTTGTCGGCCTCTGTCCCTCCTGCTGTAAAATAAATCTCATTTTCCTTTGCGCCCAGCACAGAAGCAATCTCCGCCCTGGCTCTGTTCTCCGCCTCTTTGCTTTTCTGCGCAAACTCATAAATACTGGAAGGATTCCCATAGTATTCTGTAAAATACGGCAGCATTGCCTCCAATACCTCAGGCGCAGTTTTTGTTGTTGCCGCATTATCCATATAAATCATTTTATCCATTTTTCCACGCTCCTAATTATCACATATTTGCGGACTGCTTTCGCAATTTCCTTTTATTTTACGGCTTTCTTCCACCAGTTGGCCGATCATCACAGAATCCACCGCCTGTGTAATACTGTCATTGATCTTTTTCCATACAAATCGTGCTACACACTGATCTGCGCCTTCACAGCCATTCTCACTGTCATTTCCCGGACAGATCACCGCCTGCAGATCACCCTCCAGAGCACGGAGCACATCGCCTACTGAAATCTCTGCCGCAGGCTTCGCCAGCCGGTAACCGCCCATGGCTCCCCGCACTGAAGTCACAAGACCTGCTCTTCGAAGTTTTCCCATAAGCTGCTCCAGGTAGCTGACAGAAATATTCTGTCTTCCGGAAATGCTCTGGATCGATACGGCCTCCTCTTCGCTGTACAGAGCCAGATCAATCATGGCCCGGAGACCATAACGTCCTTTTGTAGATAATTTCATATGACCTCCCTCTCTTTGTATTCTGAAAGCGCTCTGCTTCTATTCTTATTTTTTTAAATCCGACCATTTCACTCGGATTTCCTGTTAAATGTATCATCCTTCCCGTGTTCTGTCAAGCCCTATTTATGAATATACTGGAAAAAAACAAGGAATTCCGTCATGTCCAATTCTCATCCATTTATCCGTGGCACACTGATTCTGACTTTTGCAGGACTTCTCAGCAGAATCATTGGTTTCTTCTATAGAATATTCCTGTCGCATACGATTGGTGCAGAAGGCCTGGGCATTTACCATCTGATCTTTCCCCTGCAGTCTCTCTGCATGGCTCTTACCACTGCCGGTATCCAGACTGCCATTTCCCGTTTCGTTGCAGCCAGAAGCGCTTTAAAAGATACATCCGGAGCCAATGAAATGTTCTTCGGCGGCTGCGGTCTTTCTCTGCTGCTGTCTTCCGCTGCCGCAATGTTTCTGCACAAAAACGCCGGTTTTATCAGTCAGGTCCTCCTGGCTGAGCCAAGGTGTGAATCTTTGCTGCAGCTTATGTCCTGGAGCCTTCCGCTGAGTACACTGCATTCCTGCATATCCGGTTATTACTATGCCCGAAAAGAAACCGAGGTCCCTGCAGGCATGCAGCTGCTGGAACAGACTGTGCGCGTAGGATCATCCTGGCTGGCCTGCCAGATCCTTCTGGAAGAAGGGCGCGCGGTCACGCCGGTCATTGCCGTTGTGGGAATGGTTGCCAGCGAAGCTGCCGCGTCCCTTGTCTCTCTTCTTTTGCTTTCTCAGCGATTCCGGACGCAGGGCTACCGTCTGAAATCTCTTTGGGCACCATTTGCGCATCTTGGACAGCTGCTCACCATGGCAGCGCCTCTTACCGCCAACCGGGTGCTCCTGACCCTTTTAACCAGTCTGGAAACCATCCTGATTCCCGGACGTCTGCGCATGTTCGGTCTGGAAAGCGCAGAAGCTCTTTCCATTTATGGCGTACTCACCGGCATGGCTCTGCCCCTGATATTTTTCCCTTCTACGATCACAAATTCGGTTTCTGTCATGCTGCTCCCATCTGTAGCACGCCTTCAGGCTTTAAAACAATATGCCCAGATCCAGAAAAACACACAGAAAATCATACGCTGCTGTCTTTTGATGGGAATCGGCTGCACGATGGGTTTCTTTACATTCAGCAATTTCTTCGGAGAAATATTATTCCACAATACCATGGTCTCGTCTTTTCTTCGCTCTCTGGCTTTCATCTGCCCGTTTCTTTACCTTAACAGCACGATAACCAGCACCCTCCATGGTCTGGGCAAAACCAGCATTTGCTTTCTGCACAATGTAATCAGTGTTTCCATCCGCCTTGGATTTGTGGCATTTGCCATACCTGTCTTTGGAATCAAAGGCTACCTGTGGGGCATCCTTCTTGGCGAACTGGTCCTGACCTTGCTGGGCTGTACCGCCCTGTTTCGGTATTTACAAGAAAAATAAAATATACTATAATAAAAAACAGTTTTTCCGGGGTCCAGGTCCCCGGCATATGCAAATCAACGCTATTACAAAGGAGATTTTAGTTATGGGATTCGAATTTTTCAAAAAGCTTCCCAGTCCGGCGGAGATCAAAGGCCGCTATCCCATTTCCGATAAAATTCGCAGTATCAAGGAAGCACGGGATGCGGAAATCCGCAGGGTTTTCACTGGAGAATCTGACAAGTTTCTCGCTATCATCGGCCCCTGCTCTGCAGACAATGAAGACGCCGTATGCGATTATCTGCTCCGCCTGAAAAAGGTTCAGGAAAAGATTGAAGATAAGGTATTGATCGTTCCCCGGGTTTACACCAACAAACCCCGTACCACGGGTGAGGGCTATAAGGGAATGCTCCATCAGCCGGATCCGGAAAAGCAGCCGGATATGCTGGCCGGTATCATTGCCATCCGGAAAATGCATCTGCATGCCATCGAAGAAAGTGAAATGACCTGCGCCGATGAAATGCTTTATCCGGAGAATTACCGTTATCTTTCCGATCTGCTGTCTTACGTGGCAGTAGGCGCACGATCTGTGGAAGACCAGCAGCACCGCCTTACCGTCAGCGGCATGGATGTGCCGGCTGGTATGAAGAATCCTACCAGCGGTGATATCAGCGTTATGCTGAATTCTGTCTACGCAGCCCAGGAAGGCCATCGTTTTATTTACCGGGGCTGGGAAGTCCAGACCACTGGTAATGATCTGGCCCACACCATCCTGCGAGGCGCTGTCAATAAACACGGCGAGGCAATTCCTAACTATCATTACGAAGATCTGCAGCTTCTGCTGGAGAAATACAATGAAAGAGATCTGAAATACCCTGCCTGCATCATTGACACCAACCATTCCAATTCCAACAAACAATACAAACAGCAGATCCGGATTGCCAAAGATGTTCTGCACAACCGTATTCTGGACGCGGATATCCATCAGCTGGTCAAAGGGCTGATGATCGAAAGCTATATCGAAGAAGGCTGCCAGAAGATCGGCAAACATCATGTCTATGGCAAATCCATCACGGATCCCTGTCTGGGATGGGAAGATACGGAAAAGCTGCTGTACACCATTGCAGAAACATGCTGATGCGCCGTCAGGTACACAGAAAAACGGAGAAAAGCCATTAGCCTTTCTCCGTTTTTTACTATGAGCTGTATTATTTTCGCGGATGCGCCTTAATGTATACATCCCGCATTTTGTTCATGTTCAGATTCAGATAAATCTGCGTTGTGGAAATATAGGAATGTCCCAGCATCTCCTGTACACTCTTGATATCCGCCCCGTTCTGCAGCATATGAGCCGCAAATGAATGGCGCAGAGTATGGGGTGTGATATCTCCCGTAATCCCGGCGCTGGAGGCATAGCCTTTGAGAAGCTTCCAGAATCCCTGCCGGCTCATGGCTCCTCCGGAACAGTTGGTAAACAGATAAGCGGACTCTTTTCCCTGCAGAAGAGCTTCTCTGGCAGAATCCAGATACCGGCTCAGCGCTTTCCGGCACACACTTCCGAAAGGAATGCTCCTCTCCCGGTCTCCATCGCTGCAGGTCACATATTCCAGCGTCAGGTTCAGATCTTCCAGCTTCAGATGGATCAGCTCACTGACCCGCATGCCGGTGGCATACAGAAGCTCCAGCATGGCCCGGTCCCGCATGCCTTTGGGCGTTCGGATATCCGGCTGCTCCAGGAGCATGTCCACCTCCTCTACGGATAAAATCTCCGGGGTTTTCTTCTCCACTTTTGGAGATTTCAATTCCCCGGAGACATCTTTGTCTATCATGCCTTCCCGATAAAGATACTGGAAGAAAGCCCGTATCGATGCCACACTCCTGGATACTGTTGAAGAAGCAAATTTCTTTTTTTCCATATACAGAATGTAGGATTCCAGCTGAGTTTCCGTAACCCCTGCCAAATCCTTTACCTCATGGTCCTGAAGAAACTGAAAAAGTTTTTTCAGATCCCGCCGGTAAGAAATCTCTGTATTATGCGATGTTTTCTTTGTTTTGTTCAGATAATTGATAAAATCTGTGATCACCGTCTCCATGTATCCTCATCCTAATCCTATGTGTGTCATAGGCAGAAATAACGTCCCTCCTTCCAGGTACGGCCTCCGCCTGTAAATCAAACAGGAACTCTCTCCCCTCTTATTCCCCTTAAATTCTGTAAAGTGTAGTTTTATTATACGCATATTCTCCTGTAAAATCAAACACTTTTTTCTTCGGAAAGCCTTGAAAATACGGGCTTTTCCGGCGAAATACCATATATCGTCCCCAGTCCGCTGCCGCCCCACAAAATCTTGTAAAATCTACATTAAAAAATTTTTAATCTCTTTATAAAAAATGTAACAATCTCTGGATTAACATAGGCTTCCAGAAACATCCCGGCCAGACACAGCATCAGAAATCCCCCCAGCCAAAACAGCTGTCTTCGATAAAGCGCAAGGGGAATCTCTCTGGATTTCCAGCCCTGCAGAGAACTTCGGTAAGTCAGGATCCCTATCCCTAATATTCCCGGCATATACAGCAAAAGCTGCGGAAAAAAAATCCCCAGAACCAAAACTCCTCCCTTCAGTCCCACTTCCAGCAGGCCTAATGAAATCAACGATCCCAAAACCATGCCGGTTCCAAGCACTCCCACTGCAGCCACCGGTACGCCAAAGACCGTTATTCCGGAAAGCGCCGCCAGAAGGAAAAGGCTTCCTCTGCGCTTCAGCAGATACAGAAAATAATCTCCTTTTTTCCATGGCTGTTCCATCAGAACAGCCAATCCATAGAGCCCTCCCGCTTCTGCCCCGGCCCCTTCCATATTCCACCAGACATTCATAAACAGGATTCCAAGCGTAAAACCGGCAAAAAACAAAAGCAGGATCAGATTTCCTTCTGCCGGCAAACTCCGCTTTTTTTTCCTTCTCATAGCATCACCCTTACCAGTCTATGGACGATCTCCGGAAAATAGAAGAGAATGCAAAAGTTTCCCGGGGAGCGGGGAACGTTTTTGTGTAACAGGGAAGTCAGAATAAAATATTCTGCTTCCCTGTGCCGCAAAATAAAAAGCCTCAAAATCATTTCTGATTCTGAAGCTTTTATTGTTGATACCAAAGAACAGGATCCTGTTATTTCGCGTAATCCACAACTCTGGATTCGCGGATCACATTGACCTTGATCTGTCCCGGATATTCCAGTTCCGCCTCGATTTGCTTTGCAATATCTCTGGCCAGAATTACCATATCCGAATCACTGATATGCTCAGGTACAACCATAACACGAATTTCTCTGCCCGCCTGAATAGCATAGGATTTGTCAACGCCCTTAAATTGATTGGTAATATCTTCTAATTGTTTCAGCCTGTTTGTATATGTCTCCAGAGTCTCTCTTCTTGCACCAGGTCTTGCCGCAGAAATGGCATCTGCAGCCTGCACCAGACATGCAACCAGGGTCTCCGGCTCTGTATCGCCATGATGCGCAGCTACTGCGTTCACCACTACCGCAGACTCCTTGTATTTCTTACACAGATCAACACCAATCTGAATGTGAGAACCTTCCACTTCATGATCGATGGATTTTCCAATGTCATGTAATAATCCAGCGCGCTTCGCAATACGCACATCCACACCCACTTCTCCTGCCAGCAGACCAGCCAGCTGCGCTACTTCAATGGAATGCTTCAATGCATTCTGCCCATAACTGGAGCGGAATTTCATACGGCCCAGTAAGCGGATCAGTTCCGGATGAATGCCGTGCACACCAACTTCCAGTGCTGCATTTTCTCCTTCTTCCCGGATTAATGTCTCCACTTCACGCTGCGCCTTCTCCACCATCTCCTCAATACGGGCTGGATGGATACGCCCGTCCACGATCAGCTTCTCCAATGCGATCCGGGCCACTTCCCGGCGGATCGGATCAAACCCTGACAGGACGACTGCTTCCGGTGTGTCATCAATGATCAGATCCACACCTGTTAATGTTTCTAATGTACGAATATTACGGCCTTCTCTACCAATGATACGGCCCTTCATCTCATCACTTGGAAGCTGTACAACGGAAATCGTTGCCTCAGATACATGATCCACTGCACATTTCTGAATGGCAGTCACCACATATTCCTTCGCTTTCTTCTCTGCATCTTCCTTCGCCCGGCTCTCCAAATCCTTGTAGAGCTTGGCTACATCCACTTTTACATCGTCTTCAATGGCTTTTAACAACTGTTCCTTTGCTTGTTCGGAGGTCAGACCTGAAATACGTTCCAGTTCCTGTACTCCTTGTTCATGTAGTTCATCTACTCTCTTTTCTTTCTTCTGCAAATCTGCAATTCGCACTGCACATTCGGCTTCGCGCTTTTCCACAGCATCTGCTTTCTTATCTACGGATTCCTCTTTCGATAAGACACGCTTTTCATACTTCTGCAGCTCCGCTCTTCGCTCTCTGGTCTCCTTTTCCAGATCGTTCCTTGTGCGGAGGGATTCCTCTTTTACTTCCAGAAGAGCTTCGCGTTTCTTTGCCTCGGCTGTTTTTAATGCTTCATCTATTATGCCTCTTGCTTTTTCTTCTGCTGTTCCAATGACTTCCGCATCTCTTTTGATCTTACGGTCCACAGAAACCCTGCAAGTAATAGGAATTGCAATAAGTAGCGCGATTACCACTGCGACAACTGCAATTAAAATACTTGTGCCTGTCACAGGAGCACCTCCTTATTTGGTTTTCATTGTACAAATACAACAGTATAAGTTTATACTGTTTAGGTAATTATGTCAAGTTTTCCAAAGAATTTTTCTTCCAAATACTTTCCTTATTCTTCAGATTTACTGATTGAGAATCTTCTCCAGAATATCCGCAATCCTCCTGCTTGCAAACCCGTCACCATACGGATTTTTCGCTTCACTCATTTCTTCATATACTTTCTGATTCTGCAGTAATATAGAAAAATTCTGATAAATAGACTCCTCTTCTGTTCCGACCAATTTCAAAGTTCCCGCATTTATTCCTTCCGGACGTTCTGTCGTATTACGCATCACCAGAACCGGTTTCCCAAGTGACGGCGCTTCTTCCTGGATCCCGCCGGAGTCTGTAAGGATCAAATAACAACGTTTCATGAAATTATGAAAATCTAAAACATCCAACGGCTCAATCATATGAATCCGGTCATTGTCGCCCAATACTTCTCTGGCAATCTTTCGAATTTCTGGATTCATATGAACCGGATATATGACCTTTACGTCTTTGTTTTCCTCTGCCACTCTTCGAATAGCGCGGAACATATTCCACATCGGCTTCCCAAGATTTTCTCTCCTGTGAGCTGTAACCAGAATCAAACGGCTGGATTCTGCCCATTGCAATTCCGAATGCGTATAATCATCACGCACAGTGGTTTTCAGGGCATCAATAGCGGTATTCCCAGTGACAAAAATCGTGGATTCCCGCTTTCCCTCCCCGATCAAGTTTTCTTTTGCCCGAAGGGTCGGCGCGAAATGGACTTTGCTGATAATGGATACTGCCTGTCTGTTAAACTCTTCCGGAAATGGCGAATCCATCTGATAGGTCCGCAGTCCAGCCTCCACATGTCCCACCGGAATTCTCTGATAAAAACAAGCCAGCGCCGCCGAAAAGGTTGTAGTCGTATCGCCGTGTACTAATACAAAATCCGGTTTTTCTGTTTTTAAGACTTCCTCCATCCCGTTTAAAACTCCACAGGTAACACTTGTCAGACTCTGCTTTTTTTTCATAATTGAAAGATCATAATCCGGTACTACCCGAAACGCTTCCAGCACTTGATCCAGCATCTCTCTATGCTGCCCTGTGACACAAACAGATACATGAAATTTTGTTCTCATTTTCAATTCCATGATGAGAGGACACATTTTAATTGCTTCCGGTCTTGTTCCAAAAACCAACAAAATTCTTTTCATTTTCCGTTCTCCAATTCATAGTAAATCGATAATATTTCTTCCAGATGACGTGTCAAAGAAAATTTTGTTTTTATCGTATCAAATGCGCGGCAGCTTTTCTCCTCTCTCATTTTGGGATTACACATCAGTGTAAAAATCGCATTCGCCAGACTGTCAACCTCTCCCGAACAAATCAAAACTCCGTTTTCCGAATCAACAACCTCGGGAATTGCAGCAACTTTCGTACTGATATTGGGAATCCCGTATGCCATAGTTTCCAGAATCGTCATTGGCAGCCCTTCATGGTAAGATGGAAGGATATTTAACGCCACTTGCGAAAAAATATTTTCTCTTTCTTTTTTGTCTAACCATCCCCGATATACCACCCTCTGATTCAATCCCATTTCGCTGATTACCTGATTCATACTATTTTCCGGATCTGGCCCGTAAATCCATAACTGGATATCCTTATCCAGATTTTCATCAATCTTCTGCAGTGCCAGCAGCAGATCATAAATTCCTTTCCGCTTTTCTATTCTGCCCAGAAACAGCAGATGTTTCGCATGAACCGAATAGAAATTTTTCTCTGGCACAGTCACTGCATTATAAACCACAGACACTCTTTGCCCTGCCAGAGATTCTATAAATTTCCTCCAATATTCCCCAAGAATCACAATACGATCCGCCTTTTGCAGTACCCGGCGCACAAACGCCTGGTTACGTTTTGATGATTGACGGTACCAGCTTTCAAATTCTGCTCCGTGCATATGAAGAAGAATTTTGCAATGAAATATCCTGGCAATACTGATCACGAGATTTTTTCGATATACACTGCCCTTTTCTGCCATATGTACATGCACGATATCATAATCGCCCATAAGCAACGTAAAAAAAATCTGCAGCAGAGCTCTGCACGAAAATAATACGCGCTTACTTTTTTTGCCGGTAATAGATGTGGAAATATATTTTAGACCTGTCATTTCGCTGAAAGATACATCATTCAGATAATTTTCAGCCACAGTCCACATACCGCCCTGTGTCTGCCTGTCAACGCCCACCATCAGAACTTTCAATCTTTCTTCTCCTCTTTTCTCTCCAGACAGCCATTATAAATGTCAAATTTCCTACAAAATAACGTTTAAAAAGGCGTCTTGGTTCCTGTGCCCATCGAAACAGCCACTCCAGATTATGCCTTTGAAACCAGTCCGGAGCCCTTTTTATCATACCGGATAATACATCAAAACTGCCGCCTACGCCCATAAATACACAATTTATTTTCTCTTTATGCAAAAAATAATCTACCAGGTACTCTTTGGCAGGCGATGTAATCCCCACAAAAACAATATCCGCTCCGCTTTTTCTAATTGATTCAGCTACCTCTTTCCACTGTTCTTTTTGAAAATACCCATTACGTATTCCCACAATCTGTAATGACGGATGTGTATCCCGCAGAACTCTGGCTGTTTTATCCACAATTTCCTGCCTTGCGCCCAGCAGGAACACCTTATAGCCTTCCTGCTCCGCCACCGCCACAATCAGCTGCATCAGATCAATTCCCGCTACTCTCTCAGGCAGAGGCGTTCCCAAATATCGGCTTGCCAGAATAACTGACGCTCCATCCGCATTAATGATTTCACAGTCATTTACAATACGCTTCAACTTTTTATTACGATTCAGCATATTGATTTTATCTGCATTCACACCCATCAGATGCAATGGTTTTTTCTCTTTTAAGTATTGTTTTACCACCTCCACTGTCTGCTTTACATCCAACACATCGATCTGTGTATTCAAAATTTCAATTCTGTCACGTCTCATATTTTTCTCCTCTCACAACCTGTCCCGCAGACGATTATATGACAATCGGAGCAGTTCAAAAGATTTCAGGCGAAATGTAACAAAAAATAAAATCCCATACGCCTTTCGCTTTTTAAAAATATTTTTTGTCTTTTCTTCTTGCAAAAAACTCCAATCCCGACTCGGTTTAAGAAAATCTTTCCACGTTTTTTTCCGTTCACGCCAAGATACCTGATTGAGAGAATGAAAATAATTCAAGCGTAAAATACTTATATAATTCTTCATCATATAATATCGCAGGGCGCTTTTATAAGCCTCGTCTCTGTTCCGGACAAAACCCAGCAGCTCGTGATTAACCTCGCCCAATATTTCTGTAATTTTTGGATTATAAAAATTACATACAGATTTTCCGTGGTGCCGATAGTGATAAAAGGAACGATCCAGCACTGCCGCCTTTACTGGATTTTCCAAAAGTTCCAGTTCATAGGGCAGATCTTCGGTTTTGCGAAGATTTTCCTTGAAACGCAGACCTGCTTTCCGCACAGTCTCCAGTCTCACCATCTGCATACAGGCTGATCCAAAGCACCCCGGCAATTCTGCCACACTTTCATCCAACATTCCCATCTGCAAATTTCTTTTTTGTTTGTCTGTGAGGAATGTATATTCCTGACCTGGTTTTTTCCAACACCTTCGCTCAACTTGGCTTTTATTCTCGTAACAATCAAAATATGAAAAAAAGAGTACATCCAGCATGTCTCTTTCCATTTTTTCACACAATAACTCCAGCGTATCAGGTTCCCACCAGTCATCCGGATCCAGATATATCAACCATTTTCCATCTGCCAGATCTGTTCCGCGATTTCTGGCCCCTGATAAACCGCAATTCGGCTGATGAAGCACATGAAAACGTCTGTCCCTTTGTACATATTCATCGCACAGATTTTCCACACCATTGCCAGATCCATCATCTACCAGGATCACTTCATAATTTGTGTAGGTCTGCTTTCGAATTGACTCCACGCACATTCGGAATTGCTCTAAAGAAGTATTATAAACAGGTACAACTATTGATACTTTTTCCATTTTTTCTCCCGCCTTAATTCATAATGGAATTGTCAAACGTCAGGATCAGTGATACACTGAACTTATCATTCAGAAAGGATCTGCGGATATACCGCTGGAAGGCTATATGATTACAGACAAAAAAACTCTTCAGGAGTATCTGGCTTATGAAAAAACATTTTATCTCTCTGAAAAAATCTTTCATGTATTTCGTCAGTGGATTATGCGCAGTCCCAATTATTTAATCTGGCATTACCAAAAAATCTTGAGAATCTGTGAATACCACTATAACGTCGGCCACCGGATCCGCTATGCCTATTTTCGCCGCCGCAAAAATATCGAAGGAGCCCGTCTTGGCATTTATATTAACCACAATTCTTTTGAAAAAGGTCTTCACATTTATCATTATGGCAGCATCATTGTCCATGAAAACGCAAGAATCGGACAGAACTGCAGCCTTCACGGCGAAAACTGTATTGGCAACAAAGGCATTGGGGCGCCAACACAGGCCCCGGTCATCGGTGATTTCTGTGATATTGGCATCGGTGCAAAAATTCTGGGAGAAATCTCCCTCGGGGATCACGTTACTATAGGCGCAAATGCCGTGGTAACCAAATCTTTCCCTCAAAATCATATTTGCGTAGCAGGTGTACCTGCGCATATCCTGTCTGCATCTCCAGAGGATTAAAACCTTTTGATTTTTCCGCTTCCTGTTTTTTCAAAAGGCTGATTACCAAATGTGATCTTCTGAATCTGCTGAAATCTGGGCAGTTTTTTGTTCATCTTCCGTATCTGCTCTTTTAAATACATTCTGCATTCCTTACTGTCTTTTTCGCCGCAGTAGATCACAGCTTCCAGCACATTGTTTCGCCCGGTCACAATGACTTCTTCTACCCCATTCAAATCTTTGATCTTTCTTTCCAAATTCTCCGGGCTTATATTTTCTCCATTTGACAGAATGATAATATTCTTGCTTCTTCCTGTGATATGCAATTCCCCTTCAGAATCAACAGACACCAAATCTCCGGTATAAAACCATCCGTCTCTCAAGGCGTTTGCAGTTTCTTCCGGACAATTATAGTATCCTTTCATTACGCTCGGCCCCTTAACTGTCAATTCCCCGTTATCCAGCTTCATTTCATTCTCTGCGCGGAACTTCCCTACAGATCCGTTTTTCTTTGAACTTCCTTCCACCAGAGGCCCTGCTACTTCTGTAAGTCCATAAACATTAATGCATTCTACCTGCAATTCTTCCAATCTATCTATGCTGAATACATCTAGGGCCGCACCTGCCGTATAGATATATTTCAGTTTTTTAAAGACCATTTGTCTCAACTCCTCATCCTTTTTGCATTTTTTCAGCAAAAACTCTAACTGTGATGGAACCAAGATCAGGACAGCAGGTTCAAACCGCTTAATATCCCTTATCATTGACCGATAATTCTCGCCAATACAAATGGTAATCGGGTGACACATAAGATCCAGGGTAAATGTAATCCCACCAATATGATACACAGGCATCCAGATCATACCGGCTGTGCCATCTAAATTCTCACTCATCCTTACCCGTATATTCAGCAGATTTTTCTGACTCAGCATTACACCTTTGGGCATACCGCTGGTTCCTGAAGAAAACAAAATAAAAGAGCACTGTTCCTCATCCGAGCCCTCATCCCTGACACTCTTTCCCATAGCTTCTTTTTCAGCTTCGTGAACCACTTCTTTTAACGTCTTTTTCAGCATCGTCTGCGGTAAGGATGAAAGAACTTCCCCTAAATCTGTCCGTGAATCATAGTACAATTCCTGAATATCTGCATTTTTTATCTGAAAAAGCAATTCTTCTTCTGAGAGATCCGGATTTATGGAAACAGCAACATTTCCCGAAATAATCAGACCAAATACAATTACATACCATTCGTAGGAATAGCTGCACACTACCTCTATATGCATATTTTTGATTTTCCGCTTTTCCATCCATGCTGCAAAATTAAAGACTTCCGTAACCCACTGCTCCACTGAAACATTTCTTCGCATTTTATCCTGCCAAAAGGAGAATAAAATATGTTCTGGTTTCTCCTGACACATTTTTTCTAAAACAGAATAAAAACTCATTACTTCTCCGCCTCTCCTTTTCTTTCTCTCTGCCGAATCAAAGCGGCAATCCTTTGTTTTAAATAATTACACTCTTTCGTCCTTCCAAATACCACCCATACCATGGCCAGGTACACTGCAGTTATTAACGCTCCTTTCATCAGGAACCCCCATAAGCCATCTCCCAGGAATCTGTTTCCCAGCCACATACATAAAATACCGCAGCCTGCCGTAAATATAGTGTAAATCCCATATCTCAGATAATAGACTCCCAGATTTTTTTTCCAGTTTTTCTGAATGCCGAACTTGAAAAAAACCAACGGTTCCACCCAGAAATTCGTTGCCAGAGAACTGATGATTGTACCTGAGATCACACCGGCGATCCCATAATTTCTTACAAGCAAAAGAGAAATTCCCAGATTGATTCCCACTTCAAAAATTGGTTTGTATCGGTCATACCAGAATAATCCCATTGCATTTCGAAAACAAATTGTCATTTGTCTCATGCCGAGAATATAAAAGTCTATTACAATGATCAAAACTGTGACAAAAGGCAGCAAATATTTCTCACCGAAAAACAATTTGATAAATGGGTTAAATAAAACCAGCAAACACACAGACTCCCACCCGAAAAGGAATGACGCTCCCATATTCAGACTCTGGTATGTTTCCAAAACCTGTTCCGGTGATTCTGTTGCGCTTAAATTGCCAACTCCTGCGATGATCGCATTATAGATATAATCAGAAACTGTCCTCAGATTATTAATCACCATTTTATAATTCGAATAAATTCCCACGGTTCCCAGACCGACAAACATGGAAATCAACATATTGTCTGTATTAAACACAAATACAGAACCAAATCTGTGAACTGCCATCGCTCGAATATGATCAAATATATCTTTTTTTACTTCTTGGTCCGGCCATCCGCCATGCTTTTCCTTTATAAAAGGATATTTGCGATCTGCCACCACAGAAAGCACAATATTCGTTAATACCTGGCAGCAAATCTGCACTCCTAAATATAAATAAAAATTTTTAGTGGCAATAATAATGATGATCTGAGCAACTACCTGCAGACATCGTATAATCTGCGTCACACCGGATATAATATACTCTTTCTGATCCGCACGGATTAATGTCTGCTTGTAAGAAAAAAAGTAACTGCTGACTGAATTGATCAGATACAGCAAATAAATCAAACGAATATGGGGAATCTGGGTCTCGCCGATAAAATAGCCCAGAAAAGGAAACATCGCCATCCCGATCACAGCTACTGCCACACCAACCATAAAATACAGTCTTCTGTACAGATTCATCAAACGGCAGATCCCTTCTTTGTCATCTCTGGATATCATACCGTACATACCGTACATCATAGAAGTCCCGATTCCCAGCTCTGCCAGAGAAAATATCGTAAGTATTTCTGTAAACAGTCCGTTTACCCCAAGATATTCCTCTGAAAAGTATCTTACAAAAATGAATCTGGCCAGAAACTGCAGGAAAATATTTACTCCCTGAGCTCCCAGTGATACCGTTAAATTTAATATCGCATTTTTGGTCCTCATATATTTTCCTTATTTGTATGTGTCTATACCAGCTTCAGAACCTCATCCGCCAGTTCCCCTACCGTGGCTACTTGATTCAGTACCCGCTGCGGAATAGAAATGTTCAACTCATCTTCTAATTCTCCAACAAAAGAATAAATCTCCATAGAAGACATTTCCAGATCATCCATAAAAGAACTGTCTTCTTCGATGGATTCCGCATCGGAGTTTTCCTGCGCTAAACGTATAATCTTCTCTAATACATCACATTTTTCCATTCTTCCAATCCTCCCAATTTCTTTTATTTTTCTGATTTCAAAAAAGCATCCGCGAAAAAAGATCCCAGAATTTCCTGACCTTTCTCGCTGACATGTAATGCCCTGCCCGTCTCAGGATCATAATCAAGAAAATGCTCTTCTTTCTGCTCCGGATCGATTTCACATTCCCAGCTGTCAAGCAAAGGCAATCCTCGGGCCTCTGCCACGAAACGAATGATAGTATTCGTCTCCTGCACAGAATCACTGTGATCTCCAGGTATCTTATAGTATGTACAAAGGTATATCCGTGCCTGCGGATACTTGTTTTCTATTCGATCCAGCATTTCCATATATTGTTCTGTCAACACCTGTGAATCTACTTGATTCAGGCCGTCATTCCCGCCCAGAAACACAAACACCACATCCGGATCATATCCCCCCAGACTTAACTGCTCTCCACGTATGCTGTTACCTCCTGTAGAATAGTCCACATGATCCAGCAATTCCAGTACTCCTGTACCGCTTCCCGCATTTATCGCACAGGGAATCATACCGGTTTCTTTTGCCAGTACACTCCACCACATAGATTGCACATTAAAATCGTCCAAATCATAATACCCGTAATTTCCCTCTGTAATATATCCGCTGTACGCGCTGATACTATCTCCGAGTACGGAAAACCGCATTCCCGAGGCCCAGGTATCTGGTGGTTCATAGCCTCCTTCTCCCAGCACTTCAAAATCCTCTTCTTCATTATAAACGGAAAAAACTATGGAATATACTTCTTCCGGTATATCCTCTGTATAAATGCCGCTGTTCTGCTCGTCATGAGAAAAAATGCTTCCATCTTCTCTCAGCCAAAGAATACTGTGATCTCTGTCATCCGTAAAACAATACCGAATTCTGTCCGGTCTGGTTATCTGATCATTCAGATATACGATATAGGTGGATCCCTCTTTATTTTCTTCCTTTTCTAATACTCCTCCATCACTTATGTACCTGACATTTTTTTCATACTGATACATTAAGTGCCACGCCGACTCATCATGTACCATTTCATTCATTTGAATATCCTGCTTCATTTGAGGATAAAGCCAGAGTATTCCGCATAAAATAAGCAGCACTATCAATAATCCGGTCAAAAACAGAACAATCCGACGCATTTCTGCTACCCCTTTCTCCTCTTCCACATTTTTTGAAAATTCTGAAACTGTTTAACTGCAAAATAGATGAGAAGAATTAAAAGAACCCGTACTACAAAAAACAAAAATGCCGTTGTCAGTAAAGAATCTGTACGCAGCAAATCCCAGGAACGCCACTGAAATACCAGATGCTCAAAAGCATGGATACTGATGATTAAATAGGAATTTCTTCCGAAAAACATAAAAGGAGTATATATTTTCCATCCCGGCCGGAAAATCCACAAATAAATCCGCAGTATCACATACCCTGCACAGACCGTTCCCATATAATCGATCAGCCCCAGTTTCATATCTCCTGTACTCAGATTCACATTACCTGCTTTCAGTACAAATGCAGCATATATTGCCAGTACAGCAAAGAGCCATGGGGAAATCTTTGAAAATAACCACCCTTTCTTCTTTAACAGATAACCTGTATACATAAATCCCATTGCCAGAAAAGTTGGCACAATACAATAAGGCAGATCCGGCAGGAAGAGACGCATACAATATCCCAAAACAACAAAAAACGCCACCAAAATGCCTCTGTATACATCCTTTTCCGTTATTCGGAATATTAATGTCAACAGCAGCCATCCAAAAAGCAACGCCAAAAAATACCAAAACACAAATATTGATTCTACTTGTATTCCAAGATATTCACCGCCTCCCATTTTCCCTAATAAACAACCGGCTACTCTTGCCAGAGCCCCGGAAAAAATCGGCTGGCCCAGAAAAAAATTTAACGGTATCCGGCAAATAATACAAAGCGCGAAGACAGTAAAGTAGGGTTTCAGCAAAAGCAGAAGCTGCGCCTTCAAGGCCTTTTTGCTTTTAATTGGACGGAACCCATATCCGCTGATTATAAACAGGGTTCCCATAGCAACACCGCTGGAAGCATAAATCAGCCTCCATATCAGAGGATACCAGGAACTGTTATTAATCCCCCACACCTCTGTAAAGGAATGAATCATGATAACTTCCAGGATGATCATTCCCTTCAGACAATCGAACATTCCCATTGTATTTTTACGAATTCCTGGCATTCGTTTCATTTCTCCCTTCATTCAGCAGTTTTTGCACTGCCCTATAATTTCGCTCGCAATTTTTATGATCTCTCTGATTAAAAAAATCGTCCACCCTCTTCTGGTATTTTTCCTGCATTTCGCAGGCCCCCTTTAAGCAGGTTTCCAGTTCTTTTATCAATTCACGTTCATGACAGACTACAGGCCCAAATCCATCCCTCTCATACGAAAAATATCCTTTCTGATAATGATCCGCAAAAAAATCTTTCTGATCAAACTGATAATACAGTACCGGTTTTTTCATATAAGCGAAATCAAAAAAGACTGACGAATAATCCGTAATCAGAATATCTGTCTCTATCAGCAGCTTCTGAACATCTGCCTTTTTTTCTGTCTCGACCAAAACATTTTTATCTTTTGAAAAAAAACTTTGTCCGTAAATCTGAATTTCATGATGCGGATAAAATAATAGCTGATAATGGTATTTTTTTAATAATACCTGCAGTTTCTCACTGTTCAGAAATCCCTGAATCGTCTGATAATACCGGCTCTTTTGAAATGCGCTTTTGCCGATTGACTGCAGATAAAGTCTCCATGTAGGCATTAACAAAATTTTTCCGGATCTGTGCCTGGACTTTTCCACAGGGAGAGCATCAAACCGGCAGAATCCCAGG
Organism: uncultured Blautia sp.; assembly: GCA_900542045.1. Classification (GTDB taxonomy): domain Bacteria; phylum Bacillota; class Clostridia; order Lachnospirales; family Lachnospiraceae; genus Blautia_A; species Blautia_A gallistercoris. The sequence continues at coordinate 51,412 of UQMI01000018.1, forward strand.
CATCTGGCTATGGAATTTTTATACCCAAAATAGGTACCGATAAATTCCCTTTCTCTCATTGATGCGCAGACAAATAAATCCAGATTCGTTGTTTTCGCATATAGATAGGGGATATTATGCAGTGTAATACCGTGCTGCAGAAATACTTTTTTCCCCCCTACCGGATTTCTGGCATCCAGCAGCTTAAAAAAATACATATCTGCCGCATATCCCATGATATGCGTACTTATTTTCACTTCAGAAAGCACAAAAGCCAGCATATGATGAAAACTTCTATAACGAATCGTATTCCCCAATGCTTCCACCTTTGCCTTATCCGCGGAATCATCCGAAATAATATATCGAATGTTCACATCCGGTGCTTTTCTTCGTATATAAGCAAATAAGTGATATCCATTATCTCTTGCGTCAATCCCCCGTTCTGCAATGATCCAAAGATGTCTGTATTCCGGCCGGTATCGCAATATCGGCGCAACCAGGCGAGCCGCGGCATACTGCACCCAATAATACAGAAAACGAAATTTATCTCCCAAAAACTTTAGTCTGCGATATAACAATATCTACTCCCTCCTGCCGTAACGCATTGCTTTATTAAAGACGTTCTCATACCCCAAACCAGCATTCTCAATAGAAAAGTCCATCGCCCTTTGACGTAGACGTTCATAATCCGGCACCTGTTGTATCGCTTTAAGAATTCCTTCTTTCAGCGCCTCGGCATCATCCATTTCAACGAGTATTCCAAATTCACCCCCATTTAAAATTTCCCTGGGGCCAGAAGGACAGTCTACACTAACAATACGGCAGCCGCATGCCAGGGCTTCAATTAATACAGTAGGAAGTCCTTCATATTCTGATGATAATACCAGGCAGTCACAGGCAGCCATATATGCATACGGATTACTGACATAACCCGCAAAATCTACCCACTCTTTCAGGCCCAGCCGCTTTACCTGTTCCCGCAGCTTATCCTCCAATTCGCCTTCGCCTAATAGAATCAGGCGAAAATCTCCATAGCTTCTCAATTTTAATAAAGTTCGAAACATCAGAGCATGATTTTTCTGCGGGCTCAGTCTGCCAGCCAGCAAAAGCGTATAACAAGATCTGTTCTTTCCCAGCCATGGATGAACAATCGTCTCTCGCATTTGCGTAAATAACTCCTCACCCACCACCGGGTTATATACCGTAGTTACTTTTTCAGAAGCGGCATCACAGCATCGGAGATAGTCTAAACGAACTGCCTCTGAAACCGCCACAACCTGACTGTACTGGCGATCAAAAAAACGGAATAAGCTGCGTCTTACAATACGAAAACTGGTTTTTTCCACAGACATTGTATTATGAAGTACACAAATAAGAGGCGTGTTCTTTCCAGAAAAAGCATATGCGATTGCTGCCACCTGTGCCATTTCTGACATGACAGCCATCACCAGATCATATTTTCCCGAATTCATTATGCGAATCAGCTTCTGTATATTTTTTACATTTTTTCGCAGCTTACCCTTCTCTGGTATTTTCATATCCAATACAGGAATATTTTTATCTAATAATTCTTTGGATGGGCCATAATTATAACGCACGGCTATTTCTACATGATGCCCTCTTTTTCTTAATTCATTTGCCAGGCATACCGTAGTCCGTTCTGCACCTCCTCCGTCAAACCGGTGAAAAAAAATGCAAACATTCAAGATGATTCCTCCCCTGGAAGCTTAATCTTACCAGCATATTCCTCATACCGGTATCCCATTATCACAATACTGGAAAACATAGTGGTATAGAAATAATAAAGAGTATTATCTGTCATCAGCGTAACAAACAGCGTGACCAGCACCGCTCCTGTTAAAATCCCATGACGCCTGTCTTCCTCCGTTTCCTGCTTATGAAAGAAGTATCGTATCCGGTATTGGAGAAATATGATCAACCAGACAATATACCCCAGACACCCTAACTCAATATACTGCCGGAGCAGATCATTATGAACGTCCGCAACTGAATAACCATCCGAACGTACCAACGACAGCGCACCAGTAGACAAAGATCCGGAAACATATCCGATACCCCTTCCCAGATAGCCTACTCCCAGCTCATACCAGCTCTTTACTGAATCAAAAATCCAGCTTCTTCCGGAAGTCTCCAAACCAACCTGCTCCAACCAGTCATAAAGTCCGTAACGTATGGCGACAATATATACCACTCCCAGAACCGCTGTCACAGCAGCAATTGTCATCATAATTTTTCTCGTACTCTTTTTCATAAAAAGGATCAGCAATCCTCCAATAATCACCGCTGCTATGGCAGAAATCAGAACACTTCTTTTCAGGCCAAGGAAGAACAAAAACACACCTGCAATAAACCAGGGCAGCCTCGATTTGTTTTTCTTAAAATCCAGAAGAAAATACACCAGGAAAAAGGCGACTGCAAAGCAGTGTTCCGTAGATTCAAACACCTTCATAATCGGTCCTGTTTCAGCTGTAACTGATACAATCACATCGATATATTCCGATACAAATTCAGCTGCCCCATTCTCCCGAATCATCTGTATCATAAGAATCACGTCTGACAAAGCCAACGCTAAAAACTGGTAATAAATCCCTTTGCTGCCGAATAAGTACAATGCTGCAGCCGCTACCAGTATTGCAATATATTGATAGACAACATAAAAAAGCCCTCTGGTTATAATACGGAAAGCTGCCATCGTAAAAGCCCAAAAAGGAATCGAATATACCAACGACCATGTGTATGGCGCCGCCAGACGAATTGCATACTGCACACTCAAAGCACCATGCTTCACATCCGGCGATATTAAAAACACGATTATGGCTAAGGCAATAATTCCCATTCCGAACAGATACATATACATAAATCCGAAACCGCCAATTGACAGAAATCCTTCAGAAAAATAAAACATGGGAACGGCCAGAGCAAGATATATTAATATAAGTACCGCCTTACCAATATCCTTCACTTTACTGCCCTCCAAATTCACTTATGAAACTTTATCTTTTTCACTGTTACTTTGACAGTTTATATGCCACACAAGGAAATATCCGGAGCATAAAGCGTCAGAAGCTCCTATCTCCGGATATTTGCACTTTATCCATGTTTTTTAATATTTTCCAAACGATTCAGAAGATTAACAATTTTATCCTCCTGACCATTCTGCTCTTGATCATGACTATCCCCATTACGATTTTCAGTGCCCTTTTCCATGCCGGGTTCTGACCTGTTGGCTTTATTGATCGCACAAATCATCAATGCGCGAATCCGGAAAATATTGTCTGATACCGACTCCGCAATTCCATATTTATACTCAATTTTACATTTGGCTGTTTTGTTGTATTTATCTGCCATTTCCCTGAGATAACTCATATATGCTTCAGCCTGTTCTTTTGTTGTTTCATTCAGGAAAAGAATGAACTGTCCGAGTCCATTAACAGCTACCAAACTGTTTTGTTCTTCTCCTGGAAAAACTTCTTCCAGAAAACGTGCAAAGCTCTTTATCATTTCATCGCACTCTTCACGTCCATAACGGCTGTTCTTTTCCTTTACCTCAGTCAAAACAATAGATATACAGACAAACGCATTGCCTAACATGGATTTCTCATATTTATTCAGGTACCGGTCACAGGCCGTTCTGTTCGGAAGCATCAGCTTTCGATCCATATAAATATAATAATTGATAATATCTCCTGTCCGACCGGCTACAATCACACCGAGAGTTGCCAGAATCGCCATACCAACAACTACAATCAATGTATACAAAACAGTCTGTACATTCGCGGATACCGCAATATCACTACGCAAACTGATATTCTGCGCTCCTGCATACTGGTTATATTCCTCATTTAATACGATCAGATCGTTATAAATCGTATTCAGCTTCTCTACCAGATTATCCAGCAGTGTCGTAACTGTTTCCTGCTTTTCTTCCGCTGTGGCATCGTCTTCATAGATTACCGTTTGATCCACATCCGACAGAATTTCATCGCTGCTGTCACTGTTTTCTTCTGTGCTTTCTTCTTCACCCAGAGTGCCGTTATACAGATCAATAATGTACTCGCAATACGCAATATCAATCAACGCATATTCATAATTAGACCGATCCGATACATAATTTTCCAGAAGCGTGTCATACTGCACCGTTTCATCACCGGAAATCCAGTTTGTATATTCTTCAGAATTTTCCTCATCTACACCATTCTGCGCATAATAATCATCATAAATATTCTGTAAGATATAGTCGGAAGTAATATCTGTATTCCCGGACTCTCTCATCATAGTGACATAGGATTCAATGATTTCCTTAATGTCATCAATCTGCGCCTGCCAGGTTTCATTACTGATATTGTATCCCTCGATTCTGTTCTGATATTTTGACAGCAGTACATCTTTATCTTTTGTCAGTGTATTATTCAGAATATAGGCATAAACCTCCGGAATCTCATCGGAACGCAGGAGATTGAATTCCTGGTACAAGTCGTTAAAAGAATAACCGTTAGCCGCAGATACAAAACTGACATTTCCTTCAACATATTCTCCCAGTGTTTCATAGGTCGTTCTGACTGCGGAATCAATCGTTTCTATAATTTCCAGGTAGTCATATTCCGCTGTATTCAATTCTGAAACCCGATTTACAAATGCTCCCGAGGTCACATGGTTCTCCCCGTATTTTTCCAAAAACACATCCAGCATATTATCCAGAAGCTGACGGGCAAAAGACCATGGATCTTCTGCGTCTCTATGCGACAGAGTTACATATACCATGTATCTGGTAGGTTTCGTTTCTACCTCTTCACCCTGTTCATTTACCGCCTCCTGCACAGCCTCTTCTTCGCTGGTCATCACAGGTTCCACACGGATTTTCGAGCGGAATTCATCCAGGTTATAATTATCATAACTTAAATCCATACGCTCGAATACTTCTTTCATAACTTCTGTAGAGTAAATCTCTGAAGTATCAATTTCAGTTCCATCCGGCGCAAGCCCTTCCTCTGCCTGTGCATTCGTATACTCAATAAGCGCTGCCGCTGTATAACTTTGCTGCTGATTAAACAAAAGGTACGCAACAATCCCTGACAATACAGCAACACCGATAATCAAGAACTTATACCTCTGTATCAGAGCCATTGGACTGAATTTTTTCATTACGCGCCCCCCTCTTATTTCCGTCTGCCAAATGACCTTCTCGGTTCATTTGTTCTCACCATCAGGATCAAAACCAATGCTACGATCATCTCAATACTCAACATAGCGCCTCTTACCACCAGTCCCCCTGCCAGACTCAGACGTTCTGATGTAAATATGAGATAATCCCCTTTGTTTTCCGCATCATAGTCCCGGACCATTTCCAAAGCCTTCTCAGCATAAGAAGATAATGTGGTCTGAATACTCTCGATCATACTGTCCACTGTCTCGTATTCATTTTCGTCCGCTTCAGAATTTTTTATCTGATCAATCGCATAATTGTTATTTTCAATCTGGTCCTGCAGCAACGCTGCATTCTGACTGTAAGTATCCGCTTCGTCCGCGAAATTATCGACAGCAATCTTCGTCCGGCTCATATAGTATTCCCCGGTTTCATCCGTTGTGGGTACCAGAACAATTGTTGCCATGTCTCTTTCATACATATCAATCGTCTCCAGGCGAACATCGTAACCGGCATTATTCTGCTGAAAATTCATATCCAGCATCAAATTGTTATAATTCAGTTTCGCAAGCTGACGATTCTTATCCTTTGTCAACCCATTTGTCAGAATATAAGATTCCAGACTTTCCATCTGCACAGTTTGAAAATCCTCTATTTTCTGAGCAAGGGACGCAAAAGTTTCTCCGTCATCACTGACATAATTTCCATTTTCCGTTGAACAATTCCACAAATAAGATTGAATTCTTGACGATTTAGAAGCAAGAATATCAACTTTATCCAGATAATCTGCTTCCTCTACATCCGTATAATCCAGTTCCAGCACAGAAGTTTTGCGGGAATATGTATCCAGAAATTCATTATTAAACGCCTGAGCAACACTGTCCACCACATGATTCCCATCCAGAAAAAACGTATTCATTGTTGCGCTGTATCCAAGTACATACTCCGTAGATACATAGTACTGCTCTGTCGATAGCGTTTCTTCGGCCTGTAGCGGTCTCACCGTCAATGTCTGCCGCAGCTCCTCTACCGTAATATTCCCGAGATTCCCATCCGCAATAGCAGCTTCTAACACACTGTCCTCAATAATATCATAAGTATTAAAACGTGTGCCGTTGGGATTCAATCCCTTGGACGCTTCTGGATAATTCAAGCCTATGGTAATACTGCTTTCCAATCTGTGATTAATAAAAGTAATTGCTGAAAGACAGGCCAAATATAATACACAGGCAATTATGATCATTGGGATCCCGCTTTTTACTGCACTCATGCGGTCGCTAAGCTTTATCCGTTTTTTCCCGACCGGTACTTTCAAAAAGGAAAAAGCTGCAATCACGATCAAAATGATCGGAATCAACTCAATGAAAAGACCGATCAGATTTACAATTCTTGTAATTCCCATATAACACCCCTTACTTTCTTAGTTAATATTAATTACTACCAATTCCGGCCTGTTATTGATGCGCGGAACGACAGAGCTGTTTCCCAAACCTCTGGTTACGATCAGCTGCCCTTTTCCCAATTCATATAAACCGCCATAATATTCAGGGAAAAAACCAGTATCACTATGATACAAACCTCCAATTCCCGGCAAAATAATCTGTCCTCCATGAAAATGTCCCGCAATGCCAAGATCAAAATCCTCTTCATAAAAGCTCTTATACAATATCGTAGGATAATGTGATGCTACGATCTTATATCCATCCTGCTGAACAAATGCCTGAAATTTTTCCTGTATATCAGTATCCGCCTCATAATTTTGCTCTTTCATAGATACCGAAAACAAGCGGATCTCTGTGCCATCATGCTCAATCGTATATTCTCCCGGATAACAGACAGTTACTCCAAGTTTATAGAGATATTCATCCAGAGGAATTTGAAGTCCATTCTTATCGTATTCCAGCACACCCTCATGATTTCCTAATAAATAATAAATATCCGCCGTCTGGCTGAGCTGCTCGCAGAGATTTAATATTACATCCACATTCGGATCATCTTCCATCACCATATCCCCGCACATAAGGATAAGACTGGGTTCGCACTCCTGAACAGCCTTGATCAGATCCCTGTTGTTCTCTCCAAATTCCTGATTATGCAAGTCAGAAAGCAACACAATCCGAAATTCCTTCTGAAATTTTTCTGTCTGCAGATTATACTCTGTTATCTCGAAATTCTGATTCTGATAAAATGTAACAACAGTTAAAGCGGCTGCCAAAAGCAAAAACACAGTCAAAATACCGACCAGCATACATCTTTTTCTGCGTTGCCGTTCCCGAACTCTCTGATATTGCAATTCTCTGAGCTTTTCTAACCTTGAATTTGCTACTTCATCACTGTTTTTCAAATTCCGGCACCCGCTCTTCTAAAAATCGAATTCTCTGTTGCTGTTTTCTATACTTTTCTGATTGCTTTCTTTCATTTTAGATTCTGCCCGCTGGATAAGATTTTCCACTCTATCCGGCACATCCAGATGAACATTCCGCAAAGAATTTGACACATCTTTAAGTTGCCTGCAAATATTGTCAATCTCTTTTGTATAATTCTCCAGGCGATAGTTTTCAACTATAAAATCAATGATTTTATTTTCCAATTCTGTTTTTAAATCCTGCCGTGCCAGTTCATCTCTCATATTTGCATCATTCTCTGCCTTCTGGACAATTTCTGCGGCCTGTCTTCTGGCATCTGACAGAATCCGACGGATCATTTCACGATCTTCTTCCGGATTCATTCTTGCCAAATCCTCTTTCAACTGCTCATTTTCCCGAATCAGACCATCTATTTTCTCTTTCATTTCCAGATCAGGTACATATACCACGTCACGCTGTTCTGAAGCCTCTTTCAGCTGACGCTCTAATTTCTCTACATGACTCTCCAGCCGTTCCTTCTCGTCTTTCAGATTACGTATTTCCTCAATAGATTCTTCTATAACCTTCCGGTCAGTATCTGTCAAGCCCTGATCTCTCTCATTCTGCATTTTCTGCACTTCTTCTTCCAGCATATCCACATAGGCTTCCACATCTTTTTTCTTAAAACCACCGAATATACTCGTTCTGAATATTTTCTTTCCATCCATGATACTCACCCTCACTGTAAATTTTCATAAACATTATTAACCCGTTTCTGTTATTATATTCCTGCCTATTCTGACAAACGCCCTTTAAAGAAAACATCTATACTGTCAAATGTAAAAAAGGCCGCAATTTACTCTTCAATAGAATCAATTGCGGCCGAACTACCTTGTGTCCTATATCAGTATCACCTAAGGCTTCTAACTTTGCGTCCCTACATTTCTATAGGTTTGCCCATTATATTCCACTTATCTGAAAGAAAAGCAGAAAAAATACTGATATTTTCTGCCTCCCTTCTAAAATAATGATGTCCTGTATATTTTAAAATACAATTTCTATCTGCTTATTCGACGAAAAAAAACTAATTTTACAGATTACATAGAATAATTTTATCATCGAGAAAAACAAATGTCAAGATACACCTCCTTGTGTTCCAGGGTTGTTTCATGAACTATCCACGAGTATTGCTATCTTTTACACTCCTGTTATTACATCTCTCATATCGTTTCTGATAAACTGATCATGT
>UQMI01000019.1 GCA_900542045.1 uncultured Blautia sp.
AATATAAAGTTTACAGTGTCCGGATGTTCCCCTCAGCTGGTTGTATAACCATTTTTATTTTAGCATTTGATAGGTGGGAGTACAAGCAACTGATTGAAGAAATTCCATTCCTACTTACCATTGGAATAAGAATCCCATTTCTCTCCAAAGCTTTTCATAAGGTCCTCATATCTATATGTAGAATTCGAAATCAGATAAACAGTTACGGTTAAAATAATAGGGATCGACAAAATCAAACAATTGTAACACTGCCCAGTATTAGTACTGTATACTTTAAAATAGAAGATCATAGTAGATGCCAATCCCAACAATACCATTTCATGATTTACTAACCAGGCGATACTTCGATAAAACCTACAGTTGTCTTCCCCCACTACATCGTTACCTATTTCAAACTGCATTCTTTCTGGTGAAAATTGTTTTAAAAATGAATTAATGTGAGCACTTGCCAATCTGTAATATGAGATACGTGCAGCAAATGGTATGATCAAACAAAATGGAATTAGACAAAACCACTCACTGAATACATCCGTTTTTAACAAAGCAGCACCCAGAATTGTTAAAACTGCTGTAAAAGAAAATGTTAATAGATTATTTCTGGTAGTATCATAGAATTCAAGTCGTTTGATCAATTTTTCATATTCTTTATCATTGATTGAAATGCTCATACTGTTCCTCACTTTTATTTCTCAATAAAGAAATATTAATAGTCTGAAGACACATTGTTATTCCAACTGCCTATACCTCCTCCCCAAACGTATCCGGCCGTTCTGGATCGAACTGCTCATTCGCCCACATAACTGTCACCAGATCTTCTGTGTCGCTGAGGTTGATGATATTGTGGGTATAGCCGGGAAGCATGTGGACTGCTTCGATCTTATCCCCGGATACTTCGAATTCCAGGATCTCCTCTGTTCCGATCTTCCGCTCCTGGATCAGGCCATGGCCGGAGACTACGATGAAAAACTCCCATTTGCTGTTGTGCCAGTGCTGGCCTTTGGTGATGCCGGGTTTGGAAATGTTCACGCTGATCTGACCGCATTTTTCGGTCTTCAGAAGTTCTGTGAAACTGCCTCTGGCATCCACATTCATTTTCAGGGGAAGGCTTACCCGCAAGCACATACTGTTCATGACTGCGGATGGAATGCTGGCTGATGCTGTGACTTTCTTCCTGGGCAATGGCCGAAAAGATATGCAGGATAAGGTCACAGTTTTTATTCCTCGAATTCATGTTTTCCTTCTCAAACAGGATATCAATGCCAATAGACCGAAGTTCCCGTATCATTGCCGCGCAATCCGACATGCTGCGGGCAAATCTTGAAATGGATTTGGTGAGAATCAAATCGATCTGGCCGGCCCGGCAGTCTTCCAGAAGTTTTTGCAGCCCGGGCCGCCCGGCCATTTTTAATCCACTTCTTCCCTTATCGCCATAGATGCCCACAAACTCCATTCCGGGATCGGATTTGATCAAATCCGTGAAATAAATCACCTTTATTTGCGATACGGCTCCCCTTAACGTATCCAAGCATGGATATTCATTCAATTTTAAAAACAATTCCGGTTCATTTAACTCCTGAATAAAATGAGCGGTTGATCTTATTATTTTTTTCAAATTGTTTAATCTCTTTTTCTGAAAAATGGAAAATGTCCGCCCACGTTTTCTACATTATACCACCCGGTTATCCCTTTATCATTTTCTTTCGTGCCCCCCAAAAGAGTAGATCAATAATAATCCCTCCATTATTGTATCCTCTTGTTATTACATAAGGCGACTCATAAATCCATTCGTCCTGATGACCGATCAATCGCACAGTGCCTCTTTTTAAACCTGTCACTAATCCTCACCCCAAATTCCGATTCATCGTCTTTTTTTCTTTCATTTACCTTCCTATAAACATGTCTGAATCCATGAATCAGGTAAGTTTAATATCTAGCGGAACAATGTTTCCATATCTTTTAAACATTTCATCAAAAGATGCCCAGCCATCATCAGCATTCACAATCAGATCATATTCTAATGGAATCTTATAAATTTTGAGCTTTTTTACATCTTCCGGCGAGTATATAAAAAAGGGACTGTCTACTTCGTTGAAAAGATAAAAATCTCCCTGCAAAACATCACAATGCTCACAACAGTTACAAACATTGCTTGATCTTGTTGTTTGGGAATATCTCATCTTGTAATTGTATTTCTTTTGAATATATTTCATCAAAGGATCCGGTATGGGATTGATCGGCCCAACAATATGTATATCTTCCTGATTTATTCCCGTTTCTAAAACATTTTTTATATCTCCGCCGTAATCTTCTTGTAATTCACGTATCTCATCTACGGATAAATGCTTATCTACTCCGAAACCAATGACCCGCGTTTCTTTGCCACATCGAAAACATTTTTGAATACCTTCCACTAAATATAATTCATCAATGATTACCATGTTTCCATATGGCTCTATCCAGCGGATAAATTTATAATAGTCTTCTTTATTTCGAACATACCATTTTTTTATTTGAGGATTCCATCTGGCCCCTAAAGCTTTCGCTTCATCTTTTTCCCTATAAGGTACATTTAATATTAGCATTTTTTCCTCTTCCAACAGTCTTTCTGTGAAATCTTGAGCTTCCAATCTGACAATCAATTTTCTTCATTATACCATTCGTTTATTACACTGTCATTTTCTTTCTTACATAGATAAAAAGAGCGGAATATTATCTATCCACTCCCTTTTCCAACACTTTATATAATTCATTAATTCAAGCCATAATAGATCCAAGCGCAAATAGGAATTCAATTTTGAAAACAATTTTGGTTCATTTACAATAAAATATTACGCAGAATATTCTGTTCCTAATACATGCAAAATATCTTAAAATAAAAAACAGAACTGATTTACTGTGACAATAGCGTTATCATGCTTACGTCCGGCCGGAATATACAAAAAACGCACCAACCATCCTGTCAGTGCGTTTTTTGTAATTCATTATGTCGTTTTTATGAAAATGCAGCACTCAGTTGCTTTTGATCAGAACTTCCCAGCCTTGGCAGCTTCCTCAATGGCTACTGCAACAGCTACAGTCATACCAACCATTGGGTTGTTTCCTGCACCGATCAGACCCATCATTTCCACGTGAGCCGGAACGGAAGAAGATCCTGCGAACTGTGCATCAGAATGCATACGTCCCAGAGTATCGGTCATACCATAGGAAGCCGGGCCTGCTGCCATGTTGTCCGGATGCAGGGTACGGCCTGTACCACCACCAGAAGCAACAGAGAAATATTTCTTTCCTGCTTCTACGCACTCTTTCTTATAGGTACCTGCTACCGGATGCTGGAAACGGGTCGGGTTGGTGGAGTTACCGGTAATGGAAACGTCTACGCCCTCTTTCCACATGATGGCAACACCTTCACGAACATCGTTTGCACCGTAGCAGTTCACTTTTGCACGAGGTCCATCGGAATATGCCTTGCGGAATACTTCTTTTAATTCTCCGGTGTAGTAATCATAATCTGTCTCTACATATGTAAAGCCGTTGATACGTGCGATGATCTGAGCAGCGTCTTTTCCAAGACCGTTCAGGATAACACGCAGTGGTTTCTGACGTACTTTGTTTGCTTTCTCAGCAATACCGATGGCACCTTCTGCTGCTGCGAAAGACTCATGACCTGCCAGGAAGCAGAAGCAGTCTGTCTCTTCTTCCAGAAGCATTTTTCCAAGATTTCCATGTCCCAGACCTACTTTACGCTGATCTGCAACGGATCCCGGAATACAGAAAGCCTGCAGACCTTCACCGATAGCTGCTGCTGCATCTGCTGCTCTCTTGCATCCTTTCTTGATGGCAATGGCAGCACCTACGATATATGCCCAGCATGCGTTCTCAAAGCAGATGGGCTGAATGCCTTTTACCTGATTGTATACATCCAGGCCGGCATCTTTTGTGATTTTTTCAGCTTCTTCAATGGAAGAAATTCCGTAGCTGTTCAAAACTGAGTTGATCTTATCAATTCTTCTTTCATATGATTCAAATAAAGCCATTCTTTTAATCCTCCTATATATTCTATGGCAGTAATCGTCTTACGCTTTTCTCGGATCAATAATCTTCACTGCGTCAGCCACACGGCCATACTGTCCTTTTGCTTTTTCCAGAGCAGTATTGGCATCATCGCCGCCTTTGATGAATTCCATCATTTTTCCAAAGTTCACGTACTGATATCCGATGATGCAGTCATCTTCATCGAGAGCGATACCGGTTACATATCCCTCTGCCATTTCCAGATAACGAGGACCTTTTTTCAGAGTTCCGTACATTGTACCAACCTGAGAACGAAGGCCTTTTCCAAGATCTTCCAGACCTGCGCCAATGGGAAGTCCGTCTTCAGAGAATGCACTCTGGGTTCTTCCGTATACGATCTGCAGGAACAGTTCTCTCATGGCAGTATTGATCGCGTCACATACCAGGTCAGTGTTCAGGGCTTCCAGAATGGTTCTGCCCGGAAGGATCTCAGAAGCCATAGCTGCGGAATGAGTCATACCGGAACAGCCCAGAGTCTCTACCAGAGCTTCCTGGATAACACCGTCTTTCACATTCAGAGTCAGCTTACATGCTCCCTGCTGAGGAGCACACCAGCCCACGCCATGTGTTAAACCGGAGATATCTTTGATTTCTTTTGCTTTTACCCATTTTGCTTCTTCCGGAATGGGAGCTGCACCGTGAGCTACGCCCTGTGCCACTGGACACATCATTTCTACTTCATGTGAATAAATCATTGTTAAACTCCTTTCAAGTATGTATTAACTTATTGGCCTGTGAGAAATTCACAGTTCTGCCATGGTATCGGCCATGACATATCTGGATTTATTTTCTCATAAAATGATAAAATAATCCAGTATTTTTTTCGAATTGCTCTGTATAACTTTCAGGGGACTCCCAAATTTTCTTTGGAAGTCCCCTGTCTTTCTGCTTTTCTCTCTACGCTGCAATATTAAAATACCGATCCACTCCATTGGCGATTCCCTGAACCATTTTCTTCTGAAACGCAGGATCCTGCATCTTCCGGTCTTCCGCTGGATTGGACATGTAGCCCATTTCCAGCAGCGTACAGGGCACCTGGCTCCAGTTATTGCCTGTCATTTCATCGGTATACCAAATGTATTCTTTCCGGATGCCCGTGGCCTGTACATAAGAATCCAGAACACACTGGGCCAGCTTCTTGTTCTTGGTATACAGGGAATTTCCAACCCAGGGACTGTTGCTGGTGGTGCAGATGGTCAGAGCGCCATTGGCACTCTGGCTGGAACTGCCGTTGGCGTGAATCCGGATATAGGCATCCGCATTTTTGTTATTGGCCACCTGGGTACGCTCTATACAACTGATAGCCCGCCCTCCCGTATGGGTCAGAAATGTCCGATAATACCCTCTTTTCTTCAATTCTGTCTGCAGGGCTTTGGCAATATCCATATTCAGCTTATACTCTTCTACCCCTGTGGCCACGCCCTGAGTACCGGAAGTATCTTTGGCTTTCATGGTGGAAGATCCCGGTCCCAGAGGTTCCGAACCGCCGGCTACCACAGAAGAGTGTCCCGGATCAAGCACAATCACCGCCAGCCAGGCGCCGTGGGAATTTACAGGTCTTCCGCTGATTTCCCTGTCCACTGCCATGGCTCCTGACTTTTTGTAGAAGAACCGCATGCGCCCGTTCACTCTCTGCCATCCGTGACGGATCGCTCCGTCTGTGCCAAAATAATAATAATATTTTCCCACCTTTCTCCATCCGGTGAGCATGGCACCTCCCTGTTTTTTATCCAGATAATATTCCTTTCCTGTGGCCGGATCCGTGATCCGCCCTGTTTTTTTCTTACCATCTACATAATAATACCATTTGTTATTCTGCTTGACCCATCCCTGCTTTGGGGCCGCCGATACGGAAATTGCTGCCAGGAAGACGCCGCAAAGCAACAACAGCAATCCCAGAAACCATTTTCTTTGTGTTTTTCTTTTCCCTTTCATAACTTTCTCCATTCTGCCGCGAAATCAGCGGCATTTTTTGTTCACTGTTGCTGACTTTAGCATACACTATTTTCCTCTGCCTGAAAAGCAGCAAAAGAAAGATCATCTGTTTCATCCGTCTTACTCAGTCCGCAAAGGGATTTTCCGTTGGATAACGCACCCCCGCAGGCTGATTATAGCCAATCTCCGATGGTTCCACTCCGATATATTTAAATACTTCGTATAATGCCTTGCCGTGATGGCCGAAAGCCACTGCGCCATGGTGCGGATAATTGCCTTCGATGAGCACATGACGGTAAAAACGTTTCATCTGAGGAATGGCGAAAATTCCCACACCTCCGAAGGAACGGGTTGCCACCGGGAGTACCTCTCCCTGCGCCACATAGGCCCGCAGCTGATTATCTGCTGTGCTCTGCAGCCGATAGAAGGTAATCTCTCCTGGTACAATATCTCCTTCCAGGGTTCCCATGGTCACTTCCTCCGGAAGGCTTCTGGCCATGATCAGCTGGTTCTTCATCTGACAGAAAGAAAGCTTTCTGGTATTGGTATTTCCGCAATGGAATCCCATAAACACATCCTTATCTGTATAGGCAAATTTTCCCCTGATATCCGCATTATAAAGGTCATAGGGCACTGTGTTATTGATATCCAGCAAAGTAACCGCGTCTTCGCTGACACAGGTACCGATAAATTCACTCAAAGCCCCGTAAATATCCACTTCACAGGATACAGGAATTCCCTGCCCGGTCAGACGGCTGTTCACATAACAGGGTACAAACCCGAACTGTGTCTGGAAGGCCGGCCAGCACTTTCCGGCAATAGCCACGTATTTCCGGTAACCCTTGTGATCCCGTATCCAGTCCAGCAAAGTCAGTTCATACTGGGCCAGCCTGGGAAGAATATCCGGCATCTTGTTGCCTTCTCCCAGTTCTGCTTCCATATCTGCAACCACTTCCGGAATCCTGTCATCCCCTGCATGCTTCTGATACGCTTCAAACAGATCCAGCTCCGAATTTTCCTCGATCTCCACACCCAGATTATAAAGCTGCTTAATGGGCGCATTGCAGGCCAGGAAATTCAGCGGACGGGGCCCAAAACTGATGATCTTCAGATCAGAAAGTCCGATCACTGCTCTGGCAATGGGCAGAAACTCATGGATCATATCTGCGCATTCTTCTGCGGTTCCCACCGGATACTCCGGGATATACGCCCGAATATTCCGAAGCGCCAGATTGTAGCTGGCATTGAGCATGCCACAGTATGCATCCCCCCGGCCCTGCACCAGATCATCTCCCGTTTCTTCCGCCGCTGCCACAAACATTTTGGGGCCATCGAAATGTTTCGCCAGCAGCGTTTCTGAAATCTCCGGACCGAAATTCCCCAGATAAACCACCAGAGCATTGCACCCGGCTTTTTTAATGTCTTCCAGAGCCTGTACCATATGGATCTCACTTTCTACAATACAAACCGGACATTCATAAATATCTGCCGCGTCATATTTTTTCTGATACGCATCCACCAGAGCCTTTCTCCGGTTCACGGAAAGAGACTCTGGAAAACAGTCCCGGCTGACTGCCACAATACCGATTTTTACTTTTGGAATGTTGTTCATCTGTAAATCCTCCTCTATCTACCAACTGGTTTTATTCTTCTACACGAATCAAGGCGCCAAATGACACCAAACGGATTCTTGTTTCGTCCTCCGTGCTCTTTCATTTTAATATTATCCAATAAGATCAAAAAGTGGTCTGCATGCAGGATAAATTTTCCTGAATTGCTGATAACGCTGTTCGTATGCCGCCGCCAGCTCCGGCTCCGGTTCCACAATTTCCGCCACCTGGACCAGAGCATCTGCCGCTGTCTGCACACTTTCATATTCTCCGCAGGCCACTGCTGCCAGTATGGCACCTCCATAACCGGGGCCTTCCTCACTGACGATACTCTCTACTCTCAGATTCATTACATTGGCGATAATCTTCCTCCACAGAAGACTTCGGGCTCCACCGCCGCAGATCCGGGTACTCTCGATCCGAATTCCCAGGGAACGGGCCACTTCCAGGGAATCCCGCAGGGCAAAAGCCACACCTTCCAACACTGCCTGAGTCATGTCTCCCCTGGTAGTATCCATAGTCATTCCGATGAACGTTCCCCTTGCTCTTGGATCATTATGAGGAGAGCGTTCTCCCATCAGATAAGGAAGAAAATACACATGATTCTGTCCCAGTGTTCCCACCGCATTCTGCTCCGTTCCGTAGTCTGTGGTATTCAGGATTTCCTCCATCCACCATTTATTACAGGAAGCCGCACTGAGCATACAGCCCATGAGATGATAATTACCGTCTGCATGGGCAAAGGCATGAAGAGCGTTATTCCTGTCCACACTAAATTTTTCCGAAGAAATGAAGATAGTTCCGCTGGTTCCCAGAGATATATTGCATCGTCCCTCACCTACGGTTCCGGTCCCCACTGCCGCTGCCGCATTATCCCCGGCGCCTGCCGCTGCTTTTACTGTTTCCGGAATATCCAGTTCTTCCGCAACCTCCGGCAGCACACATCCCACCGGTTGATAAGATTCGTATATCTGTGCCATCTGTTCCCTGCGAATACCGCAGATCTGCAGCATCTCCTCTGACCAACAGCGATTCTTCACATCGAAGAGCAGCATTCCCGATGCATCGGATACATCAGTGGCATGGACACCCGTCAGACGGTAAATAATGTAATCTTTTGGCAGCATGATCTTACAGATCCGGGCAAAATTTTCCGGCTCATGCTTTCTTACCCACAGAAGTTTTGGAGCCGTAAATCCGGCAAAAGCGATATTCGCCGTACAGGCTGACAGTTTTTCCCGTCCGATCACCTGGTTCAGATATTCGCATTCTTCCGCTGTTCTCCCGTCATTCCACAGGATCGCCGGGCGTATCACCCGATCTTTCTCATCCAGGATCACCAGGCCGTGCATCTGGCCGCCGCAGCCAATCCCCGCTACCTGACTTCGTTCACAGTTTTCCAGAAGTTCCTTCAGACCATCCAAGGTCTGTGTATACCAGTCTTCCGGATTCTGCTGAGACCAACCTGGATTCGGAAAATAAATGGGATATTCTCTGGACACAGTCTTCTGAATCTTACCTTTTTCGTCCATCAGAAGCAGCTTTACAGCAGATGTGCCAAGATCCACACCAATATAAAGCATTTCACACCCTCCTTTTCTGTTTTTCGTTTCATTTTCCTGGGTTTCTGCTTTTTCCAAGGTATTTCTGCATTTTTTCTATATTTTCTTCCATTGTACAATCTTCCCGGATCCTTGTAAAGCAGACTCTCCGGTTCTGATCTACCATTTCAGGTTCTTCCGCTGCGCGTACATGGCACTGTATTGCCGAAAAGCTTTCAGTCATCCCTGCGCAGTCTCTCATGCTTTTCTTATAAACACCCCGCCTTTTTCAAAAGCGTCCGGATTTTCTCTGTTTCCTCCTCTGTGACCCGGGGCATGGGGAATTTACACTGGTCAGTAACAGGCAGTCCTGTAATTGCCATCGCCTGTTTAATAATGGGTACAAAATGTTTCCCAATACTGTAAATTTCCATAAGCAAGTCGATTTTATCCTGATAATTCTGTATCTGCAGAATGTCCTGTCTGCGCACAGCATCTGCGAACCCGGCACACAGAGAAGGCGCAAAGTTGGAAATACCGGAAATTCCCCCATTTCCGCCGGACAGCGCATTATGGGCAAAAAATTCATCAAATCCGGAATATACTTCAAAGTCAGGCCGCTGCTTTTTCACCATCTGAATCAGCTTTCGGGTATGTTCCATCACCGGAACCGTATCCTTGATCCCCTTTATGTTGGGATACTCCATGGCCAGTTCATACACCACCTGCGGTGTCACATCATAGCCGGTACGGTCCGGAAAATTGTAGAGATACAAAGGTCCGTCTATCTGTTCCGCCAAAGCAGAATAAAATTTTATGACCGCCTCATCTGAAAGAGAAAAATAATACGGAGGAATCACGGTTATTCCGTCTGCTCCCTGTTCCAGGGCATAAGCAGATAACTGCAGGCATTCCTCCGGCACCATGCTGTTGGTTCCTACCAGCAGCGGCACCCTGTGCTTCACCGTCTGCACCGCATTTCTTATGATCTCTTTCTTTTCCGCCAGACTCATGGCATAAAATTCCCCAATGCTCCCTAGAATCAGAAGGCCATCCATTCCATGAAGGATCAGATTTTCATAAACACTGCTGTTCGCATCCGGATCCAGACGTCCATTTTCATCCAGCGCTGTCACCACAGGCGTTATCCATTTGATATTCATAAAAACTCCTCTTTTCTCAAGTTTTCTTTATTCATCCAGGCCCTGTTTCAGATATTTCTCCCGATAATCTTTGGGAGTCATTCCCGTGCTTTTCTTAAAGCTGCTGCTAAAATACTGAGAGGAATTAAACCCCACCAGAAATGCCACCTCATAGGTTTTGGTATCTGTCCGCAGCAGCAGCTTTTTGGCATTTTCAATGCGGATCTGATTCAGAAGATTAACATAGGAGGTCTGCTTATATTTTTTAATGCTGTTTCCCAGATAACTGCTGCTGAGATTCACAAAACGCGCCACCTCCTCCAGACTCAGATCCGGATTTGGATAGTTTTCCCGAATGTATTCCATCGCCTGGTTCACCCTTTTCTCAATATCTGAAAGCTGGCTGAAATAAACAATGCTGTGACCGCCATATAACGATTTATTTCCGGAAACCTCATCTGCCTCCTCATAAGAATGAATCAGATTTTCAATTCCCCGATATGCCTGTCCCACGCCAGCGGTAAAATAGAAAGGCTCGTCCTGTTCCAGTCTGCTCATGATCCGGTTCAACCGATCTGTAAGCCCTTCTGCTTCTTCCCGGCGTTCATACTGGAACACCAGAACACAACTGCGGTTTTTGACAAAAAAGCCCATCCCTTCCTCTTCCTCCATCATCCGCCGCAGTTCTTTAATCACCATCTCGTAAACAATTTCTCCTTCCAGAGGATTTTCTGTCTCCTTCAAAGGAATACTTCGGTCAATCCTGAGAATGATAGCCTGAAAAAAATCCTGCTCTTTACAGAAAAAACTGTTTTTCCAAACCTCCTCGTCACTTCTTCCATAGAGGACCATCTCTTCCAGATTTCTTTCTCTGACCAGTTCCTGATTCATTTTCATTTCTGTACGATAGCGTTTTTCCTTATCCAGGTCCTCCGCCGCACGCAGAACCGCTTTCAAAACATCTTCATTGGTAAAAGGTTTGGTCAGATATTCAAAGATCTGCAGCTGCACTGCTTTTTGAGCATACTGAAATTCTTTATAGGCCGTCAGCAAGATGATCTTGATATCCGGATATGCTTCCCGCACTCTGGCAGAAAATTCCATACCATCCATAAACGGCATATTGATATCTGCCAGAATAATATCCGGATGCTCGGCTTTTACATATTCCAGTGCCATTTCCCCGTCATAAGCCAGATGCACACTTTGAATGCCATGCTCTTTCCAGGGAATACAGCTTCCCAGACCCCTGCAGATCACCTCATCATCATCCACGATCAAAAGTTTATACATATGTCTCTTCTCACCCCGCTTTATCTTTTGATTCTTTCAGAGGAATCCTTATTTCGATTCTGGTAAATTCCCCTTCTGCACTTTCTACTTTCAGTCCATAGCCATTTCCGTAATGCATGCGGATCCGCTGATGCACATTAAAAATACCGATATGTTCCGAGAGCGACTCCTTTTCTTTCCTCTCCAGCTGTTTTTGGATCTCTCTTTTCTTTTCCTCTGGTATCCCTGCGCCATTATCCCAAACCACCATACAGATATCCTGTTCTTCCTGATAGCCCATTACCTTAATAAAGCCTTTCCCTCTCTTCTGTTTAATGCCGTGATAAACGGCATTTTCCACCAGGGGCTGCAAAGAGAAACGGACAATCTCCTTATCCAGGACTTCTTTCTGCACATCAATGGAATACTCATATTTGGAACTGTACCGCAGCTTCAGAATCTGCAGATAGCATTCCAGCTGCTCCAGTTCTTCCTGGATAGAAACCACATCTTTCACTCCACTGAGGCTCAGTTTGTAAAATTTCCCTATGGCTTCCAGCATCTTCGTCCCGCCAGGATCTCCCATTTCTACCAGAAATCTGGCCGTCTCCAGGGTATTATACAGAAAATGGGGATTGATCTGCATCTGCAGCATTCTCTGGTATGCCTTTCTGCTCTCAATCTGCTCCTGTTCAATCTCTTTCATCAGCAGACCGATCTCATCCATTAACTTATTATAGGTCTCTGCCAAGACCCCTACCTCATCCCGGTATCTGGCGTGAAACCGATAGTTCATCTGCCGACAGTGCCTGTTTGCTTCCATAATCTGAGTCATTTTCTTCAAAGGCTTTGTCACCATAAATACAATCAGCGCCACCCCCAACACCAGCACGATCCCGGTTGTCATTGTGATTGTAAAAATATAGGAGGACAATACCCCTGCATTCTGACTGATAATTCCTTCTGGAATCAGGATCGACAGTTTCCAGGAATTGCAGGTCACATTGCTGCTCATGACCCAGTATCCATCTATCGTATCAATCTCGTTCCAGTCCGGAAATTTCGCCAGCAGCTCTGTCATCTGTTCTTCC
Organism: uncultured Blautia sp.; assembly: GCA_900542045.1. Classification (GTDB taxonomy): domain Bacteria; phylum Bacillota; class Clostridia; order Lachnospirales; family Lachnospiraceae; genus Blautia_A; species Blautia_A gallistercoris. The sequence goes on from UQMI01000019.1 coordinate 12,663, forward strand.
GTCTCCGGTTTTTCCCAAGGCCCCGTCAGATAATCCGTCTCCGTCATCTGGAGAAATAACAGGTTTTCTGTTTCAGTCTCTATTTTCAGATATTCCCCCAGAGCCTCTGTCTCCAGGTTTACCAGCAGGAGCTCCTTAATCTCACCATTTTGCTCCACCGGCATAATGATGCTGACCAGAGTCTTCTGAGCACTGCCATTGACAAAGAAATAATCTTCTGCCATAAATCCGCTCCAGCAGCATTGCTTTTCCAGAGAATTATCCTGCAGAACCCTCTGAAACAGACCACTGAAATTCGGAACATAGCTTCCTTCTTTCACATAATAGTAGGTCCTTTCCCTGTAACTGTCCAGAATCAGCATGGAATGTACCAGTGCGTAGTTATCATTTTCCGCAAGCATATCATTGAACAGTTCCTGGTATCGGATATCCTGATTTACATAATTTCGTTCGTTTACCGAAAAAAGCTCGTCAATGACTTCACTACGGACAGAAACCATACAGTTCACCACATTCACCAGAGCCTGATTCAAATTCACGGAAATCTGCTCCACCGCAACCTGATTGGCTTTGATCACATTTTCTTCCATTCGTTCGGAAACAATCTTGGCAAATAAGAATCCATTGAGCACCTGCAGCGCCAGCACCACAACAAAAATAAGGGAGATCATCTTAAAGTGCAGAGAACGATTTGGAAACCATAAATGCAGTTTTTTCATAACGTCCTCCATTATTTTTCTCCAGAAACAGTGATCGGACGAAAGCAGTCTTAACCATACCTCCGTCCGACAACTTTACTTCCGTATTAATAATAACAAACCGAAGAAAATACTTTCCTTCTCTCCAGGGCCGCTATGTCCGGCGACATGCTGATTCCCGGTTCCAAAGGAAGATAAAACCTGCCTTTTTCTTCCCTTGGCCTCTTTTCCATCAGATCATACAGCGGACCCACCACCGGTTTTAAGTATTCTACCATATCTTCTTCCAGACCGGTAGCAATAAAGGAGGCTGTCAGATGGGACAATCCGCCTGAGGAAAGCTCCAGCCCATGTCTTCTCGCCAATGCCTGAGTATCCAGCCACTCCTGTACCGAGCTTAAGTTGCTGGGTATTGGCTGCAGGTGAGCCACACCTGCCTTCACATAAGATTCCATGGGATAATAGCACCGGGGAGATTCACCCATGGCAATGGGAATAGGGCTTTCCCGGGTCAGCTTTTCCAGTTCCAGCATATCATAGGAATGTACCGGCTCCTCCAGCCAGGCAATATCGTATTTTTCTATCCTTTTTGCAAATTCCAGTGCTTCTTCCGCTTTCCACAATTGATTTACATCCACTGCCAGGCGAGCATGCTCGCCGATCATGGAACGGACGATTCCGATCCGTTCCAAATCCCATTCCAGCCGGCTTCCGAAATCTGTGGCGGCTTTCATTTTAAAGGTAGTATATCCATCATCAATAAATTCCTGAACCTGTTTTTCCATCTCTGGTATTGTCAGATTCGTACCCATACCGCTGGCATATACTGCCGCCCAGTCCCGTTCCGCACCCAGAAAACGGTGCAGCGGCAATCCTTCTTCTTTGGCCAGCATATCATGAAAAGCCAGATCCAATCTTCCCAGCTCTACCGCTGTTTCACCGGAGAACCCGCAGTTGCGGGCCTCCCAGTGCAGCAGCCGATACCATTCCCGGTAGCTTTTGTTTTCTTCTGTTATGATCTGTTTCAGAAAATACTCCATCCGACCGGAACAGGGGCACTCTCCCATGGTCCCATTCTGGTTATACAGCCGCAGCCATGCATCCACCGGCACCTGATCATGGAGACTGATCGTTGTGGAATCACAAAATCCTCTGGAAAGCTTCAGGGGTCGGAAAACATAGAGCTCAGCCCGTACAAAGCGTACCTTCTTGTCGTAAGCTTCCTGATATGACAACATCTGCTTTCCCCCCGTTATGACTGTGCAGAAGCCAGATATTCCTGCTGGGCTTCCGTGAGATAATCCGCCCATTCCTGAAGGACTTCTGCAGAAGTTCTCTCCTGAAGAAGCACAGCCTGCAGTCCCGGTTCCTGGTATTTGCTCTTGAAATCAGACCAGGTGGAAAGCCATGCCGGATGTGTTAAGAATTTCACATTTTCATTTTCCAGCATATCGGAATATACCTGATTATACTCATTGCTTACATACCAATCATCGTCATAAACGAGATCGTTTACCGGAATACGTCCTTCCTGCTCGCAGAGATAAGAAGAAGCTTCCTCAGATGCCAGGAACTCCATGAATGCAACGGCACCTTCCATATTTTTCGCGCCTTCCATAATGGAGACACCGCAGGCGTCCGGATCCTTGGTCACCACATAACCCTCATCGTTGGCAGGAGCCAGAACATTCTGGAAGTTTCCTTCTCCCAGATTCTTTTCATGTTCGCTGAGAGAAGAAGAATTGTGAGTAATATACATACTGGTACCGGAACCAAACTCGGCAACCATTTCTTTAAATCCGTTGCTCACACTGTCCTGGGAAGTCCAACCATTCCAGTAGATGCTGGCATATGCATCCATTGCCTCGGCAAAGATGGGATCAGACAGCACACAGTTTCCTTCTTCGTCAAAGAAGCTGTCCTGATTTGCATAGGTAAAAATGAAATCAAACAGGTTTTCCGCTGATCCTGCGCCGCCGCGCAAAGAATAGAAATAGGTACCATTGTCCGGATCTGCATACTGCTCACAGAGCGCCAGAAACTCCTCCTGGGTCTCCGGAACTTCAATTCCATTCTCTTCCATCAGAGTTGTGTTCACCCACGCAATATCATTGGTCACATACTGGGGCATCACATAAAGCTGGCCATCTGCAGAGCAGGCACGGATGGAATCCAGTACTGCAGAACTGATATTATCCTTCTGTTCAAATTCATCCAGATATTCGTCCAGAGGAACCAATGCCCCCTGACTGATATAAGTAGAGCAGTCAGAAACCCTCATATATACAATATCCGGTACGGTGTCTGTGGCAATAGCCGTATTGTATTTCTGCAGGAAAGAGTCATTGGGAAGCCCCACATAATTCACCTGATACTGGGGATTCTGTTCCTCAAAACGATTGATCAGTTCTTCATAGATTGCATTAGCGGTCTCATTGCCGTCCCCATACCAGAATTCAATGGTGGTCACTTCATCGGTACCAGATTCCTCCGTACTTCCGGATTCTTCCGTACTCGCCGTATCTGCCGAAGTATCTTCTGTAGCAGAACTGCCTCCGCCGCATCCGGCCAGCGCCCCTGCCGCCAGCATTGCCGCCATCATCATTGCTGTTAATTTCTTAAATTTCATAACCTTCTCCTTTCTTCCTCTTTTGACTGTGTCAGGCGGATATCCGTAATCCGCTGTGCTATTTGCTCATAACGTCTGTTATCGCAGACGTAAAGCTCCCTTTTACATTGCTCCAGTTTTTCTCTGCATATTCCATCAGCGTATTTGCCTGTTCCAGTGACATTTCCGGAAAATGCAGGAACATACTGGACGAGCCATACTTCTTTACCAGCCGGTCTGCGTTTCGCACCCAGTCTTCGAACTCGCCGGAGTATACTTTCACCCAGATGGATTTTCCCGCCGCAATGGCTTTGTCGTAGATCACATCCCATTTCTCCAGAGTCCCGTCCGGCCCTGCATCCCCGCTGGTCCATTGAATCGCCTGAATCGCATCAATCTCCAGGATCGCATCCAGATGCTTAATGTTATCCGGTCCGTCCAGATGATACACAACATTATCCAGCTTCGAAGCCTGTCTGCGCAGTTCATCCAGCACCAGTTCCCGGAAATGTTCCGGCGAAATCATAGCTCCGAAATCACACTGAAGCTTCGCAGTCTTTCCCGGCCCCCAGATCTGGAAGACCATATAGGCACTTCCCTGATCTTCCTCATTTCTGACCATTTCATAAAACCGGTCATAATACGCGAAATAGATATCTCCGATTTCCTTTACCCGTTTTTTCAGTTCTTCCGGTTCTTCGATCACATCGTACAGCATATTCATACTTCCCCGCAGGGATGCCAGCACATCCAGACCTTCCATCAGGTCAGGAATACAGAGATAGAAATCATCTCCTGCCAGTTTCCTGCATTCCCGGGTCAGTTCCAGGTGCTTCTGAAGCCAGGCATTATCCGGATCAAAAGTCAGTAGCGGCAGGTTGTCCCAATCCTCCACGCATTCCTGGTACCATATGGTATCCATGTTAAACTGAATCTCCGACCCCAGATAGGCTGCCAGACAGCCCGGTCCGAAATCCACATGAGTATTGGGAAAGCTTTCCCCCAGGAATTCGTGGGTTTCACAGAACCGGCGATATCGCTTCACGATTTTTTCCGCATCCAGGTATTTTTCCTCTGGAGTCTTGCACTGCAATTCTTCCGGAAGGCCATAATACCTTCCCTGGCTCCGGCATACATCTGCCGGTTCCTGATTTCTCGCTGCTTCTTCGATTTCCGGCTTCCTGGCGATCACGCACATCAGCGGTCTGCCGGTATTCTTCTGTTTCCAGTAATTCCGCCACTTTTCTTTTGTCTCTTCCCAGTTTTTCTTATACTGCATCTGACTGTTCTCCTTTTTATCCTTTTACTGCTCCGGCTGATAATCCCTGTACCAGATACTTCTGGATATAACAGAAGATCAGCAATACCGGTATCAAGGCTACAATCACTCCGGCAGCTAGTCCGCCGTAATCCACCGTAAACTCTCCCTTCATCATGCTCAGTCCCACCGGAAGTGTAAATTTGTTGGAATCATTGATAAAGTTCAGTGCGTAAACAAATTCGTTCCAGGCATTTACAAAAGCAAAGCAGCCGCTGGACACCACTCCCGGCATTACCGCCGGGAGTACCACCCGGAAAATTGCCTTCCAGATAGAACAGCCATCGATCTGGGCCGCTTCTTCCAGAGTAGAGGGAATTCCGGAGAAGAAACCTTTCATCATGATCATACAGAACGGAAGATTCACCGTTGTATTGACAATGATCAGAGACCACAGGTTATTGATCAGTCCCAGATTATTGAAAATCGTAAACAATGGGATCAGGATTACTACTCCCAGCAGCATCTGGGTTACCAGAAGCAGCATGAAGGTAAACTTTTTCCCTCTGAAATTGTAACGGGACAATGCAAATCCGCCCCATATGGCTACCACCATGATCAGGATCGTAGTAATCACAGAAACAAACAGACTGTTGAGGAAATATCTGTCGAACCCCATACTGGTAAGGATTCTCTGAAAATTATCCAGCGTAAGTTCTTTCGGCCAGTAACGGATGGGAAGTTCCATAATGGTGCTTTCTTCTTTCAAAGCAGTACATAACATCCAGTAAAACGGGAATATGGTAAATATAGCAAACAGAAGGATCGGCAGATAACAAAGAAAAATTTTCTTCACCGCTTTTTTCCCTTTTTTCATCAGTAATATTCCTCCTCTCCGTACTTTCCGATCTTCAGATAAAGCAAAGAGAAGACCAGCAGTACCAGGATCATGATCACTGCCATGGCCGATGCATAACCACAATCCAGATAATCGTTAAAGGTCAGCATGATGTAGACCGGTATGGTCAGTGTGGAGAAATTCGGACCTCCGTTTGTCATGCTGTAAATAATATCCACCACATTCAGCGTCCAGATGGTACGCAGCAGAATCGTCATCAGCAGTGTATCCTTGATCATCGGAAGGGTGATCTTCCAGAATTTTGTCCAGGCATTGGCTCCATCCACGCTGGCTGATTCGTAAATATCTGTGGAAATGCTCTGCAGGCTGGACAGGATACTGATGGCAAAGAAAGGAATTCCTCTCCAGGTATTTGCAATGATCATAGCCCACATAGCAGTGGTGCCATTTGAAAACCAGGACATTTTTCCGTCCACGATCCCCAGCTTATTCAAAAGATCCCCCACAACCCCTACGCTCTCATTAAACATAAAGCTCCAAATCAGTGCAACCAGCATTCCGCCAACAGCCCAGGGAGTGAACATCAGGGCACGGAAAATCCCTCTTCCCCTGAATTTCATATTTAGAAGCAGTGCAACGATCAGGCCCAGAAAAGCCTGAAGCCCCACGTTGGCCACCGTCCAGACAATGGAATTTTTGGCCGCTTTCCAGAATATATCATCACTTAACAGATTTTTAAAATTCTCCAGGCCGATAAACCCCGCTTCGTCCAGATTTGTCATTACATAATTCTGCACACTGAGAAAAAATGTATTAAAGATCGGGTAGATCATAAAAATGGCAATGATGGCAAACGTAGGAAGGAGCATCAGATAGGGTCTTGCATTCTTTCCCCATATCCGTCTTTTACTTTTCATATGCTTTCCTCCTATAGCAAAATCAGTGTTTTCACATTCTCCCGGCCATCCGAAAGTGTTTCTTCAAAAGCTTTCTGTATCTCATCCAGGGGATAGCGGCGGGTGATCATCTGATCCGCATTGATCCTGCCCTCTTCCAGCCATTTCATCACTTCCGGAAATCTGTGACAGTTCATCCGGGATCCAACTAAAGTCAGTTCTTTTTTAGTGATTTTTACCGGCGGGATCTGTGCCGGCTTCTCATCAAAACCAATCACTGCAATTCTGGCCAGAGGTGCTGTCAGATCCAGCGTCTGCTCTGTCAATGGAGCCACGCCCACTGCATCGATCACCACATCTGCACCGCCGGGGCAGAATTGTTCCACGGCCTCCGCCAGAGAGGCTTTCCTGCTGTTTACGGTTACGTCTGCACCCATCTCCAATGCTTTTTTCAGTTTTGCATCCTCCACATCAGAGATCAGCACTCTGGCTCCCAGGCCTTTAGCAGCCTGCATCACGCACAATCCAATAGTTCCGCTGCCCAGGATCACCACAGAATCTTCCTCTGTGATCTGTGTTCTTGCCACAATATTGGAAGCAATGGAAAATGGCTCTGCCAATGCTGCCTGTTCAAAAGAAATGGTTTCGGAAAAAGGATACAGATGTTCCTCTCCTGTGACAATATATTCCTGGAATCCTCCGTCCATCTGTACACCATAGCACTTTACATCTGCACAGACATTGGGATGCCCTTTCTGGCAGGTCTTACAGGTTCCACAGGCAAATACCGGATCCAGCACCACCCGGTCTCCTTTTTTCACACGGCTGACACCAGAACCAGTTTCCCTTACAATGCCGGATAACTCATGGCCCATAACCCTGGGAAATTCCACATCCTTGCGTTCTCCCCGGAACACATGAAGATCCGTTCCGCAGATTCCCACTGCCTTTACTTCCACCAACACATCGGTGGCTGACTGTATCTCCGGCTTTGCCTCCTCACACAGAACAATTCTGCCGGCTTCCATTAATTTTGCGCTTTTCATACTCTCCCCCTTCTGTCACGGCTGCTTTCCGATATAAGCCAGAAGGCCGCCATCCACATACAAAACATGGCCGTTTACGAAATCAGAAGCCTCTGATGCAAGAAATACAGCAGGGCCTGCCAGATCTTCCGGATTCCCCCAGCGTCTGGCCGGTGTCCGTCCCATCAGAAAACTGTCGAAAGGATGGGGACTGCCGTCTGCCTGCTTTTCCCGCAGAGGGGCGGTCTGGGGCGTGGCAATATAGCCGGGGCCAATGGCATTGCACTGAATATTATAGGCGCCGTATTCAGCCGCAATGTTCCGGGTCAGCATTTTCAAACCTCCCTTTGCTGCAGCGTAAGCCGATACGGTTTCTCTGCCCAGCTCGCTCATCATGGAACAGATATTAATGATCTTTCCGTGGCCTTTTTCAATCATTCCCGGAATTACTGCTTTCGACATAATAAACGGCCCTACCAGATCAATATCGATCACCTGGCGGAATTCCTCTGCTTCCATATCCACCATGGGGATCCGTTTGATGATCCCGGCATTGTTTACCAGAATATCAATTCCGCCCATCTGTTCTTTGATATCTGCAACCATCTGTTTCACTTCTTCTTCCACAGTCACATCACAGAGATAGCCATGGGCTGTAATACCTTCTTCTTTATAAGCCTCCATAGCCTTCTCCATATGCTCCTGGCTTCTGCAGTTAAATGCGATGCTTGCTCCTGCTCCTGCCAGGGCTTTTGCCATGGCTAAACCGATTCCATAGGCTGCTCCTGTTACAAGAGCAACTTTTCCTTCCAAAGTAAATATAGAATTTTGCACTTTTTTCCCTCCATCTCCTGTTTCTTGAGGTAATCTTATCATTTTCGACTAAAAGTTACGTTCACTTTTCCACTTACTCTGTGCAATTTTTCTCTTTTTTTTCCTGAAAAGCTTCTGAATCCCTGACCTTTTTTATCTATCTGCACAATAAAACAGGGCCGCTGCACCGATGCTCTTCCGAGCATCGATACAGTGGCCCCGCCGTCTGTCATATCTCCTGTTTTCCTTTCTCCGCCGTGCTTCTGTCAGCTTCAATCAAATCCCTGGAGCAGTTTGAGCACCATAGACTTGGTGATCTCATAAATGGATAAAAAAACATAATCCGCATGAGATTTCTCCAATGCCTCCCTTTGTTTCTCCGTCACCACGGTATAGGGATATATCCCGAACATAAACGGGAAAAAGGCATAGATAAATTCCTGTCTATCCGAAGTGGTCATCTTTTGGAAAAATTTTTCCAGGCAGCCGTTCACAGCACGCATGGAGTTCCCGTATACAATTTTAAATGCTATCAGATTTTCCATCCGGCTGTTCGCTTCCATGTCATAATGATTCATGGACATGAGTTTCAGCAGCCGGCTGCGCCGCTCCAAAGATTGAGCCAGTTCTTCTGCAAACTGCTCCGATGTCATCTGCTGATGGCCTTTTTGTAACACTGTCAGGTCATCGATCCACCTCTCGTATTCTCTCTGAAGCAGTGCAAGAAAGATTTCTTCTTTCGTATGGAAATAATAGTAGATCAATGTCCGGGTACAGGATGTTTTTGCTCCGATATCTTTGAGAGTCACGTCCTTGAAATTCCTGGTCTCATACAATTCAGCACAGGCATTGATGATCTCATTCTTCCTTGCTTGGGTCAGCTTCTCTGATCCTTTTGGCATAGCCGGCACTCCTCTCGCAAAACACTGCGTTTTTCTCTCCCATCCATTATACCCATTTCCTGACATTGCGTCAAATAAGAGGTCCTCTATTCCAATTATAACTCGATCAATTCATATTCCCGGGTGCCACAGCCCAGTTCTGCGGCAGCCTCAATGGTATGGATGCCATTTCGGCTGTTCACCCGTTCCATGAAATGCTCTTTGCCGGGATCATCAGAATTTTCCACCAGATCAATACATGCCTGATCAATGGCCACCGGATCCAGGGAAGCCAGAATACCAATATCCTTCATACAGGGATCTTCTGCAACTTCACAGCAGTCACAGTCCACAGAAAGATTTTTCATTACATTGATAAATACAATCTTGTCTTTAAAATGTTCCACTACACTGAAAGCAGCGTCTGCCATAGCCTCCGGAAAGACCACATTGCTGGCATGCTTCTGCCATGTTTCAAAGCGGTCATCCGTTTTTCCTGCAGAATGAATCAACGCCTTGCCAGCCCGGGAGGCACAGCCAATGGCAAGCTGTTTGAGAGCCCCGCCGTAGCCGCCCATAGGGTGTCCTTTGAAATGAGCCAGCACCAGCATGGAATCATAGTTCAGAATATTTTTTCCCACGTGATTTTCCTTCAGGATTTTACCATTTGGGATCTGCCAGATCACATCCGGACCCTCTGCATCCATCAGATCCACATCAAAATACTTCGTCCAGCCGTGATCCTCCAAAAGTTTCCGGTGAGACTCTGTATGATCCCTCACACCGCCTGCAGCATCGCCATAGGCAGTATTGCACTCCACAATGGTGCCCTGGACTTCTTCCACCATAGGACGCCAGAATTCCGGACGCAGAAAATTCTGATTTCCTTTTTCGCCGGAATGCACCTTAACAGCCACCTTGCCGGGCAGCTCCACGCCCAGCGCGCGATACATCTCAACTACTTTTTCCGGGGTAATTTCTCTGGAGAAATATACCTTTGCCTTCATTATCAAACATCTCCTTTCAGGTATCCTGTCAATTCTTTTTAAAAGACAGACATTTTCCGATCACATCGCCGGTCTTCAGGTACTCATAGGTTGGAAACTCAAACAATATCCTGGGCGCTGGCAGCGCCGGAAGCACTGATGGCCAGATCTTCATTTTCTTCCGGCTCCTGGCCATTTTGCGATTCATTTCCGCCGCAGGCGGTCAATGAAAATGTAAGCAGCAAAGATAGAAGAAATGCTGTGAATCGCTTCATAGGGTCATGCCTCCTTTTCTGATAAAAATTAGGGTATCAAAAGACACCAGCTGGTGCAAAAAAATAAGTGCAGCTGGAAAAATTCTTAGTTCTTTCCTGCTACACTTTCATTATAAAAGGCGCTGCTTCTCATGTCTAATACCTGCTTTTCATAAAATGAAATGCTTCTAAGGCATGGGGTTGAACCCCAGAGCCCCATCCCGCCCCGGTCAACCGGCCATTCTGTAGCAGCTACCCCTGCAACACTACTTCTACTTTCTTCAATGGAATCCGGATCACCTTGGTTGTCTGGCCTACCAGCAGAGCCGCAGCAATGGTTCCTTCCCGGACACCGCTTAAATGTCCCAGGAACAGAAATCCCAGCAGGATCGAAGCACACACCATTGTAACATCGAATATGACTTTCATATTTCCGAATTTTATGGGCGTTACTTTACAGATGGCCAGCACCAGTCCTTCTCCTGCTGCTGTAATAAGATTTGCCGTCACTTCCAAACTGACACCCAGACCAACCAATGCAATTCCAATAGCACACAAAATCCACTGCTGCAAATAGCTGGAATAGGTAATTCCCTGGATCAAACTGCCTGCCACATCGATCATGATCCCAAACAGAACGGTCATTGGCAGCTGCAACAGCTGCAGCAGCTGGAAGTTTCTGCGAAGGATCAAAATCTGAAGAAACACCATCAGAAAATTGGTGATGATCGTAGTGGTCCCTACGGTCATTCCCCAGATCTCTGCCGTAACATAAGGCAGACTGGAAATCGGCGAAGTTCCCAGAGACGCCTTGACCGAAAAAGCAATGCCAAAGGACATAATGCTGATTCCCACGCATGACAGAATCAGACGACTGACCGGATGCTGTATTTTGTTGGATTTCTTTTCACTCATGCTCTCTCCCTCTCTTCCTGCATGGTACAGCACATTTTTGACAGAATTTCTTCCAGCATCTGCCGTTCCTGTTCTGTAAGGTCCTGCATTGCTTCCTCTTCTACACTTTTGAAAATTACCTGCAGGCTTTTCGCCGCCTCTCTTCCCTCCTCTGTCAGAGATACATACAGAGAGCGTCTGTTCCCCTCCTTATTTCTCCGGATCACCAGTCCTGCATTTTCCATTCGCAAAAGGATACTCCCCACAGTTGCCGGCTCGATCTCACAATGAGCCGCTATGGTTTTCTGATCTGCTTCCTGCACCTGCCACAGAAAATCCAGTACCTTGGGCTGTCCGGATGTAAGACCGATCTTACTGACACCAGACAGAATTTTTCTGGCGAACATGGCATTACATTTCATCAGCAGATAATGTAAACTTTCCAAAACAAAAACCTCCTGACCATGCCATCAGCGGACCGGTCATCCCGTCCGCTGATAATTAGCATTCTTATTATAATATCACTTATTATAATCATACTTTCTGAATCTGTCAAGAAGCTTTCTGTCCGGCCTTCACCACCGTATCCCCATAATGAAGAAACGATAAGTTAGGACGTATCTACCCGCAGGTTAATGGCAGTGCAGACTTCCGCTGTTTCTGCCGTTTGTCCCTTGAAAATCACGGCAATATAAATTTTAGCTATATGCTTATGAAATTGTGCTATTTTACAGATATTTTCGATTTTGTTACTATATTTTTATGAAATTTCGGAATTTCCATTCTTATGGCGAAACAGACTCTTTTAGCACTGTTCCGTTAAAGTACTAAAGTAAAGGGAGGAGAACCATGTGAAACAAAATTCAAAATACTACAATATGCTGCTCTGCTTTGGCATCTATTCCTGCGGCGGATTAAGCGTACTGGTAGGTCCGATCATCTACAACCTTTCCCAGATATACCCGGATGTTCCCATGACCACCATCCGTCTGGCGACCTCTATACCCTCGCTGGTTTCCTTTATCTGCGGGCTTTTCATTGCACCGGCACTGGGCAAACGGCTGCCTTACAAGGCTACCATGCTCTTTGGCTGCCTTATGAGTATCATCGGAGGTATTCTGCCGGCGTTCTGGAATGCAACTTTTACCCAGATTCTCATAGGCCGTGCCCTTTATGGATTGGGCTTTTCCGTATTCAGCTGCAGAAATGCCATTGCCGTAAAGGAATTCGGAACAGAAGAAGCCGCGAAGTGGATGGGCTGGGGCGGTTTCATGATGACCGGCGTCTCTATCATTGCACAACCCGTCAGCGGAATGGTATCCGGCTATGGATGGAGAAATTCGTTCCTGCTCCATATCGCAGCCATTGTTCCGTTCCTGATCATTCTTCTGATGTTCAAAGAACCGGAAAAAGAAACAGCCGCTTCCAAAACAGCCAGTGCAGCGTCCGGCTCACAGACAGTCGAAGAGAAAGAATTTCTGAATCCAAAGGTGCTGATCTATCTGGTTTTTGTACTTTTGTGTACCTTATGTCTCTATCCGTTCCTTTCCAGCATTTCCGTATTCGTTGCAGAGAGAGGAATGGGCGGTGCAGTGGAAGCCGGATGGGCCGGCTCTGCCTATACCCTTGGAGCAACCTTTGGTTCTCCGTTTTTCAACCGCATCTATGGAAAACTCGGTCGTTTCACGTTGTCGGTGGCCTGTGCAGTCATGTGTATCGGATATATCTTTACTTTGTCCGCACCCAGCATCATTCTGGTATTGATCGGCGGCGCCATCTGCGGCGCAGGCTTTTCCATGGTAGGACTTTGCGGTTCCATGTGGGCCATGAACACAGCCAAAGAAAGCAGCCGCACAGTAAAAACTTTCAGGAGGTTTATTATGGATCGTATTGAACAGAAAATTCTGGAAATCATTGAAAAGAATGCTGATAAAATCTGCGCTTTCGGCCAGGACATCTGGACCCACGCAGAACTGGGCTTTCAGGAATTCCGCACCAGCGGAAAATTTCAGGAAGAAATGGATAAGCTGGGAATCAAATATGAAAAAGAGCTTGCGGTCACCGGCGTGAAAGCCTATCTGAAAGAACAGACCGAAGGAGAGATCCGGCTGGCTCTAATGGGCGAAATGGATGCTCTTCCATTTCCCAATCACAAAGATGCCAATCCGGAAACCGGCGCCGCCCACTGCTGCGGACACAATGCCCAGCTGACCGGCGTCATGGGCGCTGCACTGGCACTGTCTGATCCGGAGGTAAAAGCAGCCCTGGGCGGAAATGTGATCTTCTTCGCCGTTCCCTCTGAAGAAGCCAGCACCGCACCGGAGCTGAAGCGGGAAATGATGGCTGATGGCCGTATCCGCTATATCGGCGGAAAAAGCGAACTGATCCGCATCGGTGCTGTGGATGACATCGATCTGACCGTCGGCCATCATGTAAATGTGGGACCGGACGGGGACAGTTATGTGGTATCCAATTCCACCAGCATGGGCTTTATTGAAAAATACATCAAGTATACGGGAATCGCCCAGCATCCGGCCAATTCTCCAAAATCCATTGACGCACTGTCCGCCGCCACCCTGGCCATGCATGCAATAGATCTCCAGCGGGAAGCCATCAACCACTTCTTCGACTGGAATACCCATATTCTGCATGGTTTCATCCATAATGGCGGCCGGGCCACCAACATCATCTCTGATAATGTGGATATGGACTATGATATCCGTGCCAGGACACCGAATGCCATGCTGGATATTGCCTACCGGGTGGACCGTTCCCTGAAAGGGGCCGCAATGGCCATGGGCGCCGGACTGGAGATTGAAACCGTTCCGGGCTATCTTCCCGTCCAGCCGGTCAAAGATGCCAGTGTGGTAGACGAAGTATTCGAACTGGTGGATCCGGAACACAAGCATAAAGTCACTCAGATGACCCCGGACATGGTGGGCGGAACCACGGATTTCGGTGATCTTTCCTGCATCATGCCTGTGCTGCAGTTTAATACCAGCGGACACACCGGCACTGGCCATACCGATACTTTTGATGTAAAGGATCCCTATGAGTATTATGTAACTCCCTCCAAATGTTTTGCTCTTCTGGCTTACCGGCTGTTGAAAAACAACGCAGAAAAAGCAAAACAGCTTCTGAAAGAGAATAAACCGCTGATGACAAAAGCAGATTATCTCAACTACATGGAAACGGTTACGAACAAAGAAAAAGTAGACATGGTGCCGGTTCCGGAAAAATTCATCTGAGGCATTACAGAGAGAGCTTCTCTTTCAGTGACAGAAGCCATTCTTCCAGAGGGCGTGCCAGCGCCTGCTTTTCCTTACAATATGCAAGATAACAGGGAAGCTCTCCAATCTCCTCATCCTGTATCTTTACCGGGATCCTACCGGGAAGATGCTGGTAAGTCAAAAACAGGCTGCTGCTGATCACGCAGTAGTCTGTTTTTTCCAGCAGCATCCGCAAAGTGGCAAAATCCGGCTGAAAGGAAAAATTGACCTGGACATTCATCTGCAGCAGCCTGCGGTTAAACTGTTCCACATAGGGAACTTTATCACCCCAGCGGGTAGCCAGCAGCGTCATTCCCTCCAGCTCTTTCAGACTGACGCTATTCTTTCCCGCCATCCGGCTGTTCTCCGGCACACACACAAATATGGGATCACTGAGGATTCTCCTGCTGCATACATTTTCTCCTGAAATGGCAGAGGATACCAGTACTGCGTCAAAACTGCCGTCTTCCAGTGATTCCCTTGCCTTCTCTTCATCACCGATAAACTGCGTATCTGTTGTGATCCAAGGATGTTCAATCTCAAAAACCGGCATCACAAAGCGAAACGGACTGGTCTGGGTGGTCCCGATCCGCAGACTGATCTGATTGGCTGCGATGCTCTTGAGTTTTACCTGCATGGAGCGGACAGCTTCCAGGATCCGGTCTGTGTACTGCAGAGCTTCCCTCCCTGCCGCATTGATCATCAGATGCTTTCCATTGCGGACAAACAGGTCCACACCCAGTTCTTTTTCCAGCTGCTGAATGGATTTTGACAAAGCGGGCTGGGAAATATACAGTTCTTTTGCTGTGGCCGAAATATTCTCACTCTCTGCCACCGCCTTAAAATATGCAAGTTGTCTTAATTCCAATCTGCTCACCCCATTCGGAAAAATATTTTATTCCTATTATAGGGCTGCCGTAATTCTGGTTGAAGTAAAAATAAGTTTGGCAGTATATACCCTGGGGTTAAATGACTGCTCTGTTATTTGACACAATTTCCCGTATGGTTCCTGCATCCAGATCTTCTATTTTGAAATAATCCGCCTGCATTTTCTCTGCCAGCTCCTCTGCCAGTCTCAAACGGATAAAGTCTTTTTCTGTGTCGATCACAATACACTGAAATCCGTCTGTGCGGATTTTTTCCGCCTGCTCCATAGCTTCTCTGACCGGATGGCCGCCTCCGGCTGCCGCATTGGCCCTTCCATCTGAAAGCAGCACCAGCACCGGGATACAGTCCTTGTCCTTCAGCTGCTGTGCCTTCAGCACTTCCCGGGCCAGAGCCAGACCTGCTCCCAGAGGGGTTCTGCCCCCTGTAGGCAGAACCTCCAGTTTTTTCTGGGCCAGCTCCACGCTTCTGGTAATCCCCAGCAGCAGGAATGGCAGTCGCATCACTCCCGAAACAAGTTGTCAAGGATTTTTTAATCAAATTCACAAAAAAGCTGCAATTTTGCGGTTTTTACCGGCCCTGAAATTTACCGGTTCCCGTTGATTTTTTCGCTCGTTCTGCGTATAATAAGAGTAGGGAAATCCCTACTTTCCATATTTCAGAAAGGTGGTGCAAAATCATGTCAGCAAATGCGTTTGTGGACAATGCCAAAGTCATGGCAAAAGGGCAAATCACAATCCCAAAGGATGTCCGTGATGTGCTTGGTGTATCAAGCGGTGATCGGGTCACTTTCATCGTTGAAGGAAACACTGTCCGCATTGTCAATTCTGCTGTTTACGCTATGCAGATGCTTCAGCAGGAAATGGCCGGAGAAGCAGAACGCACTGGCCTGACCTCAGAAGATGATGTTATGGCGCTCGTCAAGGAATTGAGAAATGAGGACGAAAAGGCATGAGAGTTCTGATTGATACCAATGTCCTCATTTCTGCCGCGCTGGGTGCAAACGGAACGCCTTATCAAGCGTATGTGAAAGCGGCCTCTTACCCTAATCACGGTTTGATCTGTGAGCAGAATGTGGACGAAATGAAGCGGATATTCAACAAGAAATTCCCAAACCGATTGGCGGCGCTGGACAAATTTCTTTCCGTCGCGCTGCTGACCCTGGAATTGGTTCCCGTCCCGACAGAGGAAGATATGACCGAAACACAAATCAGAGATGTCAATGACCGCCCTATTTTGCGGGCAGCCATTGAAGCGAAAGCCGATGTGTTGCTGACCGGCGATAAGGATTTCTTAGAGTCCGGCGTGAAAAATCCGGCAATTATGACACCGGCAGAGTTTTTGAATACCTAACTGACACAAGGACAGCGGTCTGTCGCACTAATTGGTTCGACAGACCCTTCCTGTTTCGTGTGACTCCATTTTTAGGAACACGAAAAACTCCGTCACTCTCAACTGGCTAAAGCCAACAAGGAAAATGCTCTAAGTGACTGCTTCACTAACCATGACAAAGACCATGATTAAGAAGTCACTTAGAGCATACATCTCCCGCCGCCATCTGTATCATTTCTATTCCCAGTTTATAACACAGCTGCAGGTTTCCCCTCATGCCTCAGTCAATCTCCCTCTCCCGGAAGATCCTCCGTGAAAGAAAAAAGGAACCGATCCAGAGCAGGAACATCACAGCCAGTCCGGCAGCACCTGCCTGATAAGCCGTACGCGCCGGAATTTCCAGATTTCCCGGCAGACTGACCCAGTATATGGCGCCAATGATCAGGATAAAAGGCAGCAGCATTGCCAGGAGCACCGCCAGCTGCATATGCTCCGGTCCTATTTTGTAGAAAAGGGGAAGAAGCGCCGCATTCAGATAAAATCCATAGACCAGATTCAGCAGCCCTGCGATCAGCAGATCTTCCCATGACAGGTTCCAGAAAACCGTTGCCGCAGCTCCATTGCAGATACCGGCTGCCAGCAGCACCAGATTCATTACCATACAGTAGCCGTATTTCTCCAGTACAATCTGATCCCGGCTCACAGGCCCCTGCAGCGCATATGCCCAGCCGCCTTTCCCATCTGCCGTCATCGTGCTCATGAGCACACTCATCTCATAGATCATGGCCATCATGACCCCGTATGTATTGCTTTTCGTGCCCAGGCAGAAGCAAAATGCAAAAACCCAGATCCCAATTCCCACCTTCAGCAGCGAAGCCGACAAATACAGATCCTTTCGTATTAATCCCTTCATGACAACCCCTCCTTCAGCCGGTATACCAGTATTTCCTCCAGAGATGCCCGTTCCGGCCGCATCCAGGCACATCTTAGCTGTGCTTCCTGCCGGTTCTGTATGAGCACTTCATACCCGAACTGGTTCTCCCTGACGCCTGCCACATAGAGTTCCGGAATACTTCTGTACTCCTCTTCCGAGCACCGTACCATCCCATGTTCATACAGGAGCATATCCTTTTCTTCAAAGAGCTGCAGCTGTCCTTTATGAAGAAAGGCCACATAATCCGCGATCTTCTCCAGATCACTGACGATATGCGTAGACAGCAACACCGTATGCCTCTCATCCTGCATAAATTCCAGCAGCATATCCAGTATTTCCTCCCGGGCCATGGGATCCAGTCCGCTGGTGGCTTCGTCCAGAAGCAGCAGCCGGGCGTGATGAGAAAGGGCTATGGCCAGATTTAGTTTCACTTTTGTTCCCCTGGAATATCTGCGCAGCTTTTTCTTCGGGTCGATGCGGAATTTTTCCAGATAGCTGTGAAACATCTTTGTATCCCATTGCCGGTATATTCCCTTCATACATTTTTCCATCTGCAGCGCGTTCATCTCCCCAAAGCAGTCCAGCTCCGTAAGGACCACCCCCAGTTCTTCCTTCCAGTCAAGGGTGCGCTGTTCCCGTTCCCTGCCCAGGACCTGGATCTTTCCTTCATCCAGAGGCATCATCTGCAGGATCGCCCGCAAGATCGTGGTCTTGCCGGCGCCGTTTTCTCCCACCAGTCCCACGATGCAGCCCTGTGGGATCGTCAGGTTGATATGATCCAGGCAGAAATCTCCATATCGTTTGGTAACATCTTTTAAAACAATTGCATTTTCCATGCTTCCTCCCGTCTGTACAGCAGTCCTGTACCGATCTGTTCCGTCTGCTGCTTCACTCCATCTGCTTTTCTTCATAAAGCATAGTGAGCATTTCCATCAGCTGCTCCAGCGAGATCCCGGCCGGCCTGGCCTGCTCCACTGCCTTCTCCAGGTATTCCTCTGCCTGCCGCAGCTGCTCCTCCTTCAACAGTTCCATATTGGCACTGGCCACAAAGCTCCCTTTCCCCACAACCGTGTAAATATAGCCTTCCCGCTCCAGTTCCTCATAGGCACGCTTTGTGGTGATCACACTGATCCGCAGCTCTTTCGCCAGCAGCCGCATGGATGGGAGCGGATCCTGGGCCTTCAGGGTTCCCACCAGGATCATCTTCCGGATCTGTGAGGCGATCTGCTCATAGATGGGTTTTTCAGAGGAATTGCTGATCACAATATTCATAACTTCCTCTCCTCCCGTCTTATTGTATATATTCAATATATACATATATATACAATTTGTCAAGACTCTGCCTGTAAAATTTTCGAAAATCTCAGGAGCCCGGACGTCATCTCTGGAAAATATCCCGAATCTGTGCTATGATGAGCAGTATGATCATGACGGTGAGGTGAAAAAATGGCTGAAACATTCACACGGGAATACGATGTGTACTGTCCCCGCACACGAAAAAAAGCCCATCATACACTGCAGTATGCCAAGGCAACCTGTACCCGGGTACCGGATACGCTGCTGCACTTTCACTGCGGTCTGGAGGGCCAGTGCAAGGACTGTGAAAAAGATTATGAAGACTGAGAATATGCAGAGCAGACAGGACAATGCTCTGCGCAAATGAAGGGTCCGTCGGGAAATCAGACGGCTTAAAAGGAGCTTTCCGAAAACAGATGGCTCCACACAGGGAATAGAGTAACTCACATGGGGGAAGGACTGCTGTGACACAGTCCTTCCCCGTTCCATTTTCCCTACGATGTATCATTTCCCGGATCTGTCCTGGTCTTCTCTGGGGAACCAGTGAATGACCCCTTCCTTTTCCAGGTTCACCAGCAGCGACAGCAGCACCGGGATTCCGATCATTCCCACAAGTCCCATAAGCTTGAATCCCACAAACAGGGAGATCAGCGTGGCCAGAGGATGCAGACCGATCTGCCTTCCCACAATCCTGGGTTCCACCATGTTGCGGACAATGGTGATGCATAAATACAGGATCAGCACTCCCACTGCGATCCTGTAATTTCCCAGGATCAGAGCAATGACCGACCAGGGGATCAGAATTCCCCCGGTTCCCAGCACTGGAAGGATATCGAAGATCGCAATCCCCAGCGCGATGATCGGAAAATACGGGATCCGCAGGATCCAGAGTCCCAGGCACAGTTCCAGAAACGTCAGCATCATGAGGAACAGATAGGATTTCAGATACACGATGATCACTTCTTTTGTCTTGGCTGTGACAGTCCGGCACATCTGCTGGCCTTTCTCAGGAAGCATCCGAAGACAGAATCCGGTGATCTTGTCAAAATCCGAAGCAGCAAAAAAGGTGGCTACGATGGTTACCACGATCCGGATCACAAGTGATGGAATCCCTGCCGCAAAACCGGACAATGTACGAACCATGGATACGGAAAGCTGTGAAATAGAATTTCCGATTTCCCGGGACCACTGGGCAAAACTGTTTTCCAGAAATTCAAAAAACGGCTGATTCATAAACTGGTACCGCTCATTGATGTCTTCCAGCAGCTGATTCAGCCAGGGCAGTACCTCATCTTTGTATAGGTCAGGCAGTTTTGCCACCAGATCCGCTGCAGATGAGACCACATAACTGCCCAGAAATACAATGGCCAGGCCCATTACCCCGAAGAACAGGGCAGTGATCCCAATGGTCAGTATCTTCTGCGGAAGTTTCACATACTTCGCCGTCCAACTGGATATGCTGTGTATCATATATGCAAAAATAAATGCTACCACAAAAGGCATGATTACAGGAAGAAGGTATCGAACAAACAAATACAAAACTGCCAAAATAATCAGCAGGCAACCTGCATCCAGTATCAGTCTTTTTTTCTTTTCCATCCGCTCTTCCGCCTTTCCTTTCCACTGTCTAGTATCATAATACACTATTCAGCAAAAAAGGACAAGACATCCTCTGATACAGATCTCGTAACTTTATCTCATCTGCCCTGTCCGTCTAAATTGCAGGACTCCACTGGGATTCCAAAGCTGCCTGCAAAACAAAATAACAAAAAAGTATCTCCAGCCGTATCATAACGACTGGAGATAAGAATTTTTATTTTTTCAATTATCTACTTGACAGGGTGCGGTTCCATTCAGTGCGGCAGCCCCATAAATTCGTCTGTTCTGTTTTTATGTATCCACTTTTACTATTTATTTTTCTCTGGAAATCAGGTGATACGGCAATGCCACGAACACAACGCCTCCAATCATGTTTCCAATGGTAGCCAGAATCACGCTGTACAGATAGCCGCCGATGGCAATGTCTCCGTTCAAAAGCGCAACACCTTCTATACTCATATTGGCAATGCTGTGCTCAAATCCACAGACCATAAATACCAGAATACACCAGAAGATCATGATCAATTTGCCGGATTCTGTTTTCAGTTTGGTACCACACCATACTGCAAGACATACCAGAATATTACAGAGAATGGCTCTTGTCAGCAAGTCTACCGGTGCCAGCCCCACCTTTCCCTGGGCAATAGTTCCAAAATAAGCGCCGGTATCACCTGTAGGAATTCCTGTCAGCTTAAATACAACTACAGACAAAAGAGATCCGATCCAGTTGCCAACCCAGCAGAACAGCCATAATTTACAGGCATCTCCCCAGGTCACTTTCTTACGCATGGCAGCAGCCCCCAGCACCAGATTGTTGCCGGTGAACAGTTCTGCTCCAGCCATTACCACAAGACTCAGTGCGGATGCAAAAGCAAAAGCCTGTGCCAGTTTTGTCCAGGATGCCGCATCTCCTGCTGAGATCACAGATCCCAGAACAAAGGCAACAAAACTGCCGAAAGAAATAAACATTCCCGCTACCAGAGCCGAAACAAAATATCCCAGCGGATTGTTTTTCATCAGGTTCAGTTTTGCCACTCCACCATTACACACTGCTTGAAATTCATCCTTAAACATCAAAATCCTCCTCCTCATTTGAAAGTGATCCTTTGCCTTCCGCTTTCCCGCGTGATGTTTTTATATATCAGAAAAGGCGACATAAAATGTTCTCATCCCCGTTATATAAAAAAGGCAACATCTGTAAACCATTACAAATGCTGCCCAGACGGTCGGCAAAAAACTGCGAATTCAATTCCCCTGTGGTATCCCACATTATTTCCGTCAGTAACTGAATCCGTTTGAATTTTATATGTTAAATTTATCACATGCCCTATAAATTGTCAATCATTTTTTAACTTGTTTGGATCGTTTTTCTATTGTAAAATAAATACAGATACTTTTCATTTGTATGAACAATTATTTCGGAGGTATTTATGAAAACACAGACAGAAATTCACGTTCTCTATCACCAGATCGGCGAATTTTTCCGCAGCAGCGGCGCCTCGGATCTGGTCCTGCTCCGCTCCCGGTGTACCGACTCCGTCCATATGGAACTGGAACTGGCACTGAATTATTACGGAGACTTTTCCAAAACAAAAGAACTGGCGGCTGCACGCTGGCCGCAGATCAAATTTTCTTATATACTTCTGAATCAGCAGGATCCAGATCCTGCACTGATGGAAGAAATCGATGAAATCGGCATCCGTATCTGAAGGACCTTTTCTTCGAGAACATACCTACCCCTGACAACCGCACTTTTCTATGGAGATCACTGCATATGAATTTCTCAAACACTTTCTCCGCCCAGAACAAATACAGTAACGGTATCTTCAGCGGCAGTGCCCTCAAGGTATTTGCCATGTTCATCATGTTCATTGATCACGCCGGTATTTTGCTTATCGCCCCCTGGCCAGAGGCATGGACTCCCTGGTTCACTTATTCTGTGGGCAGCCAGATTTATTATTATTGCCTGTACCGTCTGTTCCGCGATATTGGCAGACTGGCTTTCCCCATATTCGGCTTTCTCCTGCTGGAAGGTTTTCTGCATACATCCAGCAAACCCCGTTATGCCAGGAATCTGTTCCTTTTCGCCCTGCTTTCGGAGATCCCGTTTAATCTCATGCTGGGCGGACAGTGGCTCTATCCTCAGGGACAGAATATTTTTTTCACGTTGCTCATAGCGTTTCTCTGCATGTGGGGACTGGAAACCTTCACCGGAAAACCGATCCTCCAGCTGCTGTGTATCCTTGCCGCCCTGGCGGCCGCGTACTGGGGACAGGTGGATTACGGGATTAATGGCATCGTTTTCCTTCTGATTCTCTACCTGTTCCGGTACCAGCCGGTATACCAGACAGTTTTCGGCTGCCTGAGCCTGTATTTTGAATGGATCGCCTGTCTGGCCTTTATTCCCATCCGGCTCTATAACGGCAAACGGGGATTTATTCACGGCAAATATCTGAAATATCTGTTTTATGCGTTTTATCCTCTGCATATCCTGCTTCTGGTAATCCTGAACCGCCTGATCTACGGAGGAATGTGACCAGACGAATAACAAACCGATACGCCGGCTGCTCCCTCTGGGGGCGGGCTGCTTCTGACCACCTTATTCTGCTCATCCAAAAAGCCTTTCTCTGCAGAAAACCTCTGCAGGAAAGGCTTTTTCATACTCCTGGCATCTACTCATGCCGGGAAACACCCGATGAAGCCGGACTTCCGGCTCCCGGCATTCCCGAATAACACCGGAAACGTTTACTGTTTCTGTACTATCGCATCTTTATTCTTGTAAATGGAATTGGCCGGAACGCATCCCCTCACGGAAGACAGGGGATAGATGTTGCAGTTTCTGCCGATCACTGTTCCAGGATTCAGCACAGAACCGCATCCCACTTCCACGTGGTCGCCCAGCATGGCACCAAATTTCTTCAGTCCTGTCTCGATCTGCTCCTTCTCGCCTTTTACCACTACCAGCTTTTTGTCAGACTTCACATTGGAACAGATGGATCCGGCGCCCATATGAGATTTGTAGCCCAGCACAGAATCACCCACATAATTGTAATGGGGTACCTGCACAGAATTAAAGATCACCACATTTTTCAGCTCCGTGGAATTGCCCACCACGCAGCCCTCTCCGACTATGGCATTGCCCCGGATGAAGGCGCAGTGACGCACCTCTGTATCCTTTCCGATAATGGCCGGTCCGTGGATGGACGCCGTCGGCGCCACCACTGCGGATTTGGCAATCCAGATGTTCCCGTCCACACAGTCATATTCTTCCGGACTCAAAGTTGGCCCCAGCTTCAGGATAAACTCTTTGATCTCCGGAAGAACCTCCCAGGGATAGGTTTTCCCTTCAAATAATTCTGCAGCAATGGTCTCGTTCAGATCCAATAGATTTTGAATTGTAAAATTTTCCATGATAACCTCCGTCTGCCGTCATTCCGGACAGCAGTTCTTTTATGAACTCGCACGTTTCTTTTTTCCGGTGCTGCTCCGCTGGGGAGCCTTTTCTTTATAATAGGCGGCTGTCTGGTCGTACAGCTGCCGCAGCAGCCGCTGCTGGCTGGCTCCCATCACCCCCTGTGTCCGCACACGGATAAAATGGTCCAGTTTCTCCATGTATTCCCGGGGAGTAATGGTTCCTTCTGCCACATACGTCAGTCCCTTCTCCCAGCTGGCCGTCAGTTCCGGATTCAGCAGGGACCGTATGGAACAATATACCACATCATGTACCATCTCTCCCAGCTGAGTCGGCGTGATCACCTGGGTCTTCTTGTTCAGGGACAGATACTGGATATTCACCAGCTTTTTCAGGATTTCCGCCCGGGTGGCGCTGGTCCCGATGCCGCTGCCCTTGATCTGCGCCCGCAGTTCCTCATCCTCGATCAGCTGCCCCGCATTCTCCATGGCCAGGATCATAGACCCGGAATTATAGCGCTTGGGCGGGGAAGTTTCTCCCTCCCGGATACACAGTTCAGTCACAGGCAGTATAGCACCTTTTTTCAATTCCTGCAATGCCTGAAGAAAACCGGCATCACAGGTGATATCCTCTTCTTCCGTCTGGCCCTCGTCCTTCTTCGATCTGCCTGCGGCAAAAGAACTGGCAGCGATCTTCAGATAACCTTCCTCCTGCAGTACTTTAAATGAAGAAAAGAAACGCTCCGTATCTATTTTTGTCACTATCGCTACTTTCTGGTATACAGCCGGCGGATAAAAAATGCTCAGAAAACGTCTGGTGATCACTTCGTAAACTCTCTGGGCAGTCTGGGACAGACTTTTCAGGGCTCCCAGCCCCTGGCCCGTGGGGATAATGGCATAATGATCCGTGATCTGCTTATCATTGACATAACGGGTACCGGCCAGCTTTTTGTAGCTGCCGCTTTCCAGGATCTCTGCTGCAGCCGCCCCGGCCTGGGGATAATTCCGCAGTCCGGAGAGATTTTTGGAGATTTCCTTTGCCACGGCAGTAGACAGCACCCTAGCATCTGTACGGGGATAGGTGACCAGCTTTTTCTCGTACATTTCCTGTACAATGCGAAGCGTCTCATCCGGACTGATCTTAAACAGTTTAGAGCATACGTTCTGCAGTTCCGCCAGATTAAAAAGCAGCGGCGGATTTTTGTTTTCTCTGCGCTTCTCTGCCTTTTCCACCGTACAGACCAGGGGCTGCACCTTCTGCTGGAGTTCTTCCACGAACCGCAGCGCTTCTTCCTTTTCCTTGAAGCCATTCTCCTTATACAGCAGCGGTGACTGGAAATACCGGCTTCCTTCCACGGCTCTCCATTCGCCGTCAAAACTTCTCCCGTTCAGATCCACCCGGCTTAGAACCCGATAAAACGGGGTTTTCACAAAATTCCGGATCTCTCGTTCTCTGCGCACCACCATGCCCAGTACACAGGTCATGACTCGTCCCACGGAAATTACCTGATATCTGGAACCCAGATAAGATGCCACACTGTTTCCATATTTCAGGGACAGCAGACGGGAAAAATTAATCCCCATCAGATAATCCTCTTTTGCACGCAGATAGGCAGAGGCAGACAAATTGTCATACTCCGACCAGTCCTTTGCCTCCCGGATCCCCCGGTTAATCTCCTCTTCTGTCTGAGAATCGATCCATACACGAAGCCTTTTTTTCCCTTTCACACCTGCCATCTCATCCACCAGACGGTAGATATATTCCCCCTCTCTTCCGGAGTCTGTACAGATGTAAATGGTATCCACATCTGCACGGTTCAGAAGACTGCTGACGATCCGGTACTGCTTCTCCACACCGGGGATTACTTCGTATTTGAATTCCTCCGGCAGGAACGGAAGGGTATCCAGACTCCATCGTTTGTATTTCATATCGTATTTTTCCGGATAACTCATGGTCACCAGATGTCCCACACACCAGGTTACCACGGCATTTTCTCCCTCCAGATAGCCGTCCCTGCGGGCCGCTTTGATCTTCAGCGCTTTGGCAAATTCCTGAGCTACACTGGGTTTTTCCGCAATAAATAATGATTTTGACATACATTTACTCCAGGCATTTTTTCAGATTCTGATACAGAAAGACCTGCATCTGATCTGCAGCCACAGATTCCTCCTCTTCTTTTCCATTCAGATACAGAAAATACGCCACAAATATGGAAACCAGTGTCACAGAAATCTGATCCCCGGTCAATCCTTCCCGGATGCAGCCTTCTGTTTTTCCCTGCCTGCAGATATCATCGAGCAGACCGCGGAAAAAACAGATATTGTCATCGGATGACTGTTGAAATTCTCTTCGTATTCCCTCCGCCACTTCATACGACTGTCCCAGGCATTTAAAAAACTGCGGCGCACTGCGTCTGCGTTTCATATTCTGATCCATCCAATGAAATACGGCGATAATCTTCCCCTCGAATATCTTTTCCTCTGCCAGCATGTTCTTCAGCAGGTCAAACTGATCTTTCATATCAGCAGCGATAGCTGCGGATACCAGTTCTTCTTTGCTCTTAAAATACTCATATGCCGTGCCTTTGCCTATCCCCGCCTTATTGGTAATGTCGATCACTTTCATCGTATGTACATCCATCCCTTCTTCGATCAGGTCCGTCACCGCTTTAAAAAGCTGCTGTACTTTAGGATTTCTTTCACTGTTCATTTTCGGTATCCTCCAGTCGCAATTCATCCTTTTTGTATTCTTTACGATTCAGCAAATCGTAAATACATGGTACCACAAACAGCGTCAAAAGTGTACCATAAAGCAGGCCGCCGATGGTAACAATGGCCATGGGCTGCACCATTTCCGATCCCATACCGACTCCCATTGCCATCGTAAGCAGACCCAGGATCGTTGTCAGAGCGGTCATGACGATGGGACGCAGTCGGTCTTTGCCGGCCTGCACCAGCGCTTCTCTTTTTTCCATGCCTTCCCTGCGCAGCTGATTGGTATAATCCACCAGCACGATACCGTTATTTACGATAATACCGGACAGCATGACAAATCCGATCATGGCTATGACGCTGATCTCCATGTCTGCCAGCAAAAGCCCCAGGAAGCCGCCGGTAAAGGCAAGGGGAATGGTAAACATGATAATGAACGGTGACAGAAGGGACTGGAACTGAGCCACCATGATCAGATAGATAAATACCAGGGCCAGAGCCAGCATCTGATACAGCTGTCCCATGGCATCGTTGATGGTCTCATCCTCTCCGATCATTTCTACCGTATAGCCTTCCGGAATCTCATAATCTGCCAGCGCTTCCTCCACATCCCTGCTCACCAGACCGATGTTGTAGCCGTCCTCCAGCTGGGCTGTCACGCTCATATAGCGGGACTGGGCATCACGGTTGATGGACTGGGGACTTTCTGCTTCCTGGAAATCTGCGATATCGCCGATCCGGATCTCTTCGGTCTCTCCGTCACGGCTGGTCACTTCTATCGTAAGATCTTTCAGATCTTCTCTTGTCAGTTCTTCATCCTGATCGGAACGTACATATACCTCATAATCCTTGCTGGCATCGGAAAGCGTCGTTGCCGAAGAGGCTTCTGCCAGACGTCTGTTCACTTCCTGGAACACCTGGGCCACCGTCAGTCCATGCTCCATGGCTCTGCTCTTGTTGACCACGATCCGGTATTCCTGTTCCGCATCTTCCATACCGTCAGATACCTCTGTGGTTCCTTCCACATCTGAAACGATCTGGGCCACATCACCGGCAATTTTCTGCAGCTGATCCAGATCCTGTCCCTTGATCTGCACCTGGATCCCGCTGCCGCCCAGAGCGCTCATATCCATGGACTGGGTGCTGACTTCTACTTCACAGTCCAGATCGCTGGTCCGTTCCAGAATCTCCTGTTCCAGTTCCTGTCCGCTCAGCTCCTTGTCTTCTTTCAGCACCAGATAAATATTTGCTGAATTGGTATTGGATCCGCCTCCCAGCAGAGAACTGATACTGGTATCGCCTGCCATAGCGCCAATGCTCTCGATATCCTCCAGATCATCAATGGCTGCCACCACCTGATCCACCTGTTCTGTAGTCTCCTGGAACAGGGTTCCTTTTTCCGTGGTAACCGTGATCGTTGCCTGGGTACTTTCCATTTCAGGCATAAAGGAGGTTCCTTTGGATACGATCAGTACACCGCTGGCGATCAGCAGAACCACTGCTGCCGCCAGTACACCCCATTTATAACGCAGGGCAAAACGGATACTGTTGCCATAGGCATTCTGTATCCGGTCCAGCAGCGGCGTTTTTTTCGCCGCAGCCTTCTTCAAAAGCCCTGCCCCCATCATGGGCACCAGAGTCAGGGCCACCGCCAGACTGGACAACAGTGAAAAAGCAATGGTCAGCCCCATATCCACAAAAAGCTGCCGGGTGATCCCTTCTGTAAACACAATGGGAAGAAATACGCAGATGGTAGTCAATGTGGAAGAGGCAATTGCTCCTGCCACCTGCTGTGCGCCTTCCACAGCCGCCTTTCTGGCCGGTACGCCTTCTCGCCTCATTCGATAAATATTTTCAATCACCACAATCGAATTATCCACCAGCATACCAACGCCCAGTGCCAGACCGGACAGGGAAATAATATTCAGAGTGATGCCGCTGAAATACATCAGCACAAAGGCCGCCACCACACTGATAGGGATGGACAGGGCAATGACAAACGTGGGCCGGATGTCCTTCAGGAAGAAAAACAGGATAATTATCGCCAGAATAGCCCCCATGTACATATTGGAAAGCACAGAGTCAATGACCAGATCAATATAGATTCCCTGGTTCATCAGCACGGAAATGTGCATATTGGAATCTTCGCTTTCCAGCTCATCAATCCGCTCCAGCAGACGGTCCGTTACTTCACCGGTGGAATAGCCGGTCTGCTTTTCAATGGTCAGCATCACGCCCGGATTTCCATTTAATCGGGCATAAACTTCATCCGAGTTATCTGTCCGGGTCACATCCGCCACATCCGAAAGGCGTATGGGCTCCAGTCCGTTCAGGTTCAGATCCAGGATCACCATATCTTCCAGATCTTCTTCGCCTTCCAGCTCATCGCCTACCCGGATCAGATAATCCACGCCTTCCTCTGTCACATACCCTGCCGGCATAGAGAAATTCTCACCGGCCAGGATACCCTTCACCAGATCTGCCGTAATGAGATTTTCCAGGCTGGCCTGCTCTCTGGCCGCTTCTCTGGCGTCTTCCAGCTGCTCTTTTCCGGCATCCAGCTGCTCCTGGGCAGAATCCAGCGCAGTCTCTCCCGTGCTCAGTTTTGCTTCCGCCACACTCATTTCAATGGAAGCCAGAATCTGCTGGGTACTCAGCTGGGCCAGTGCTTCACTGGACTGTATCTGGCCTGCCTCCAGCTGGGCCCGTACACTTTCGATCTGTGCTTTTCCGGCATCCAGCTGTTCCTGCCCGGCCTCCAGTTCCTGCTGGCTGGCCTCCAACTCCTGCAGAGTCCCATTCAGCTCTGTGATCTGTCCTTCCAGATAGCTCTGGGCACCTTCTGCATCCGGCTGTCCCAGAGCCTCTGTGATCTGGGAAATCTGTGTCTCCAGCTCTGTTCTCTGCTCCGCCAGCTGTCCGATGGCCAGTTCCATGGAAGCAATCTGCTCCTGAAGCGTGGCTTTCTGCTGCTCCAGAGCTGCTTTGATCGTCTCATAATTCGGATCCTGGGGATCCAGTGCTGCCAGCTGCTCTTCAATAGCCTGAAGCCCTTCCTGGGCTGCTGTCAGAGCTTCTGTCAGTTCGGTTTCTTTCTGCGCCAGTGCCCCCAGCGCTTCCGTCAGCGCAGTCAGACCGCTGCGGGTCTCTTCCAGAGCAGTCAGGCCTTCCTGGGCCTGCGCCATGCCTTCTTCCAGCTGGGTCCTGGCTTCCTGCAGCTGGGCTTCTTTGCTCTCCAGCTGGGAAAGCTGCAGAGACAGTTCTGCCTCTCCCTTCACCAGCTCTCCCTGGGCCTGGTTCAGCCGGGCTTCTCCCTGGCCAATCTGGGACGCCATGGATTCTTTTCCGGCATCCAGTTCTTCCTGGCCTTCTTCCAGTTCACTTTTTCCGGAATCGATCTCCTCCTGGGCTTCCTGCAGTTCCTCTTCCTGCTCGGCAAAGGTCTCATCCAGAGCTTCCATGACCTTCTGGTTCATGGCTTCTACTTTATCCTGCCGGATCAGAACATCCACACTTTCTGTAATGGTTCCTGTGGTGGACACACTGGCCACACCGGCAATACTTTCCAGTTCCGGCTCGATCTGATCCGTTACATGGTCTGTTACTTCCGCAGCCTCCATTCCATCCATTTCCACTGCTGCGATCATCACCGGCAGCATGTCCGGATTCAGCTTCATGATAATG
Organism: uncultured Blautia sp.; assembly: GCA_900542045.1. Taxonomy (GTDB): domain Bacteria; phylum Bacillota; class Clostridia; order Lachnospirales; family Lachnospiraceae; genus Blautia_A; species Blautia_A gallistercoris. The sequence continues at coordinate 42,957 of UQMI01000019.1, forward strand.
GGCTTGCCCACCGTATCATCCCAGTAGGAACTGATCTGATCCAGATTTTCCCGCATTTCTATGGTCACCGAGTCCATATCCGTAGTCTCTTCAAACTGCAGGATGACCAGAGACATGTTTTCTCTGGAAATAGAACTTACATTTTCAATGCTGCTCACGGTAGCCATAGACTGTTCAATAGGACGGGTCACCACGGTCTCCACAGACTCCGGACTGGCACCGTTATAGGTGGTCATTACCACCGCATACGGCAGGTTCATGCTGGGCAGCAGATCTGTAGTCATCTTCGTAAAAGATACCACGCCCAGTATCAGAACCAGTACTACCGCCACCACAACGGTATAGGGTTTCTTTACACTGTACTTTGCTAGCATACGTCACTCTCCCACTCTATTTTCTGACCGGCTGGTCAGTCATACTTTCTGTCTATTATACACGCCGTATCAGACCCCGTCAATCCGAACAGATCCGGCAAGTTCATTTCCGTTCTGCTTTCCCTCACTCTTGCAGAGATTGCAGGATTCCTTACCGTATGATTCTCACCCCGGTAATTAAAAAAGGAACCCTATCCTGCGACAAGGTTCCCTGCATTTTATCTTATTTATCTTTTTTTCCCAGCTTTCCCATCAGCCAGACAAAGACCATAATGATCAGTATGGTGATAAAAATACCACCCATTCCCTTCCACATGATGTCCAGGGAAGCCAAAACATTCTGCATATTCATACGCTACCTCCTTATCCCAAGAACTGGGTAACCAGATTAATAACCATACCTCCGGCAATTACAGATGCGATCTGTCCTGATACGTTGGCACCTACTGCATGCATCAGGATAATGTTGGTGGGATCCTCTTCCATAGCCATTTTCTGAACTACACGAGAAGACATGGGGAATGCGGAGATTCCGGCACCGCCCACCATGGGGTTGATTTTCTTCTTCAGGAACAGGTTCATGATCTTAGCCAGAAGTACACCGCCGATGGTATCCATTACGAAGGCAAACAGACCAATGGCCATGATCATGATCGTCTGCGGAGTTACAAACTGGTCTGCACGCATACTAAAGGAAATGGTAATTCCCAGCAGCAGTGTGATCAGATTTGCCAGATTATTCTGAGCTGTATCAGACAGTGTGCCAAGGACACCGCATTCACGGATCAGATTTCCAAACATCAGGAACCCTACCAGAGCAACTGACTGGGGAGCTACCAGGCCAACCACAATCGTAACGCCAATCGGGAATGCAATACGCATTTTCTTTGTTACAGAGCTTGGATTGTAATCCATATGGATCTGTCTTTCCTTCTTTGTGGTAACCAGACGGATCGCAAACGGCTGTACGATCGGCACCAGTGCCATATACGAATATGCCGCCACTGCAATCGCTCCCACATATTTGGAATCCAGGATCTGAGACACCAGGATAGACGTAGGACCATCAGCCGCTCCGATAATTCCGATGGACGCTGCGTCCTGCAGATCAAATCCCAATGCGGCTGCCAGAAGGATGGCCGCAAAGATACCAAACTGTGCGCCTGCTCCAAAGAGGAACATCAGCGGATTGGAAAGCAGCGGACCAAAATCAATCATGGCGCCGATTCCGATAAACAGAAGGATCGGCATTGCTTCTGAAGCATCAATACCCACGTTAAACAGCCACTCAATAATACCGTGGGCCTCAATTCCTCCCTGCAGTGTCTGATCCAGCACACCGGACAGAGGAAGATTCACCAGAATAGCGCCAAATCCCATGGGAAGAAGAAGGGATGGCTCATATTCCTTCACCACTGCCAGCCAGATAAGCACAATACCTACTACATACATGACAAGCTGCTGCCAGGTCAGTGCCAGTATGCCTTCAACTAGAAATTCCATTCTCTACTCCTCCAGTAAAATATTTAGTGATGCCGCCAAAGAAAAAGACTTTTATTACAGCATTGCATAGACAGGATACTGTAATAAAAGTCTTGCTATTTCAATTTTCTGCGGATGCCGTCTCTCGGACTGCATCGTTCTGTCGCAGGAAAATCCATCTCCGGTCATCCGCCGCGAAAAACGGCAAAGATATCCGAAATTATGGCAGCTACTCCCTTTTATCTGGATAATTATAATTCCGGGAAGGGGGTTCTGTCAACCAATTTATTTTTTATTGATGTAGCCTTTTGCCTTCAGGGTTTCTGCACAGAGAACCGCTCCGCCGGCTGCTCCGCGGACTGTATTGTGGGACAGACCAATAAATTTGAAATCGTATACGGTGTCTTCTCTCAGACGTCCTACCGATACGCCCATACCGTTCTCATAGTTCACATCTTCTGTTACCTGGGGACGATTGTCCTCTTCCAGATACTGGATGAACTGCTTCGGCGCACTGGGAAGCTCCAGCTCCTGCGGAATGCCTCTGAAATCTTTTAACGCCTGGATCAGCTGCTCTTTCGTCGGTTTCTTACGGAATTTCACAAATACGGCTGCGGTATGTCCATTCAGTACCGGCACACGCACGCACTGGCAGGTGATCACTGGCTCTGTTGCCGGCACGATCACGCCGTCTTCCAGTTTTCCCCAGAGCTTCAGCGGCTCTTTCTCGCTCTTCTCTTCTTCTCCGCCGATATAGGGAATGATGTTATGCTCCATCTCCGGCCAGTCTTTGAATGTCTTGCCCGCACCGGAAATTGCCTGATAGGTGGTGGCCACTACTTCATATGGCTCAAATTCCTTCCACGCAGTCAGTACCGGCGCATAGCTCTGGATGGAACAGTTGGGCTTTACAGCCACAAATCCTCTGGTTGTGCCCAGACGCTTCTTCTGGTATTCGATCACATCAAAATGCTCCGGATTGATCTCCGGCACAACCATGGGCACATCCGGTGTCCATCTGTGGGCACTGTTATTGGAAACCACCGGCGTCTCTGTCCTGGCATATTCTTCCTCGATGGCCTTGATCTCATCCTTGGACATATCTACGGCAGAGAACACAAAGTCTACGGTGGAAGCTACCTTTTCCACTTCATTGACATTCATGACCACGATCTTCTTTACCGCTTCCGGCATGGGCGTATCCATCTTCCAGCGTCCGCCCACAGCTTCTTCATAAGTCTTGCCTGCACTTCTGGCACTGGCTGCCAGGGTCACAACTTCAAACCATGGATGATTCTCCAGCAGGGAGATAAATCTCTGTCCAACCATACCTGTGGCACCTAAAATACCGACTCTCAGCTTCTCACTCATAATAACTTCTCCTCACTCTCTGTTATTGTCTTTTATAGACGCACATTTGTCTTTTCAGTAAATACTAAACCAATTTACGAAAAAATGCAAGTGTTTTTTCCAGTTTTTTTATTTTTTCAGATATTCTTCGTAGCAGAAAATAGCTTCTTCCATGGCCTTTCTGCCCGGCGCCCCTTTGGTGAGCCGCTTCTCCACACAGGTTTTCATGCTGATAGCCTCATAGATGTCCTCCTGGAACACCGGGCTGATCTCCCGGTACTCTTCCAGAGACAGTTCATCCAGAGAAATCCCCTTCTCGATGCAGCGCAGCACCAGCTGTCCCACGATCCCGTGGGCATCCCGGAATGCCACGCCATGGTTCACCAGATAATCCGCCGCATCTGTGGCATTGGTAAATCCATTTCTGGCACTTGCCTCCATTCTGTCTTTCCGGAACTGCATGGTGGAAATCATTCCGGTAAACAGTGCCAGACAGCCCTTCACCGTGTCAATGGCATCAAAGGTCAGCTCCTTGTCTTCCTGCATATCTTTGTTGTAGGCAAGGGGCAGTCCTTTCATAGTCGTCAGCAGAGACACCAGAGCACCGTAAACACGGCCGGTCTTTCCACGCACCAGTTCAGCAATGTCCGGGTTCTTTTTCTGGGGCATGATGGAACTTCCGGTGCTGTAGGAATCGTCCAGCTCCACAAACTGATACTCATTGGAATTCCACAGGATGATTTCTTCACAGAACCGGCTCAGATGCATCATGATGGTGGCCATGGCTGAAAGCAGCTCGATGACATAATCCCGGTCAGATACGGAATCCATGCTGTTTCTGGTGGCCTCGTCAAATCCCAGAAGAGACGCCGTGTATTCCCGGTCCAGCGGATACGTGGTGCCGGCCAGGGCCCCCGCTCCCAGCGGACAGGTATTCATCCGGCGGCGGATGTCAGCCAGACGGCTTCTGTCCCGGTAAAACATTTCAAAGTACGCCCCCATATGATGAGCCAGGGTAATGGGCTGCGCCTTCTGCAGATGGGTAAATCCGGGCATGTATGTCTCCGTATTCTCTTTCATGATCACCAGAAGCTCTTCCAGCAGACTTTTCAGCAGTTCATCCATTTCTCCGATTTCATCCCGCACATACAGCTTCATATCCAGAGCCACCTGATCGTTGCGGCTTCTGCCTGTATGCAGCTTCTTTCCCGCTTCTCCAATACGGTCAATAAGGTTTGCTTCCACAAAGCTGTGGATATCCTCATACTGCTCTGTGATCTCCAGCGTTCCATTCTTCACATCTTCCAGTATCCCGGCAAGACCATCCAGGATCTGTCCCTTTTCCTCTTCTGTCAGGATTCCCTGCTTTGCCAGCATCTTTACATGGGCCATGCTTCCCCGGATATCCTGCTCATAAAACTTCTGGTCAAATGAAATCGATGCATTGAAATTATAAACCAACTGATCCGTTTCCTTGGTGAAACGGCCTCCCCACAACTGTGCCATCTCTATCCTCCGTTCCCTGCGTCTGTCATCTGCAGACAGACCACAGCGTTTGTAATTTGTCGTATCAAGTATCAGCGACAGTGTACCACAAAAAAATTTTTTTGAAAAGAGCAAGGCATAAAAAGAATCCTGCACCGCAGGATTCTCCGCCTGCGGCGGGTTGCTTTTGGCAACATGCTTCTTTTCCGCCGCAGTGCGATCCACGCGGAGCGTTTTTGTGTGATAGGAAAGTCAGAGCAGAATGTTCTACTTTCCTATCACACGAAAAAGGAGCCCCGAAAGGCTCCGTTTTCAGCATATTTTTTATTTGTAGCTTCCGTATTTCATTGTGGTCTCATACCAGACATCGAAGTTCTCTTCCTTGTATTCATCGATGACAATAGAGGTATCCATGATAAATCCGCCGCCCGGCGCACATACATCCAGCATTCTCTTGGTCTTCTCGATAATGTCCTCTTTCTTGCCATAGATCAGGTCTGCAGTAGGCAGGTTGCCGCAGATGCAGGCGGTGTCACCCAGAATCTTCTTTGCTTTGGCGATATCCACCTCTTCAAACATGTAGATACATTTTCCCTTGGGAACCTGTTTCAGGATTTCCAGACGGGTATTATATGGTCCCTCACAGAATACATAAGGAATCATATCACAGGCAATGATTTCCTCTATCACGCGATAAAGGGACGGCCAGTAGAATTTCTCGTAGGTTTCATTGCTCATCATGATATCTGTGCCGCCGTGGAGTGGCATGAAGACATATTTCACACCGGCAGCTTTCAGGCCGTGCACATTCTTCACTGCAAGGTCCGTAAAGAAATCAATGGCAGCCAGTACCTTCTCCGGCACCTCGAAAATATCCATCGGCACGTTGATATAGCCCCGCAGATTATCCGCCAGCATGTCGTAAGGAGCGTTCTGTCCCAGCGTACATCCCGGAGGCGTCTCCAGCTCTACCGCCAGATTCGTCAGCTCGCCCTGAGCGGCTACCCACTCATTGGCTTTGGTTCCGGCTTCCATCAGAGCCAACAACGCTTCTTTTACTTCCGGATCGGCGAAAGCACCAAAGGAAGCGTAATGTCCGAACTCCACCACATCCTGAAAGCTGGCTTTTGCCAGACCTTTCAGTCTTTTGTGTCTGCGGGGATAAACCTTGGTCATGAAGAACTTGGACGGATCCTGAAGAAACTCATCGTATTCCTCCATCTGCAGATACGTAATATCGTTGATCTGATAACCGGAATCACGGCTTAAACGTCCGCTGGGGCCCGGCCAGTTAATCGCTGCCGAATCCAGTGCCTCCAGCACCTTGATGGGATAAGCAGCCGGATTCCAATGCAAATCGATCTCATACTTGGTAAGGAAATGGGCCATTCCCGGTTTCATATTCCGAAGATCCATCAAGCCTTCATACATACTGATACCACTGGCCTGTACATAGGAACCATAGCCAAATTTCGGCGCAAACGGAACCCGATCCCCCTCTGTCAAAGCCACCGCAGCATTCACACGCGCCTGTTTTTCCTCAAATTTACCTGCCATAAAAAACCTCCTCCTTGAAATTTGCTAGTTTAACCTCCGTTTTATCATAGCAACTTTCGTTACACATCATATACATTGTAAACAAATTTTGTATAAAATTCAATCATATTTTTTATATTTAACACAATTTTTATATATTTTTCAGACGGAAATATTTCAATATTTTGCCGGCTGTTTTCCGAAATTTTCTTGACTTATCCTGGAGCTTATGGTATTTTATTCTTAGTTAGTTTATGCTAACTATTGTCCCTGCGGTTTCTTCTATAGAAGAAAACCGCTTATTTCAGATCTGACAGTTAGTTCATTCTAACTTATTGTAAAAAGCTGTTTTACCATGCGGCAGGTATATCTGCTTTTTCGCAAAGGAGGTTCGATTCCATGAGTGTAGTAATTATCGGAGGCAACGAGCGTATGGTCTGCCAGTACGAAACCATCTGTAAAAATCACGGCTGCAAAGCCAAAGTATTTCCCAAAGAACGGGGATGCCTGAAGAAAAAACTGGGGAATCCGGATCTTATGATCCTGTTTACCAATACTGTTTCTCACAAAATGGTAAATACAGCGACCCAGGAAGCCAAGCGCAACAACATTCCCATTGCCCGGATCCATTCCAGCAGCGCTACTGCTCTGAGCCAGCTCCTGGCCCGGCATTGCGCCCTCTCCTGACAAAGCAATTCAATCCCCTGATCAGCCGATACTGTTCAGGGGACTTTTTATCCGGTAATTCTCTTTTTCCTGTCTCTTATCCCAGAGCCACATCCAGGATCATCATCAAAACAAACCCCAGCGCAAATCCAATGGTGGCAATATTGGAATGTTCGCCTTCCGATGCCTCCGGTACCAGTTCCTCCACCACCACATAGATCATGGCGCCGGCAGCAAAAGCCAGCAGATAGGGCAGCAGTGGTTCAATATACCCGGAAAGCAGGATCGTAATGCCGGCCGCCACCGGCTCCACCACCCCGGAAAGCATTCCAAGCAGAAAGGACTTTCCCCGGGATTCTCCCTGGCTGCGCAGGGGCAGGGCAATGATCGCCCCCTCCGGGAAATTCTGCACGGCAATTCCCAGAGACAAGGCAAACGCGCCTGTCATGGTAATCTGCGCGTTTTCCGCCAGCATGCCGGCAAAGATCACCCCCACCGCCATCCCCTCCGGTATATTGTGAAGAGTCACCGCAAGCAGAAGCATAGATGTCTTTGAAAGCTGGCATTTGGGCCCCTCTGCTTCTTTGCATCCCAGATGCAGATGAGGTATACTCCTGTCCATTAGAAGTAAAAACGCAATCCCCAAAAGGAAACCAACTGCTGCCGGAACAAAAGCAAATTTTTCCATATGGGCAGACATATCCATAGCCGGAATCAGAAGAGACCAGACCGAAGCTGCCACCATCACCCCTGCCGCAAAACCCAGCAGAGCCTTCTGTACCTCTGCCTTTAACTCATTTTTCAGAAAAAATACACAGGCGGCTCCCAATGCGGTGCCGAAAAAAGGAATCATAACGCCCAAAAAAGTATTCATATTGTTACCTGCCTTAAAATATTCTATCAGACTAATCTATGCGCTCTTTCGATGGTTCCTGCCGGGATTTTAAAAAATCTTCCCTTTCTCTCCTGGAAAAAATACACCCGCAGTAATCCTGACGGTAAAGACCGTATTCCCCGGAAAGCTCCACAGAACGCTTGTAGCCGTTTTTCTTCTTGAAATCCGAGGGCAGATACCGGATCTGATAATCCTGCTCCAGTTCTTTCCCGATCATCCCCAGTTTCTGCGCATCCTTCAGAGGGCTGATACTCAATGTGGTGGTAAAAAAATCAAATCCGGACGCAGCTGCCCGCTTTGCCGTTTCTTCCAACCGAAGCCGAAAACAAACCTCACAGCGCCTGCCTCCTTCTTTTTCTTTCTCCAGTCCCTTTACTGCCTGGTAAAACCGTTCCGGCTCATAAGGGCCTTCCTCAAAGGTCACCGGATGCTCCGTGGGCAGAGATGCGATCAGACGCTTCTGTTCTTCCACACGCGTATGGTACTCTTCCTCCGGAGAAATATTTGGATTGTAATAAAATAAATGGATGGAAAAATACCTGCTGAGATATTCCAGGACATAACTGCTGCACGGCGCACAGCAGCTGTGCAGAAACAGCTCCGGTACCTCATTTTTTTCTTTCAGTTTTTCTATCAGTCTATCCAGTTCTTTCTGATATGCTGTTTTCAAATTCCCACCAGCTTTCTGCTTATTCTTCCCCTATCTTATCCTTTTTTGTTCTTTCCTGCAATGAAGAATTTCCTTGGCACTGCACCGGGCGCACACTACCGGAAAAAAGTCATATAATTTACTATACCCCATCCGGAATTCTCCCGGATAAACAGTACAAATTGGAGGTAATAGCATGAATCCACTTTTGGAATTACAGGATGTCAGTCTCTCCTATCACACCACAGCCGGAGAGACTCCTGCCCTTTCCCATATATCCTTCCAGGTCACACAGGGCGAATTTCTGGCCATTGTAGGCCCCAGCGGATGCGGAAAGACCACAATTCTGAATCTGATCTGCGGACTTCTGTCCCCGGGCAGCGGCAGGATCCTCATGAATGGCAGAGAACTGTCCCGCGGTACCGACAATATCGGATATATGCTTCAGAAAGATCATCTTCTGGAGTGGAGAAATATTTACCAGAACGTAACCCTTGGTCTGGAAATCCAGCATCAGACTACTCCGGAAAAGCTGGAGAAAGCAGAACGTATGCTGAAAACCTATGGGTTGGACAAATTTAAATATGCCCGGCCCTCACAGCTCTCCGGCGGTATGCGCCAGCGTGCCGCTCTGATCCGTACCCTGGCTCTGGAGCCCCACCTGCTTCTGCTGGATGAACCATTCTCTGCTCTGGACTATCAGACCCGTTTAAATGTCAGTGATGATATCGGAAAGATCATCCGCAGAGAGCATAAAACAGCCATTCTTGTAACCCATGATATCTCCGAAGCCATCAGCATGGCAGACCGGGTCATCATTCTTACCAGACGGCCGGCCAGGATTCAGAAAATACTGCCCATCGACCTGCAGCTGGAATCTCATTCTTCACTGGAGGCCAGAAATACCCCTGTATTTAAGACCTATTTCAACCTCATATGGAAGGAGCTCAATCAAAATGGTACAGATTTCAAAAGCCCAGAAGCAGTTTCTGAAACAGCAGCAACATGAAAAAAACATGGTACGAATAGCCAGGATCCTGCTCTTTCTGGCCTTTCTTGCTTTATGGCAGATCACTGCCTCTCTGGGAATCATTGATTCCTTTATCTTTTCCAGTCCGCTGCTGATAGCAGAAACTTTTTTTACCATGTGCATGGACCAATCCCTTTTCACCCATATCGGCGTCACTTTGGCCGAGACACTGATCAGCTTCTTCTTCGTAGTAGTCCTGGGAGTTGCGGTGTCCATTGCTCTCTGGGCATTTCCAAACCTGGCACGTATTCTGGAGCCATATCTGGTAGTACTCAACAGCCTGCCCAAATCGGCCATGGCTCCTCTGCTGATCGTCTGGCTGGGCGCCAATATGCGTACTATCATTGTGGCCGGAATGTCTGTAGCCATTTTCGGTTCCATTATCAGCCTGTATTCCGGCTTCAAGGAGACCGATCCGGATAAACTGAAGCTGATCTACACCCTGGGAGGCACCAAAAAAGATGCCCTGACCAAGGTGATCCTGCCCTCCTCCATCCCTCTGATCCTCAGTATCATGAAGGTCAATATCGGTCTATGTCTTGTGGGCGTCATCATCGGAGAATTTATCGGCGCAAGACAGGGTCTTGGCTATCTGATCATCTATGGCTCTCAGGTGTTCAAACTTTCCTGGGTAATCATGAGCATTGTGATTCTCTGCATCATTGCCATGGGACTGTATAGTATCCTGAGCTTTATGGAAAAACGATACCTCAGACGGCTCTGAACAGAGCCTGATCTGTCACTGCTGAAAAGAAGGGGCGGGAAAATTCCTGCCTCCGCTTTTATCCTGTTTTTCAGTATCCCTCCACACGCCGGGTTTCCCGGAGCTGCTTTCTTTTTTTTCCTGCTTCCCATTCAATTTCCTGGGTCACTCCCTGAATCAGCAGCCCGGGAACTTCCACCGGCTTCTGCTGTTCATCCACAGCCACCATAACAAAATAAGCCCGGTTGATCATGTTCCTGGTCCCATCTTTTTTCTCCGCATAGGAATCAATCCGCACTTCCATGGAAGAACGTCCCACATAAGTCAGCCTTCCCTTAAGTACAATCACATCATCTCCTCCGGCTCCTGTCTTAAAATACATATTATCGATGGCTACTGTCACTACATCACACTGGGCATGTCTGCGGGCCACAAGCCCCGCTGTCTCATCGATCCATTCAAGAAGCTGTCCCCCGAACAGATGCCCTTTCCCATTCAGGCAGCGGGGCATCAGGAAATAGGACTGCTCCACCATGGAATCTTCCACATGTTTCATTTTTCTTTCAGCCATTTACTCACTCCTGCTTTCTTTTTTCTTTTCTTCTGTGTCTTATCATATCCATTCCGGTACAAAAAATCAATGTTTCTGGTTATTGTCTGGCAGTGCTTTTTATTATATAATCTATAGCGTCAGTGCATGGGCAGGATCTTCCTGACGCACTGTTTCAAAAAAGCAAAGCACTTATCAAAAGGAGGCATTGAAATGACGGAAAAAGAGCAAAGACAGATTTTTTCCAGAAATCTCAATGATTATATTACGGAAAACGGAAAATCTCAGAAACAGGTGGCGCTGGATCTGGGTATTCATCCCACCACCTTTAACACCTGGTGCGTTGGCAGGGTTCTTCCCCGCATGTGCATCATAGAACAGATCGCGGAATATTTTCATATAAGAAAAACCGATCTGCTCAGCGATAAAAGTCTCCGTACCAGATATCATTCCCATACCTGTCTCTCCATTCCTGTGGTCTCCTCCTATTCTCCCAGCCTTTCTCAGGCACAGTTGACAGAACGAATCGTCGGAACAGAAGAAATCAGTGAAGAACGGATCGGAACCAGCGACTTCATTGGAATAAAAGTTTCCGACACATGCATGGCCCCCAGGATCTTTCCCGGAGATATTGCCATTATCCGCAGGCAGCCTTCTGTATCCAATGGGGATATCGCATGTATTTCTCTGGAAAACAAGCCGGCTATTCTGCGAAAATATCTGGAACATACCGCTTCCTTTGTCCTTCTCCCCATGAATCCCACCTGCGAACCTCTTTACTTTTCCGGCAGTCCTTCTGAACACACGGAACTGCAGATCATCGGCCGCATGACAGAGCTGCGCTCCCGCTTCTGAACTGCTGCACCTTTCAGTAAGGATTACAAAAGGATCCTGCTGCACAGGATCCTTTGTCTTTCTATACTGTAAAAATCAGCCTCATATCATTCCAGACCGCGCCGCCATGATCGGAATCCGCCACACCGCGGCATACAAAACCAAATTTTTCATAATAATGCACCATATGATCCTTACAGGTGAGAATGATCCCTTTCTTTCCTTTTTCCCGTGCCGCCTGAATGTACGCCTCCAGCAGACGGCCGGCAATCCCCTGCCGCCGGTATTCCGGCAGTACATTCAGTCCAAATACGGTAAAATAATCTCCCTCCGGATCATGACAACGTACATCATGGTAAAACGTATCCGGAAGTTCCGGCGTATCTGTGACACATCCATTAATAAATCCTGCGATCTTCCCGTTTACCTCTGCCACAAAAAACTGTTCCGGAAAAGCAGCCAGCCTCGCCTTTACCATCTCCGGTTCTGCTGCTTCAGCCGGCGGAAAACAGATATTCTCAATCTGTCCCAGAACATCTCCTTCTTCCAGTCTGGCATTTCGTATCAAAATTTCTGTCATTTCAACTATCCTCTTTTTGCTGAACACCTTGCAGGCAGCTTTCCTGCGCTGCGCTGGGTCCTGTCTTTGTACGGGAAACTGACAAAAGAGTACTAATATTATAATATCAGTACCTCTTTCGCCGCACAACTCCTTCTTTTGTACAGGAACTGACTGCCTGTCTGTGTCTCGGTTTATTTCAGGAAGCCGCTGATGATCTGCTCTTCTGCTTCCTCTTCTGTCAGCCCCAGAGTCATCAGCTTGATGATCTGCTCTCCGGCGATCTTACCGATGGCTGCCTCGTGGATCAGAGCCGCATCCGGATTGTTTGCGGTCAGCTCCGGCACCGCACGGATCTTGGCATTTCCCATAATGATGGAATCGCATTCCGTGTGTCCGCTGCACTTTGCATTTCCATGAAGTGTGGAGACAAACAGCTGCTGGGACTCATCCCTTGCCACAGAACGGGACACCACATTGGCGCCGCTGTCTTCTCCTTCCAGATAGACATCAAACTGGCTCTCTGCCGTCTGCACGCCGTGGGTCATAAGACGCTCCATGACTACCAGTTTCGCCCCTGCCTTCAACGTGGCCCTGGTCACCCGCTTTGTGGAATCCACGCCCTTGATCTGCACCGCGTCCATTTCCATATAGCCGCCTTCGTCGATCTCCACGATCGTCTGGGGATTCATCACTCTCTCCCCGGTGCCTTCTCCTTTGCCATAGTGCTTTTCTACATATTTGATTCTGGCATTTTTCCCCACAAAAAAACGGTGAATGCCATCGTGCTGGCTTTTCTGGTCTCCGCCGTTGTGAATGCCGCAGCCGGCAATGATCGTCACATCGCTGTCGTCCCCAATGTAAAAGTCATTGTACACCACTTCCGTCAGTCCTGACTGGCTGAGAAGCACCGGAATATGCACGCTCTCTTTTTTTGTTCCCGGTTTGATATATATATTGATTCCCTTGCCGTCTTCCCGGCTCTCGATGGTAATATGTTCTGTACTGTTCCTGGCCTCACTCTTACCGTTGGTCCGGATATTGTATGCCCCTACCGGAATCTCGTGAAGTCCTGCCACGGCTTCCAGTAATTCTTTCTGTATTGCGTCCATCTTTCTAGCACCTCTTTTCTATCTGACTGCAGCCAAAAGAAGCTGCGGAATCGGTTCCCAGCAGTCCTGGAAGGATTTCCTCTTTTGCTCCATGCTTGACAAGTCTGCCGTCTGCGATCACCAGAATCTCATCTGCTATATTCAGAATCCGCTCCTGATGGGAAATGATCAGGATAGACCCATGGAGCTGATCGTGCATCTGCTCAAACACATGGATCAGATTCTGGAAACTCCACAGATCGATTCCGGCCTCCGGTTCATCAAACACCGCCACCCGTGTCTTTCTTGCCATCACGGTAGCAATTTCTATCCGTTTGATTTCACCGCCGGAAAGACTGGCGTTCACTTCACGGTTAATATAATCCTTGGCGCACAGTCCCACTTCTGACAGATATTTGCAGGCGCCGGCCACAGAAAGCTGTTCTCCGGCCGCCAGCCGGATCAGATCCAGGACTGTGACGCCCTTGAACCGGACCGGCTGCTGAAAGGCATAACTGATGCCCAGTCTGGCTCTGTCTGTAATACTCATATCTGTAATGTCTTCCCCATCCCAGAAAATACGTCCGGAGGTGGGCTTCTCAATTCCTGCAATGACCCGTGCCAGAGTAGATTTTCCTCCTCCGTTGGGTCCTGTTATCACAATGAACTTATTATCGTCAAGCGTAAAGCTGACATCGTCCAGAATTCCTTTCTCATCTTTTTCATCCGCGACTTGAAAGGAAATGTTCTTTAATTCCAGCATTCTTCTACCTCCAATATCGGATTATTTGACTCGACTATCATAGCACAATATAACAAAAAAAGACACCCCTTTCTGTTTTGACGCCCAAAAAAACTCATGCTATAATACTATCACCAATCATGCAAAGGGGACTTGTTATGACAAAAGAAGATTTTTTACAACTGACCAAACAAACAGTACTGCTGGACGGAGCCACCGGTTCAAACCTGATGCTGGCTGGCATGCCCAAAGGCGTCTGCACTGAGCAGTGGATCCTGGAACACAAAACTGTAATCCTGGAGCTGCAGAAAGCTTACGTGGACGCCGGATCCCGCATTCTCTATGCCCCAACTTTCGGGGCCAATCGCATCAGCCTTGCCATGCACGGTCTGGAAGATCAGATTGGAACCATCAACCATACTCTGGTAGCCTATGCCCGGGAAGCAGCCGATGGCAGGGCGTACATTGCCGGTGATATTACCACCACCGGTCAGATGCATTCCCAGTCCGGCGGCCTTTCTTATGAACAGATTTACGATGTCTACTGTGAACAGATCTCCCATCTGGTACAGGCCGGTGTAGATCTGCTGGTGGCAGAAACTATGATCAATATCGATGAAACGCTGGCCGCTGTGGATGCCGCCGCATCTGTCTGCGATCTTCCCGTTTTGTGTACCATGAGCGTAGAAGCCGATGGAAGCATTTTTTCCGGCGGCAATATCTTCGAGGGAGCTGCCGCTCTGGAAAGTGCCGGTGCCAGCGCTGTGGGCGTAAACTGTTCTCTCGGGCCGGATCAGCTGGAATCTGTGATCCGGAACCTTGCTGAACTTGTGCAGGTTCCTGTTATCGCCAAACCCAATGCCGGGATTCCCCGGATCAGTCCGGAGGGCATCGCCGTATATGACATGGATGCCGTCACTTTTGCTTCTCATATGCAGACATTGATACAGGCTGGCGCCACACTTGTCGGCGGCTGCTGCGGGACTACCCCGGAATATATCAGCGAGATCAGAAAACATCTCTGAATTTTCCGGAAATACGGCCTTTTTCAAGTCCCACCCGTCAGTTTTTAAAAAATACTATTTAACTTTTATGGCCTTTCGGGGACACATTTCCTGACAGCAGAAACACCGAATGCATTTCCGGTAATCGTATACGGGAACCTGCGTCTTTCCGTTGGCAAACCGCACAGCCTTTCCGTCAACCGGACAACTCTCCACACAGATCCCGCAGCGGACGCAAAGCTTCTCATCAATATACGGCTTTTTCTGAAACAGATTGAAAAAACGCGCAAACCGTTTCCAGCCTCCGCTGCCTTTTCTGCGGTCCACCGCAAAGTCTTCCCTGCCAAATCTGGAAACCGCCTCCTCCAGAGAGATCCGTTCAGTTCCGCAATACAGCTCGATCTGTTCTGTCTGCATGACCCCCAGTCCCATCTTTTCTCCATGATAGTTGGTGGGAACCAGTTCCGGCTTCAGATGAATCAGATGACAGAAGACTGTATCCAGCGCCACCGGATCCCGGCTCATCAGCAGGACCTTCATGGGCACCGGGTCTCCGGATCCCGGCCCATTTCCCTCCATGGCCATGATCCCGTCCATTAAATACAATCTGGGCCGCAGAAACAGGTTCAGATCCACCAGCATTCTGGCAAAGCTGTCTGCGCTTGGATACAGGGTATGCCCTTTTGCCTTATGCAATCCCCAGACACACCCGTACATATTCTTCACTGCTCCAGTGATCCGCTCCAGTGCATGAGTTTTCATTTTACAAACATTAATAATGGCGTCTGCCTCACAGACTTCTCTGGCCAGCATAAATTCCCGGGCCTTTTTTCCATCTGGATAGTCTGCCCGCTTTCCTTCTGTAAAATCCACTGCCGGTATCTGATACTGTTCCATATAAGCATCCATACCCGTACCGGCTATCACCTTCCCTGTCTGGCCCAGGCCGCAGGAATCTCCCATACGCACATTAAAAAACAGGCTTCGCCTATTCAACTCCCCTGCCCCTCAATCATGAGGGGTTAG
>UQMI01000020.1 GCA_900542045.1 uncultured Blautia sp.
TCGCATGCCTCTGCATACATGGTATCGTTTCCGTTAAATACGATATCAAATAATAACACGATAATACCTCCCGCAAATTTTCTCTAAATGGATTGTAGTTTCACTGGTGTATAGACACCCGGGATCCTTTTGTTCAGCCCCAAAGGGCGCCGATATCAGATTCCCAGTGCTGCACGTTTTTCTTCAATACGGGCAATCATGGCGTCACCCAGTTTGTCAATGTCTTTTTCCACTGTATAAGCGGCTTCTACCCAGTCGCGGATACCGCCGTACAGCAGGTCTTCCATCTGGGAAGAACCGGAAATCTGCGGTTCCACACCCAGGAAGGTATCGATACCGGTAGCCACTACATAGTTGCCGATGGAGATGGCTTTTTCAGACATCCACTCCGGCGCACAGCCAACCAGCGGGATCTGTGAAATATTCCATCCGGAATCCTTGGCCAGATCAGAAGCCAGCACCACCATACGGCTGATATCCACACAGGAACCCATATGTAATACCGGAGGAATATCTGCCAGTTCGCAGACACGCTTCAGTCCGGCGCCGCAGATATTTCTCGCTTCTTTATCCATCAGACCGGCCCTCGCCGCTGCCTGGGCGGAGCATCCGGAGAGTACCAGGATAATATCGTTGGCGATCAGTTTCTTCATCAGTTCAATATGTGCAGAATCCGGACGGACTCTTGGGTTGTTGCAGCCTACCATTGCCACTGCTCCGCGGATAACACCGGACTTGATACAGTCGATCAGAGGCAGGGTAGTTCCGGTCTTGTCCACATGGGAATTGGTTACCCGATCCAGTGTGGATTTGATGGATTCCACAGAATATCCCACGGTGGCTTTCTGTTTCATATCCGGAATATAAACCAACTCCGGCTTTCGGTTCACAAAGTTTTCCACAGCGGTACGCACGATCTTCTTGGCATTTTCCCCGGCTGTCTCTGCATTAAAGCGGATAAAGTCAGAATCCGGCATCTGCGCAATGGGAGAGGTTGTAATAAATTTGGTATGGAAGCATTTGCTCAGTGGTCCCAACGCCGGGAAAATACACTGCACATCCACTACGATTGCTTCACAGGCACCGGTGAGCACCACATTTTCCTGCTGCAGGAAGTTTCCTGCCATGGGAATTCCGCGGCGCATGGCTACTTCGTTGGAAGTACAGCAGACACCGGCCACATTGATTCCCTTGGCCCCCACGGATTTGGCCAGTTCAATCATTTCCGGATCTTCTGCATATTCGCAGATCATCTCTGAAAGGCTCGGATCATGACCATGGACGATAATATTTACTTCGTCCACTTTCATAACTCCCAGGTTGGCCTCTGTGTCCACCGGCTTGGGTGTGCCGAACATAACATCAGAGAATTCTGTTCCGCACATGGAGCCTCCCCATCCATCGGACATACCGGAACGCAGGGACTGACGCACCAGAGCTTCCGGCTTGCTGGAGTTGCCCATATGGGTCATATGCATGGCTGTAGAAACTTCCCGGTCAATGGCTCTCGGCTCAATCTCTTCTCTTTTCCAGATTTCCTGTGTATGCTCGGGAGCACGGGAAAGCCATCTCTGTACACCGTGAGGTTTGCCGTATTCCAGCAGGGCCAGTTCAGCCATTTCATGGGCCAGATCATAAATATCTCTGCCCTCTGTCTCCACGTTCCATTCCTTTGCGATACGGATCAGTTTATCCGGATCTTTTACCTTATAATTTCCATCGGGAGATACCGTACAGAGCGTGTGACAGATTTCACGTCCATGATCTGAATGGGTAGCAGCGCCGCCGGCGGTAAAACGAAGGAAGTTACGTCCTGCGATTCCATGAGCATCGCAGCCGCAGATTCCTCTCGGCGCTTTGGGCGTGATCCGGCAGGGCCCCATGGAACAGATACGGCAGCAGATTCCCTGCTCTCCAAATTTACAGTGAGGCGTCTGGTTCTTCACACGGAGCTGCCAGGAATCTGCCCCAACTTTCTTTCCTGTCTCCAGCAGCCGCTCAGTGGCTGCTTCAAATTCTTCAATTGATGTCAGTTTAAATTCACCCATAAAAACCTCCTTAAGTTTTCCAGTGTTTTTTTCCGCTGTTTTTCAGCGATGGCACACTTGCTTACGTATTCCTCGTTACAATTATAACAATGCCTGGGAGGTTACACTATAAACAATACCTTGAGACCCTCCAACCGTTCATTGATACCTGCCGGACGCAGAAAAGAGACTGCCCGGGATGACAGGCAGTCTCTTTTCTGATACTATAATATATAAGTGAATTCCTATACAGGATAGCACAGGATTTTTCCCGTGCCCATCAATAAAAAGATGAGAGGCTTCAACTAAATGGTGCCAGACGGAGGTTACGATGAATATTAAAGACCTGGAATATTTTAAGGCCACCTGCCAGACCCGGAGCATTACCAAAGCTGCCAGACAGCTTTATATCACGCCCCAGGGTCTGAGCAAGACCATAAAAAATCTGGAATTTGAACTGCATACCACACTCCTGAACCGGACTCCTTCCGGTATTACCCTGACGGAGACCGGGCAGTTTCTGTACGAACAGCTTCCTGATTTTCTGGACAATTACTATACGATCTACAATGAGATCCAGAAGATCACCCAATATCAGAACCATGAGATTGACCTGCTGTCTGCCTACGGCATCCTGCGCCTGGTCACTCCGGAATGCATCCAGGATTTCACCCGCAAACACCCGGAGATCTCCCTGCATTACCGGGAATACCCGGACCGTCAGGTGGAGCGGATGTTCGCTGCCCGTGAAGGAAATGTGGCATTTACCGTGGGGCCTTCGGACTTCTCCGCCTTCGAGGCAACTCTGATGGAAACCTTTGAGGTCAAGCTTCTGGTAAACCGCGCTCATCCATTGAGCAGCCGGTCTTCCGTCACCATTGAAGATCTGAAAGATCAGCCCCTCTTCATCGAGAGCAGTGAATTCAACATCCACCACATGATTCTGAACCGGTGCCGGGAAGCCGGTTTTACTCCCAATATCATTTTTGAGACCAGCGGCTTCAGTCTCTGCCATAAAATGGTGCAGAAAAATAAGGGAATCTCCGTCACGGTAGATTTTATTTTTGAAGACATGTCCGGGGATCAGATGGTCATGCTTCCTTTCTCCGACGGGCCCTGTCAGTGGTCCACCTACATGCTGACCCGGAAGGACCAGGCCATCAGTGAAGATATCCGGTTATTCCAGGAACATGTGCTGCAGTGGCAGCATGCCATTAAAACGGGAAAAATTCAGAGATAACGTTTCCGGAGCCTGTCCAGGATCCGTTTCTCCATCCGGGAAACCTGCACCTGCGAAACTCCCATGATCCGTGCGATCTCGCTTTGGGTCTTATCCTGAAAATAGCGCATGTAGATCAGTTTTCGTTCTCTGGCTTCCAGCTCTCCCAGCATTTCTTCCAGGAGGAGGCGGTTCAGCGCTTCCTCCTGGCCGTTTCTCTGCTCTTCCAGCTTGTCCAGCAGAGAAATATCATTTCCGTCGCCCTGATAAATGGTTTTCTGCAGGGATTCCACCTCCGCCGCGGATTCCAGTGCCATTACCAGTTCTTCCACAGTGACAGCCATCTCATCTGCAATTTCCTCCAGTCCCGGTTCCCTGCCCTGTTCTTTCTCCATGGCTTCTCTGACCAGATGTGCCCTGTAACAGATTTCCTTCATGGAACGGCTGACTTTCAGCATCCCGTCATCCCGCAGGAACCGTTTGATCTCCCCGGTGATCATTGGCACTGCATACGTGGAAAACCGCACTCCATAGGCCGGATCAAATTTATCCACGGCTTTGAGAAGTCCGATACTCCCGATCTGATACAGATCCTCCAGTTCAACTCCCCGGTTCTTAAACCGCTTTACAATGCTCCAGATCAGTCCGGTATTCTCCTGAAAAAGTATTTCTCTTGCTTCTTTATCCCCCTGGTGCGCACGCTGTATCAGAGCAAGAGTTCTTTCCATCCTTACCTCCTGATCCTTTTTTCCATATGCACGCAGGTTCCTTCCCCGGGCTTTGAACGGACTTCCAGTTCATCCATGAATGCTTCCATAAATGCAAATCCCATACCGGACCGGTCCAGTTCCGGCTTTGTAGTAAACATGGGCTCCATGGCCTTTTCCACATCCTCGATTCCTTTTCCTTTATCGATCACATCAATGGAAAGGCACTGGTCCTCTATCCTGCAGGCAATGGTTATCTTATGTACTTCCCCCTCATATCCATGGATAATGGCATTGGTGATTGCTTCTGACAGGGCCGTTTTCACATCTGTGACCTCCTCCAGCGTGGGATTCAGCTGTGTACAGAAAGCAGCCACCGACACTCTGGCAAAGCTTTCATTGCAGGAACGGCTGTCAAAGATCAATGTCATTTCATTGGTATTTCCCATTCTACTCACCCTCCAACCTCTTAATGATTCGCCGGCTCATTCTCCCGGCTGACCGTAATAAACCGATACACCCCGGACAGCTTCAGCAGCCGCTTCATTCTGTCATTGACATGTACCGCCAAAATGCTTCCTCCCCGCAGACCCAGGGCTTTGTACCTTCCCATGATCATTCCGATCCCGGAGCTGTCCATAAATACAGTATCCTGAAAATCAAATATGATTTTTTTAATATAATGGCGCTCCATCAGGCAGTCTGCCTCTTCCCGGATCCGGTCCGCCTGGGGATGGTCCAGCTCCCTGGGAAGAACAATCGTCAGACAGGTCCCCTGTATCTGAAACATTTCATTCATATCAGTTTTCCCCTTTTTTATGGTTTTTATACATAACTTCCCGTTTTCCTGCACAGATCAGGGTGTCAAAAGGC
This sequence comes from uncultured Blautia sp., assembly GCA_900542045.1. GTDB lineage: Bacteria > Bacillota > Clostridia > Lachnospirales > Lachnospiraceae > Blautia_A > Blautia_A gallistercoris. The sequence goes on from UQMI01000020.1 coordinate 4,827, forward strand.
GCCAGACGGATCCGGTCCCTTTTGCCCCTGGTATCCCGGACAGAAAAAAGAGGCTCTGCACATTTCTGTACAGATGCCCCTTCTCCGAGGTTTTTCATCAGTATTCGATGTAATTTCCATATTCATCATAGTATCCATACGGATCTTCTGAGTAATCCTCTTCATAGGAATCCTCTTCATAATAACCATCGGAATACCCGGTATCCTCATAACCGGTATCTTCGTAGCCGGTATCTTCATACCCGCTGTCCTCATAACTGCTGTCCTCATAGCCGCTGTCTGTTTCACCGGCTGCTGTGGTATCTGCTCCTGTATCCTGAACAGTGCCGGCATCTTCTGACGTCTGAGCAGTATCCGCCGCCGTTCCGGAAACGGCCCCGGCTGCTGCAAGCTCATCATCTGTGATCTCCATGCCGGTCTTTATGTTATCGTAGATCGTTTTGCCGCTGTCTGACAGCTGATCCCGGTTCACCTGGGCCAGAGCGCTCACGGCCTGGTCTCTCTGTCCGGCAGCCATGGCACTGTTGGCGCTCAGCAGATTGTCATAACTTGTCATCACATCCTGGGTCGTCTGCTGCTGAACCTGCTGCTCCTGGGATGCCTGCTCCGCACTGGCCACCTGGGCTTTCAGCGTTTCCAGCTCTGCTTCCCGGCTTGCAATGGCATCGCTGTATTCCTGCATCTGTTCATTTGCCGTGCGGTTGATCTCCTGGGTTTTGGCCGGCACCACCAGAAACCACAGCGCAGCCGCTCCCAGCAGGATCCCCAGCACAAAGGTGAGTACACCGGCGGCCGCTGACTTTTCCCGAAAAGCCGGCGGCTGGATCACCGTATCATTCCCGGACTGGAAGATGGTCCGTTTTGTCCTTCTTCCTTCCCCATCGGAATCTGCATTTCTCTGTTTCTTTTCCAGATTCGTCGTTACTCCGGTCTGCTCATCAATCTCCCGCAGAAAACGCAGTGTGGTCGTATTGGTCTTATCGATCCGCGCCGCCTTTTTCAGTATACGTCTGGCTTTGTTGTAGGAATGCTCCCGGATATACAGCAGGGCCAGCAGATGATAGCCCTTGATCAGCTGCGGATTCTGTGTCAGCACCTTCTTCAGCTGGATCATAGCCATATCTTCATGTCCCTCCCGGCAATAGGCCAGAGCATGATTATATTTACGGATACTCTCGCTTATGGTATTCAGTTTATTAGTATTTGACTGTACTTTTTCAATGTATTCGCCTGCCAGATTGCCTACCGGATTCAGATTCTTGCTGATCACCCATTCACTGAGTGCCGAAACCACTTCCCCGGTTTCGAAATAAACCAGACCAAGCAGGTTACGCGCCTGCATGTGGTACTTGTTAAAAGTCAGACTCCGCCGCAGACAGCTGATGGCCCCGGACAGATCACGGATACTGGCTTTTTCCAGGCCCTGATTATAGTAGAGATTGGCCAGATAAAACGCCTTCTTCTGCACCATTACATCACAGCCGCAATGGGGACAGTAATCTGTATCCGTCAGGAGTGCGCCGCAATTCATACAATTCATGGATGTCTCCTTATTTTCTCCGTATGTTTTTTGTTTCTTTCATCATCTCTTTCAGGATGTCCAGAACATCTGTGAGTTCCCTGTTATAAATGGCTCCTTCCGCATCTGTCACATCCTGTATCGGTTCAAATTTCTTCAGTTCTTCTTCGTAATTGATCATATCTGCGTATCCTTTTCTAATCTGCTTTCACAGTTTCTCCCTCAATGGTCCGAAGGTATTCCTTGATCGCGCCCACCAGATACAGGGACCCTACACAAAACAGCATTCCATTTCCTTGCCTGCTTCTGGCGGCCTCAAATGCCTGAGAGACACTGTCATAGGCCTCCGCACCGCCGCAGCCCAGCTCACGGAAAATCTCTGCCAGTTCTTCTGCCGGAACCGCACGATAGCCTCCTACACTGGTAGTGATCACATGGGCAAACGATATTTTTTCGCACATCTCCCGGATCATATCCCGGTAATCCTTGTCATCCACTGCGGAAAACAGCAGTGTAATGGAATAATCCTGCTGAAAATGGCAGGCGGTTTCTACGAAACGGGCCACACCGTCTTCATTATGAGCTCCATCTACCACCACCCGGGGCAGTACCATCTCCATCCGCCCCTGCCATCTGGTACGGGCCAGCCCTCTGTGCACCGCATCCATTGTAAATGTCAGTCTGACAGACAGGATTTCCAGGGCCTTTAACGCCAGTGCACTGTTCATCATCTGGTATCTGGCAATAAACGGTATGGAAAAGACCTGCCCCCTGTAATACGGAATATCCACCGAAAAAGTCAGTCCCTGTGTGCCGCTCGTATGCAGGCTGCAGAACTCTTCGGTCACAGCAAAAGCCGGACTGTGCAGCTGCTGTGCATGGCGCGCGATCACCTCTGCCGCCTCCTTCGAATTCCCATCATATACTACAGGAATCCCGGGCTTGATGATCCCGGCTTTCTCTCCCGCGATCTGGGAAACCGTATCGCCCAGATACTGCTGGTGGTCCAGACTGATGGAAGTAATCACACATAACAGGGGATCTTCAATGGAATTGGTGGCATCCAGTCTTCCGCCAAGTCCGGTCTCCAGGGTGACAAATTCCACCCCTGCCTCTGCAAAGATCACCATCCCCATAAGGAAAAGAAATTCAAAATAAGTGGGATGATAGCTTCCTTCTTCCACCAGTTCATCCGATAGCTGCTTTACCTTCTGAAAAGCCGAAACAAACGCCTGGTTCCCAATAACTTCTTCATTGATCTGAAACCGCTCATTGATGGTCACCAGATGAGGCGATGTGAACAGCCCGCAGCTGTATCCCGCCTCCCGCAGAACGGAAGTCAGAAAAGCACAGACGCTTCCCTTTCCATTGGTTCCCGCCACATGGATGACACGGAAATTTTTCTGAGGGTCTCCCAGACGCCGCAGGCATTCTCTGGTATGCTCCAGCTTGTTCTTTGATGTAAATTTCGGAATCTCCTCAATATAATCTACTGCTTCTTTATACGTAAAATTCAAAAATATCACCACTTTATCTAATGTACGTAAGGCTTTTTCCCGGAAAAAGCCTCCGATACCATTATAATATAGTGGTGATAGATGTCCAGTACCAATCGTAAGTTTTTATCTGACAAGATGCAACATTCCCGCCGGCTCTGACAAGATACCGGCGGAAATATTCACTTTTTCTCAGCGTTTTACTGCATAATATGCCCGGTCATGGGTCTTGCTGAGAGCTTTGCGGGTAGAACTGTTGCTTCGCTGTACCACGCTGACCGTGTCCATGTCGCTCAGATCCACACCGCTTAACAGCAAGGTAGTGGAATTCACAAAGGTAGTTTCCTGCCACTCTCCATTGACCTGTACTTCACTGGACGGCGTGAAGTATTTCCCCACAACATAATAGGTCTGTTCCATTTCCTCTGCTTTTTCGATATAATCCAGCTCTGTATCATAGATACCCATACGCATGTCCGTTTTCTCATAGGGATTTTCTCCATCATAAACATACTGCTCCCCATAGAGAATATCATACTGCAGCGTCTGCAGATCCAGCTGATAATTCTTTGTATTTTTGCGTGCCTGATGATAGCGGAACACATTGCCTTCGTGAATATCCAGGCGGTCAAGGACTTCTGCTGCAATCTGATAAGATGCCAGATTTTCATCTTCCTTTTCCAGCCCAATATTATCCCAGATCACATATTTTGTCTGGAACAGATACCGGTTTTTCATATCTTCCGCCTTCAGTCCCATAGTCGGCAGATGATCTCCGTACATAACCAGGACCACTTCTTCCCCTGTATCCTCCAGAGCCTGGATCAGCTCTCCCACAAACTGGTCCATTTCATAAAGCTGATTGACATAATACTCCCACTGGTTATTCTCTGCCTCGGTATCCGCACCGGATACTTCAATGACAGGATCCTCCAGAACCTCTTCTTCGGGATAAGCCCCGTGTCCCTGCACCGAAATCGTGTAGATGTAATCGGATCCGTCCGTGGATTCCATGCAGTCCAGAATGCTGTCTGTCAGGATCCGGTCTTCTACCCAGCCGATCTCATTTTTCTCATCTTCCCGTTCCATATACTCTTCCGATGTAAACGTATCGAATCCCAGATTGGGGAATATGGTCCGCCGGCCGTAAAAATTCGCTTCATTATTGTGAATGGCATGGGTGGTATATCCCAGCTCTTTCAGCACGTAGGGAGCACTTTCACAGGTCCTCTCCTTCAGGATGCTCTTATAGGGATATTCTCCCGGTCCAAAATACCGCAGGCTCATGCCGGTGATGCATTCAAATTCCGTATTGGCAGTCCCGGCGCCCACGGAAGGCACCCGGAAATATCCGGAGGAATACTCCTGCATCATCTTCCGGAAATTGGGGATCGGATCTTCGGAAAACTCCAGAAATGTCACTTCCGTTGGATCGATAAATGTCTCCAGCTGCAGGAATAAAATATTGGGGCGGCTGTCCGGATCCGTCTCCTTCAGCCCTGTTTCACTGTCTTCGATCCGCTGCATTTCTCCCGCCGAATAGTCCTGGGGGCAGGAAATTCCCGTATTGAAAATAGTGGTGGCCAGACAGTACGGATATCCATAATCCTCATAAGCAAAAGCAATATTGCCGAAATAATTGGATAATACCCGCTTCTCCAGGGCCAGCTGCGTGCTTCCTGCAAACAGGATCACGCCCAGGATTACCAGGGGAATATTGATCTTGTAAGACATTTTCCCCTTGTATTTGGGCGCCCGGATAAACAGAACGATTACTCCGACTACTATGCAGACAGCAAAAATCCCTGCCAGCACAAGGCCCAGCACACCCAGATATTTTTCCGCGATCTTAAACGCATCCGAGATCAGATGCAGATCCGGTCCGGTAAACGGCGTCACCCGCTGTGCCAGTATAACACCGTTAATGATGCCCAGTGTCAGCCAGAAAATTGCCAGCAGACACCGCATAAAAAAACGTCTGCGCACCAGAAAAACCACCAGTGTTGTGGTGAAAATCAATGCTGCATTATAAAGAAATACCAACGGTGATCCCGTCATATATGCCCATGCTTCCCGAAAGGAATGCCTGGATATCCATTCGATGATAAAATACAAAACACATACCGCCAGCCATTGCAGCAGCAGTGTGACAAAGCCCCTGGCAGCCCAGGGCAGCTTTGCCACTCCTCTCTTTATTCCCCCGTGCAACTGTTCGAGTTTCACGTGCACTTTCATTGATCAGACTCCTTTACAGCAGCTTGGAAAGCTGTTCTTTCACCTTTTCCATCATATCCTGATACTTCTGTAATTTTGCCTTTTCTTCTTCAATTTTTTTGGCCGGCGCCTTGTTTACAAAGTTGGGATTTCCCAGCATTCCCTGGCAGCGGGCAATCTCTTTCTCCAGTCTCTTCTGCTCTTTCTCCAGACGTTCCAGTTCCTTTTCCCTGTCAACCAGCTCATCCAGAGGCAGGTAGGCCACCGCATTGGATACCACGATAGACACTGCATCTTCGCCGATTCCTTCTTTTGTTTCCTGCACAAAAATTTCCTTTGCCAGGGCCAGATTGGTGTAGGAACGCTTCATTTCTTCATACATACGGCAAACATCTGCGTCTGCGCCTACGATATATACATTCGTCTTTCTGCCGGCCGGCACATTCATCTGAGTCCTTGCATTACGGATTCCTTTTACCACTTCCTTGATGCATTCCACTGCCTTCTGGGCTTCCTCAAAATGCCATTCTTCCCGGTACAGCGGCCAGGATGCGATCATGATCGACTCTTCTTCCGGCAGCAGCGTGCAGTAGATTTCTTCTGTGATAAACGGCATATACGGATGCAGCAGCTTCAGGGCCTCTGTCAGCACTGTACGCAGGGTCCAGAGGGCTGTGTTGGCGCCTTCCGGATCTTCCTGGGCGTTCCACAGACGTACTTTGGAGATCTCGATATACCAGTCGCAGAACTCATCCCACAGGAAATCATATACCTTCTGTACTGCAATTCCCAGCTCATATTTATCCAGGTTTTCTGTCACATCCCGGATCACATCATTCAAATGGGAAAGGATCCATTTGTCCTCGGTTGCCAGGCTGGACAGCCCCGGATCCGTTACGGTCTTTCCTTCCAGATTCATCAGGATAAACCGGGAGGCATTCCATATTTTGTTGGCAAAATTACGGCTGGCTTCCACTCTCTCCCAATAGAAACGCATGTCATTTCCTGGTGCATTTCCAGTCATCAGGGTCAGACGCAGAGCATCGGCGCCGTATTTGTCGATCACTTCCAGCGGATCGATGCCGTTGCCAAGGGATTTGCTCATCTTTCTTCCCTGGGAATCCCTTACCAGACCATGAATCAGTACGTGATGGAACGGCGATTTTCCAGTCTGCTCCAGGCCGGAAAATACCATACGGATTACCCAGAAGAAAATAATATCATAGCCGGTCACCAGCACATCTGTCGGATAGAAATAATCCAGCTCCGGTGTCTTCCCGGGCCATCCCAGTGTGGAGAACGGCCACAGTGCAGAGGAGAACCAGGTATCCAGCGTGTCCTCATCCTGAGTCAGATGGGTGCAGCCGCACTTGGGGCAGCGTTCCGGCATTTCTTTTGCCACAACCACTTCTCCGCACTCGTCACAGTAATAGGCGGGAATCCGGTGTCCCCACCAGAGTTGACGGGAAATACACCAGTCACGGATGTTTTCCAGCCAATGCAGATAGATCTTATCAAAACGCTCCGGAACAAAGGTCAGATCTCCGTTCTCCAAAGCGGCAATGGCAGCTTTGGCCATCTCGTCCATCTTTACAAACCACTGGGGTTTGATCATGGGCTCTACGGTTGTCTTGCAGCGGTCATGGGTTCCCACGCTGTGACAGTGAGGCACTACCTTCACCAGAAGTCCCTGTTCCTCCAGATCTGCCACCATGGCTTTTCTGGCCTCGTAACGGTCCATGCCCGCATACTTTCCGCCCAGCTCATTGATGGTGGCATCATCATTCATGATATTGATCTCCGGCAGGTTATGACGCTTGCCCACCTCAAAGTCATTGGGGTCATGGGCCGGCGTGATCTTCACGCAGCCGGTTCCGAATTCCATATCCACATATTCATCGGCGATCACCGGGATCTGCCGTCCGGTCAGAGGCAGCTCCAGCATTTTGCCAACCAGATCTTTGTATCTCTCATCTTCCGGATTCACAGCAACTGCTGTATCTCCCAGCAGCGTCTCCGGACGGGTGGTGGCGATCTCCACAAATTTTCCTTCTTCTCCCACCACCGGATAATTGATGTGCCAGAAAAAGCCGTCCTGGTCCACATGCTCTACCTCCGCATCGGAAATGGAAGTCTGGCATACCGGACACCAGTTGATGATGCGGCTGCCTTTGTAGATGTAGCCTTTCTCATACAGCTTGATGAACACTTCCGTTACCGCTTCCGAGCATCCATCGTCCATGGTGAACCGCTCTCTCTCCCAGTCTGCAGAAGCTCCCAGCTTTTTCAGCTGATTGATGATACGGCTGCCGTACTCCTCTTTCCAGGCCCAGGCATGCCTGAGAAATTCCTCACGGCCGATTTCCTCTTTGTCAATTCCCTGCTCTTTTAATTTCTCAATAACCTTCACTTCTGTGGCAATGGCCGCATGGTCAGTACCAGGCTGCCAAAGCGCTTCGTATCCCTGCATCCGCTTAAACCGGATCAGAATATCCTGCATGGTATTATCCAGCGCATGTCCCATATGAAGCTGCCCGGTTACATTTGGCGGCGGCATCACAATGGTGAAGGGTTTTTTATCCGGGTTCACTTTGGCATGAAAATAGCCGTTATCCATCCATTTCTGGTAAATCCGTTCTTCGATCCCCTTTGGATCGTAAGTTTTTGCCAGTTCTTTGCTCATGATATCCTCCTGTACTTAAATGAATTAAAAAAGCCCCTCACACAATGTGTGAAGGGCGAATCAGCGCGGTACCACCTTCGTTATGCAGCCTGCTGCATATCTCTAGCCGTCCGGTAACGGGGACGAAGCGTGAGAACCTACTTACAGATCAACCCTCTTTTTCAGTTCTCCGGTTCGAAAGCCACCTTCCATCAATTTTGTTCCGAAGCGCCTTCCAGCCAATGAGCGCTCCTCTCTGGGGTCTCCATCGATGTACTCCTCTTTCTCTTTACCTTTTCTTTTGCCAGGAATTCTCCTGGTTATTCATTTGTCCTTTATCATAATTGGGTTTTCTTTTTTTGTCAAGGCTGTTTTCCCTGTTTCAGCAAATATTACAATTCCCTTACTGCCAGCTTTCCATAATGGAAATGGCCATCTCTTCATAATCACCGGTCAGATCTTCGGATCTGCCGCCGTCACGGATGTTAGTCTCAATTCCGGGAAAATCTTCTTCAAACTCCCAGATATGATAAGGCACCCCCCGATAATCAAAGTCCAGGCTTCCCAGCCCGTCCTCTTCCGTATACTGATATTCCCATCCTTTTTTCTGAAAATACTCCTGTATTTTTTCCAGACGCATTGCCGCCACACTCCCTTTTCTTTCTGACTGAAAGCAGTTGCTCTGCTTTTCCGCACTGCACAGGAAAAACAGGCAGACTCTCTGCCTGTTCAAATCCAATACTGCGTTCTTTATGAAATATAACAGACTTTCCTGTATTTGGCAAGTTATTCCGCGGAAGATGGAAGTTCTGCCTGGGGCTGGATGCCGGATGCTGTCTCCTTTGCCTTTTCTTTTGCCAGACTCTTCTGTTTTCCTCTGGTCAGCAGGAATCCGGCCACCAGAGCGGTAAAAGGCGCAACGGTCACCAGACCGAAGCTTCCCACCACTGTATCCAGTACTTCGGCGGCCACATATTTATAGTTCAGGATATGATCCACAGGGGTTCCCTGGGCCATAAAGGTCATCAGCAAAGTAATGTATCCGCCGGAATAGGCGATCAGCAAAGTGGTGGTCATGGTCCCCATGGCTGCTCTTCCCACGTTCATGCCGGATCTGGTGGCTTCCCGCCAGGAAATATCCGGCTTTTTCTCCACCACCTCATGAATGGCCGAAGTAATATCCACTGACAGGTCGATCATGGCTCCTGTGGCGCCGATGAAAATACTGCTCATGTAGATCGCTGTCAGATCCAGATTCTGATAACCGCTGTAAAGAAGGGATTCTGAATCCGGCATGACCGCGCCGTGTATTTTGAACAGATCGGTGAAGACCATTCCCAGCACACAGGTGGCCGCGATCCCCAGCAGCGCCCCGGTTGCGGCTGCCGCCGTTTTCCTGTCAAATCCATATACAAAGAAAATAATGATCAGCGTCAGTATGACGGTAATGCCGATTCCCATCCAGATGGGCGGATACCCGTTCAGATAAGAAGGAACCAGGATTTTCCATATGCTCAGTATCGTGATCACAAAAGAAAACACTGCCAGAAAGCCATTTTTTCCGGCTACCAGTATCAGCAGCAGAACAAATGCGCCAAACAGCAGAATTTCTTTATCCAACCGGTAATGATCTGACATGACAACAGAAGTGATCGTATCTCCATCGTAACTGATCGTTACCAGAGCCCTGTCACCTACTTCAAAAATCTTGTCTTTCTCCAGGGAGCCGCTGAGAAAATTCACGCCTGTCACTTCCTGCCCCTTGAACATGCCGTCCTGGATCTCCATGGTACAGGACTGTTCCCCGGACTGAATCAGACCGGAAGACTTTACTGCCGAATTGTTTACCTCTGTCACTTCTCCCACTGCCCGTTCCATGTCCTGATAAATCAACGCATCCTCATAGCCTGTGGGAATGGCTATGAGGATGCCGATTAGGATCAATCCGATGACGATCATCAGGAATATGGAATTCTTTTTGGGAAATACCATATTCTTCATCACTTAATTTACTCCTGTCAACTCTGCAAGCTTGTTGTAGATTTCTGTATTGTCATAATAACCTTCGAAGTTTTCCTGGCCTGCGCCCTGTACCAGCACTTCCACTGGCAGACCGGTATGTGCATAAGAGCCAAAGTTGATACCGCTCTTGTTGTTCAGGATATGTGTGATGGTAACGGTCAGAGGTTCGTAGCTGCCGTATTTGATATATTCTTCCTGAGAGAATTCTTCCTCGTCTCCCGTTCTGGACATGGTGGTTTCGTAGGCTTCCTTCAGATTATCATACTCATACTGGGTCATCTCCAGGGTACCGTCATCTGTGGATTCCGGATGCTTGTCCGCACTGTCCTTCTGCTCTGTAACCGCAGCGCCTTCTGTGGACGGAGCAGTCAGCCCGAACAGTTCTGTCACATCTTTCATCACGGTGTCAAAATCTGTCTTTTCTTCTTTATATTTTGTTACGTAATCTGAATCAAATTTTGCATAAGAAATTTTCTGGTTGTTAAAGTTCGTCAGGAAGGTATCGTAGTCGGTTCCCGCATAGCCGATGGTCAGACCGCCGGTCTCATGGTCGCCGGTAACAATGATCAGAGTTTCATCCGGATGCTCGTTATAGAATTCCAGAGCTTCTCCGATCGCATTATCCAGAGCAATGGTATCGGTGATGGTTGCTGCCGCATCGTTTGCATGACAGGCCCAGTCGATCTTTCCGCCTTCTACCATCATAAAGAATCCGTTATCATTGTCCAGCATCTCGATGCCTTTATTCACATAATCTGCCAGAGCCCACTGTCCTTCTTCCAGGTCCATATCATAAGCCATGGCATCGCTGTCTGCCAGATGCTCATCCACTACAACTACTTTTCCGTCTTCAGGTGTCAGAGCTTCTGCCTCTTTCTGGGTCTTTACTACTTTATAGCCGTTCTGTTCAGCCAGTGTGTACAGATCGGTCTGTTTTTCATCCTCACCGGTTGGCTCCAGAAGGGCGCCGCCTGCAAAGTAATCAAAATTACTCTCTACCATTTCCTGTCCGATCTCATAGTAATCGTTACGGGAAGCCTGGTGTGCATAAAATGCTGCCGGTGTGGCGTGGTTCATATTTACACTTGTTATGACACCAATCTTATAATCTTTCTGTTTTTTCAGTTTTTCTGCAATGGTTTCATATTCCTGAGTAAAATCCTCACTGACATTGATGCTTCCGCTCCATGTCTTATGTCCTGTGGCAATGGATGTGGCTGTTGAAGCAGAATCCGGTGCAAAAGAAGTGCTGTCATAGGTCTGTGCAGAACCGGATACCGGGAAATTCATCATATTCAGGTTATTCTGGCTGGACAGAACTGTCTGTTCCTCCCCATCCACGTTCACTGTCTGCGCAGATTCTGCTCCCTGGTTCGCGCTGACAAAATAATTGGTCAGCTGGATCTGGGGATAACTCATACCGTCACCGATAAATAAAAATACGTATTTGGGTGCGGTTGTCGCTGCCTGTACTTCTGTTGTTCCCATTCCTGCTGCTGTACTGCAGATCACTGTTACTGCCATCAGCAGGCTTAAGATTTTTCTCTTCATATTGACCTCCTAATTTCTCAATTAATACAATGCCAGTATAAAGATTTCCAGGCAGGTCCTCCACCCGGTTTTCGTAAAGGATTTGGAATTTTTTGTAAAAATCCCCCGCATTTTGTAAAATATTTTTTTTAATCCATGATTCAGGGGCCGGACGGCAGATCTGCCGCCCGGCCCCCAAGCCGTCTGTATTTCTGAAATCTCTGCTTCGGCCAATATTATTCCACACTCTTCAGAGATTCCACCATATCGATCTTTTTCAGTTTAAAATACATGATAAAGTTTACAAACAGAGAGAATCCTACCGTATACAAAATACTGCGGACAAAACTGGGGAAATAAATATTCCGTCCGAACATCACCGCATCTACTTCCACCGTGACGATCACATAACGATGCAGTAAAATTCCCATAAACGCTCCGGCAGCAGCTCCCAGTATGGTCAGGAGCATGTTTTCACGGAATACATACTCACAGACCTCCATATCGTAAAAGCCCAGTACTTTCAGAGTAGCAAGCTCCCGTTTTCGCTCTGTAATATTAATGTTATTCAGGTTATACAGCACTACGAAAGCCAGCATACCGGCAGAAACAATCAATACAATCATCACTGTATCCAGACTTTCCAGCATCCGGTCCAGCTGTCCGCGCAGATTGCTGGTGTAACTGATGCTCAGAGCCGCCGGATATTCCAGAAGCGCCACACCCAGTTCTTCCAGCTGCTCATCGGTGGTTTCCGGTTTCATGCACAGAAGAATATCCTGATATACCGGATCCTCCTGAAAAACTTCCCGGTACACAGATTCCGTCAAATATATGTAATGCCCCATATAGTTTTCCGTAATGCCTGCCACCGGTATCTCATATACACTGCCCTCTTCTTCAACCTTCAGCGTATCTCCTACACCAATATCCAGCAACGTTGCAGTCTTCTCAGATATCACAGCGCCTTCCTCTGTCAGATCAAATGTCTCCTGGGTCTTCCGGTCCCGGAGCACCACATTTCCCTGCAGAGCTTCCGGATTCTCAAATGCGTACAGATATACACTGATGTTCACCTTTTCCTCTTTCACCGAAAAAGTCCGGAAGGAAATGGGCGTATAACTTTCCAGATCATTCTCTGTCTCATGATCCAGATACGTCAGCAGCTCGCTCCTGTCCTCCTCGGAAGCATCCTCATCCCCCACGATCATGGCGTCATAGGTCTGCAGCTCCTGGTACTGCAGATTTGCAATATCCATGATGGAATCCCTGAGTCCGTATCCAACCAGGAGCAGCGCCATACAGCCGCCAATTCCAAAGATTGTCATAAAGAAACGCTTTTTATAACGGAACAGATTCCGGACCGTCGATTTCCAGGTAAAGCTCAAATGCTTCCAGATAAAAGCCGCGCGCTCCAGCAGCACACGCTTGCCTTCCTTGGGAGCCGGAGGCCGCATCAGGGCGGCAGGCGTTTCGTGAAGAGCCTTTATACAGGCTGCCACTGTAGCTCCAATGGTACAGAATATTGCCGCTCCGGAAGCAATCAGCGCAAACTTCCATTCGTAATCCAGCTGCATATAGTCACTCAGGTTGTGATACATAATTCCATAAGCCCGTATGATCACAAAAGGAAGTACTTTTTCTCCAAACAGGATTCCCAGAATACTTCCTCCCACTGTTGCCAGGAATGCGTAGTTCAGATATTTGGAGATGATCGCAAATTTACTGTAGCCAAGGGCTTTCATCGTACCGATCTGGGTGCGCTGCTCTTCTACCATTCGAGTCATGGTAGTCAGGCTGATCAGAGCGGCCACCAGGAAAAACATCACCGGAAAAACTTCTCCGATATTCCGGATACGATCCGCATTGCTCCCATAATCGGCATATTCCGGCAGATCATCTCTGTCTGAAATAATCCATTCCGGCTGTTCAATCTCATCCACTGTCTGCTGTGCATCGTCCAGGGCTTCTTCCGCATCAGCGATCTCCACCTCTGCTTCCGCCTTTCCATCCTCATATTCCTGAATCCCGTCGGCCAGCTCCTGTTCTCCATCTTCCAGCTCCTGACGGGCTTCTTCCAGCTGCGCTTCATTGGAAGTGATTTCCGCCTGGGCAGAACTCAGCTGCTGCTCTGTTGCAGCGATCTGCTGCCGGCCGGATTCCATCTCTGCCTCCCCGGATGCGATTTCCTGGGCGGCTGCCTGCAGCTGGCTTTCCTGTGTGTGATATTCTTCCCAGGCTGCTGCCAGCTGGGCTGCCCCCTGCTCATACTCCTGCTGAGAAGCTTCCAGCTGCTGTCTCTGCTCATCCAGCTGACTCTGGGCTGCATCCAGCTGAGGCTTGCCTGCCTCCAGCTGGGCCCTGGCAGCTGCCACCGCTTCCTGTCCGGCCGTAAGCTGTGCCTCGCTTTCCTGAATCCGGACCAGCATGGCTGCCAGTTCTTCCTCTGTGTACTCCCCGGAAGCCGCCGCCTGTTCATACTGTGCTTTGGCTGCCTCCAGTGTCTCTGCCGCTGACGACAGCTCCGCCTCCTGGGCTTCAATCTGTGCAAGACCGTTCTGGTATTCCTGCCACTGTTCATCCAGCTGGCTCTTGGCCGCATCCAGCTGCGCTTTACCCTCATCCAGCTGGGCCTTGCCCTCGTCTGCCTCTGTCTGTCTGGCACTCAGGGTCTCATAGGCCGCATCCAGCTGGGCCTTACCCGACTGGTACTGTTCCCTGGCATCGGCCAGCTGAGCTTCTCCATCGGCCAGTTCCTGACGGGCAGATGCCAGCTGAGACTGGCCGGAAGCCACCTGATCCCTGGCATCCTGCAGCTGAGCTTCTCCATCGGCCAGCTCCTGGCGTCCATCCTCCAGTTCTTTCTGCGCGTCTTCAATATCCTGCCAGGCAGAGGCCAGTTCTTCTTCCATCTCCTGCCTGCCGTCTTCCAGTTCCTGGCGGGCGTCATCGACTTTCTCCTGGGCCTCGTCTCTGACCTGATCGTAGCGCACCTGGCACTGCTCCTGTTCAATACCTTCCACCTGGGAAGTCACTTTCTCGATCAGATTGTCGTAGGCATCCGTATAACTGGTCAGCCCCAGAGAACCTCTGGCCTGAAGATACACCTGTGTATCATAGGTGTCTGTAAAATTCTCTCTGGTCACATAGGCAAACCCGTTCACTTCTCCGCTGCCCAGCGTGGTGTTCCCCCGGCTGAAAGATATGTAAAGCGGTGAGTGCCCGGCACCCACGATGGTATACCGGGTTACCTGCATAAGCTCCTCTTCTTCGCTCCCGGTTTCGGAAGATTCATCCGCTTCGGAGGTCTGTGTAGCTTCTGATCCATCGGCTCCCGTGCTCTGCTCATTTTCTGATTCATCGGATTCCACGGTATCTCCACCCCCGGATGTATCAGATTCCCCGTCCTCTGTTCCTTCCTCCATGGAAAATACCAGCTGATCCCCGATCTCATAGCCGTTCTCTTTCATAAATGTTTCATCCAGCAGACACTCGCCTGTGGTCTCCGGAAGCCTGCCTTCTGTCACCGTAATCTGATTCAGAGTCTCGGTCAGTGTCTCCACATGAAGCACCTGGTCCTGATTCTCTCCTGTAAGCACATCCACACCGACGCCGCTCTCTGCCTTCAGCACACCGGGAAGCTCCTCCAGTGCTTTTCGATTTTCTTCATTCAGTCCCAGGGTGCTGACAATCTTGATATCCATGAGTTCCTGAGAATCGTAATAGGCATCTCCCGTGTAGCGCATGTCCGGCGATGACGCCTGAATTCCCGAAAAAAAGGCAACGCCCAGCGCCACTATGAAGAAAATGGAAATAAAACGGGTCAGGCTTTTCCGGATTTCCATAAAAAAATCTTTCCATAAGGCTTTTTTCTTCATATGTATCGCTCTCCTACCATTCAATTTCTTCCACCGGTGTCGGATGCTCACATAAAACTACTGAAGACACTTTGCCGTTTTTGATCTTAATCACCCGGTCTGCCATGGGCGTAAGAGCGGTATTGTGCGTGATCACGATCACTGTCATACCTTTTTCCCGGCACATATCCTGCAAAAGCTTCAGGATAGCCTTGCCAGTCTGGTAGTCCAGCGCTCCTGTGGGTTCGTCACACAGCAGCAGCTTGGGGTTTTTGGCCAGCGCCCTGGCAATGGATACCCTCTGCTGCTCACCGCCGGAAAGCTGTGCGGGAAAATTCTTCATCCGGTCGCCCAGTCCCACTTCCTCCAGAACCTGCCTGGCATCCAGCGGATTCTTACAGATCTGCATGGCCAGTTCCACATTCTCCAGAGCAGTCAGGTTGGGAACCAGATTGTAAAACTGAAAAACAAACCCGATGTCTTCCCGTCGGTATCCTGTCAGCTGCCGCTGCGTATACCGTGCGATATCCTCTCCATCTACAAAAACCTCTCCGGAAGTCACCGTATCCATTCCGCCCAGGATATTCAGCACCGTGGTTTTCCCGGCACCGCTGGGCCCTACCACGATCACAAATTCTCCCTTTTTTACAGAAAAACTGATCTCATCCGCGGCTCTGATCTGTACATCGCCTTTTCCATAGATCTTTGATACTTTCTCTAATTTTACAAAACTATCGTCACTTGCTGCCATCACTTCACCTGTATCCTTCTCTAATCCTTGTCTGTTTCTCTGTCTGTTCCTCTGATCCGTGTATCAGACTTTTCTGATACCACTCTCTTTTCTTTTTCATAGGTAAATAATGTAATACCCAAAAATACCAGTACGATTACCGCCATGGGAATCACATAAGCGGCGGCCGCTCCCCGGATCTCCAGTCGTTTTACCAGAACAGGAGAAATCACCAGTGAACAGAGAAATCCCACGGTGTATCCTCCCATAACCAGATACTGCCGGCGCATCACCGCCAAGACATTGTAAAACAACATGATCAGGGCATTCATTCCGCCGCCTACCATGATCAGCACCAGATCCATCCGGTACGCGTCCAGATGCAGTCCGGAAAACAGATTCAAAAACCAGATTCCCAGCAGATATGCGCCTGCTACAGCACCTGCTGTAAGTATCAGCACCCACAGCACACATTTTCCCACGATACTGCGAAATCCCTTAAATTTTCTTTCATTCCAGTTAATAGCCAGAGTGGTCAGCAGCGGCCGAAATACAAACAGGCTGAACAGATTGATCACAAAGGCAGGCATCACCAGAAAACCGTAATAGTTCTGGATCTCGTCACCCCAGTAAGCATCAATGGCATATTTGGGTGCATTAACCACATAGTTGATCATAAAGCTTCCGATACAAAGGGGCAGGCATTCTGCAAACAGTCCCTTCATGGCCGGCAGATCCCAGGCAAGCCCCGGTTTCTCAAAGCAGGGGCAGATCCGCACATCGTGGAACCAGAACCAGAAGATACAGGCCGCCACCATCAGCAGGCTGGCCAGGGTCAGATTCCGGGTCAGGAAAATAACAATTCCGAACACAATGGTACAGAACACTACCCGGGTGGCCAGCGCCCTTCCGGACAGATCGATCCTCAGGCGCTGCTGAAACAGGCCCTGAAAGGAATCGGACACCGAATCCACTGCCTTGTAAAAACAGATCAGAAGGATCACAAAGGCCTTCTCTCCCTGAAACCCTTCAAACCATACATACCCCACTGCCCCGGCCATCATGGCCAGGCAGGTCAGGAGCCGGAAGGTCAGATATACGGGAAATTTGTATTTCTGCCTTACATCTGTGGCCTGTATTACCCTGGTCTCAAAGCATCCAATGGTGGAAAGCAGCTGGGCCGTGGAAAATGCCAGAGAAAAGATACCTCCCTTGGCGCTGCCTGCCGCACGGGTCACAAAGGTCAGAAGCACCATGGACGACAGAGCATTACACATGCTGCCTGCCATATTCCACAAAAACTTCTGCCGGTCTGTGGCCTGCTCCTTTACTCTCCACATACTGTATGGTCCTCTTTTCCAAAGTCCAGCATATACGGACAGTGATTAACCCTCTTTTCCTGGGGCGGCAGAGTCATATAATCCCCAAACAGCCGCTTCAGATAGGTATCGTACTGATTGGGCATCAGCACCTCCACTCCTTCAAACTGCATCCGCTGCAGGGGATACATCTCCTGCTTGGAAATATAGGCGTGATCCGCCATGGTTACCTCCAGCGGGCACAGATACCGGCACCGCTCATGGTTGTACCTTGTTTCCTCCTTTTCCAGCCTTTCATAAATCCGCTTCGGCGATACCCGCAGAAGCTTCAGGCCGTAATGAGTCATCCGGCAGATCCAGGACGCAGCTGTTTTTTTGACTCCCTCCAGAGGAATCAGAGGCTCCGGCGTACCGCACAGATACAGCAGCTTACTCAGAAACCAGACGCGCTTCAGCTGACTTCTTCTTTTATTCCTGTCTTCCGGAACATGATCCAACGGAAAAATATCAATGGAAATTCCAAGTTCACATTTCAGATTCCGGGAATTCTCCGGCACAAACCGTGTTCCTTTCTTCTGCATATGGGTCACATTGCACGCATAGCGCTCATCTTTCAGCGGAGTCAGGATCTCATATCTGTCTCCCATTTCTTCCTCCACCGCTTTCAGCAGGACTTCATAGTGCCTCCTGGGCATTGCCACATCCACATCGTCATCCCAGGGAATAAATCCCTGATGCCGGATCGTCCCGATACCAGATCCGCCAAGCATAAAGTAATCCAGATCATATTTTCTGCAAAGGGCGATAAAATCTTTCAGGATCTCCAGCTGCGTCATCTGCAGTTTCCTCAATGTAGCCGGATCATATTCCTTAAACATCTTTTTCAATTTCAATCCTCCTGACAAATTCTGTGTCCATCCCCGAAATCCAGAAGATACGGATAATGGTTCTGCCTCTTCTCCTCCGGGGGAAGCTCCATATAATCCCCGTAAACCCTGGTCAGCAGTTTGTCATACTCGGCCGGCACACAAATCTGTATATCCTCAAAGGGCAGTTCCCGCAGCGGCAGCAGTTCATCCCATGCAATGGCCGACTGCAGCGCCATGGTATCGCAGAACTGTGTCACATAAGCAGTTTTCCTGCGGAAAGCCCTGGCATGAGAAAGGTACTGCCGGTAGAAGAACGCATCCGCCCGAGGGATCCTGCGAAGGATCCTGTGGGCTGCTCCGGCCGCCAGCCTGGGGAGGAGATTTCCTTCCTTGAACACACTATTCCTGAAAAAATCAACATGATACACCAGATACAGGCTGCGCCAGAACGAAGTGAGACGCACCTGTTTCTTCCTTTGTTTCTCATCATCCGCCAGATAGTCATAGACAAAAATATCCATGCCGATTCCCATATTGTAGCGTCCATGGTCATAATTGGTCGCAAACCGTGTTCCTGTTTTGCAGAAATGAGGAACCAGATTGTAAAACTTCTCTTCGCAGTCCGGTCCCACAACCCGGTATCTTCCCTGACATTCTTCCGGCACGACTTTCAGCAGCTTCTCATAATCCTCCCGCAGCATTCCGATGTCGATATCGTCATCCCAGGGAATGAACCCCTGATGCCTGGCTGCCCCGATATTGGTTCCAAACAGGGCAAAATAGCGGAGGTCGTACTTTTTGCAGACCCGGATAAATTCCTTCAGTACAGACAGCTCCTCTGCATGAAGCTTCTCCAGAACATCCGGATCATATTTTTTATATTGGTTCACTGTATAATCCTCACCTTCTTCATACTGTTTTAAATATAACACAAACCCCCGGGGTTTACAATTTCCCCGGGGGTTTTCACAAAAATTTCAGTCTTTTTTCATTTTTTCTTTTCTTCGCCGTGTCATCAGACCGCCTATGCGTCCGGTTTCCTTGGCAGACAGACTGCGCCAGCCATCTGTCAGAACCCGGTCAAGCAGGCCCATCTCCTCTGCAATCTCATATTTCAGCTTCTCCTGGGGAGTCAGCAGATTCTGTCTGTATGCCTCGATTTCTTTCTCTTTTCCCATGGCTCACACTCCTTTGCTATTTGGAGTATGGGCCACTTTCCACTGATTTATACAAAAAAATCAGTTGGGAATGATAATAGCTGCCACAATGTAGGCCAGGATCCCGCTGCCTCCCATACAGGCAAGCAGTACCCATCCCAGACGCACCAATGTAGGGTCAATATTAAAATATTCCGCAATGCCGCCGCATACACCGCAAAGCATATAATTGGCTGATGATTTGTAAAGACGCTTATCACTCATAACCGCTGCCTCCTTTATCTCTTCAAACTTGCTTTCCTCTACATCTCCGTAAATTCCACCGTCACAGCGCCCATACCGCAGGATACATCCAGGTTTCCCCGGCTTCCGCTGTTCTGGACCTTTTTCTCATCTGCAAGAGAACTGTAGGTATCTTCTCCGATCCGGATCTCACCCATGCCGCAGCTTACTTCATAGCTGTAATCCGCCTGGGAGCCGCTGATCCGGATATCCATACTTCCCAGACCGCATTCCAGGTCGATCCTGTCGCTGACCAGATCTCCCACGCGCATTTCCCCGGTTCCCACTTCCACCTTGATCTCATCTGCAGTAATGATGCCGTCCGTGTGAAACTGGCCGGCTCCCACCGACACATCCAGCTTATCTGCCTGGAAATCTTCCATGGTCAGCGCCGCCGCATCCAGCTCGATATCCGCTTCCCGCAGCGAATTCTCCACAGGGACCAGAATCCATATATCTGCATTCTTCAGCTGCCTGGAGGTTCCTTCCACTTTCAGCGTGTTCCCGTTCTGACGGCAGATAAGATAATCTCCGGTGTTCTCTCCTTCAACGCGGATCACGTTCTCATCGGTGGGCAGGATCGAAATATTGCCGTATTTCAGATCCACCTTCAGTTCCCGAATCTCTTCTGCATCATAAGTCAGCGTGTCGGACATACTGCCTCCGGACCCACTGCTGCTCAGGCCATTGACCCAGCCGTCCACATCATCCGAAAAATCTTCCGCCCAGTCATTCACATCCTCTTCCCAGTCATCCACCACATTTTCAAATTCTTCTTCCTCATCATCCAGGTGGTGATCCAGATTATCGGCCAGACGCTCCAGACGGTCCAGTACCCCGCCCAGGGCGCCGCTTCCGCTGCTTACCGTCCGGTAAAAGCCCGCCGGCGTAGCGCCTGTAACAATACCACCGGTAAGAAATCCAATACCAAGCACTGCAAATACCGCTGCCAGGATCAGGCAGATCTTCAAAAATCGTTTCATATCTGTTCCCCTCCTTTATCCTGCCCTTTGGCTCTGTGTGCCGCCTTATGCACCAGATCTGATATTTTCCGGATCACCCATGGAAAAACCCGGATAAACAGCCAGCCAAACAGGACCAGCAGCAAAATTCCCACTGCCAGCAGTAAAAATCCGATGCCGATTCCCACAAATCCAAGGGCAGGAGAAGAAAAGCATTCCACAATACCTGCGATCAGCACACCTACACCGCCGGCAAGAGCACCGACCATTCCGCCGGCCAGCCCCACAACAATCCCTGCAATCCCGCCCAGGATACCAACCAGAATCCCAAAGATTCCACCGCCTATACCCAGAAGGATCGGCGCCGCAAACACCGCCAGGATCACCAGCAAAATGATCGTGCCCTTATTATTGCGGCCGCCGGTGCGGTAACCTCTTCTGGCTCTCTCCGTCTGTCCATAGCGGTCTGGTACCTGAGATTCCTCTCTTGTACGCGGATCTTCATATCCATTTTCAGTATATTCCCCGTATTCCCGGCTGTTTTCTTCCAGATCCGCTTTGATAATGGCAGCCACCTTTCCCGGACTTCCCAGTTCCTGGATCACCCTGGACTCGTTCTCTTCTCCCGCATCATCAAAATAACTGTTGTAATATTCCAGCGCCTCCCTCCTCTCGCTTTCTGAGATATCCTGCAATAGGCGTTCCAGCTGCCTCATAAATTCCTCTCTGTTCATACCTCAATTCCTCCCTCAAACATCTTTGAAATCTTTGAAGAATAACTCTTCCATTCCGCCTTATACAGCTCCAACTGCGCTGCTCCCCGGTCTGTGATCCTGTAATATCTTCTGTTCCGGCCTCCATAATTCATATCATAGACCTCCAGACAGTCATCCTTCTGCAGTCTCCGCAGAACCGGATAAAGAGTGGATTCCGAAACCTCCAGAACCTGTCGCACATCCTGGGTGATCTTATAACCATAGGTTCCCTCTTTCTCCTTGGAAACTACAGCCAGAACAATCGCATCCAACAGGGCGGCACCTGTATTAAATACCATCGTCTCACACCTTTCTTCTCCAAACTGTCCGTGCTTCGGATTCCCGGACAGCCATTCTCTGATTTCGAGCATCATTACATCGCAAATATTATTACTCTTTCAATAATATTATTTCTTGACTAATACTATATATCATATAATATTGTTTGTCAACCTGTATGAAATATTTTCTGCAAAATTTACATTTCCTCTTTTTTCCCGCCCGGATTTTTTGTATACTGGTAGTCAGCTTAAGAAAGAATCCTGCACGGCTGGATTCTCTCTGTCAAACCATTTGAGAAAGGCTGGAATCCTCATGAACTCTCTGCCCCAGGAATTTTTAGACCGGATGAAAGATATGCTGAAAGATGAATACGGCGCGTTTCTGGAAAGCTATCAGCAGCCCAGGCAATATGGCCTGCGCGTGAATACCTTAAAGACCACCTGTGAAAAATTTCAGGAACAGGCGCCTTTTCCTGTTGTCCCTGTTCCCTGGATCACCAATGGATATTTCTATCCATCCCAGATCCGCCCCGCCAGACATGCCTTTTATCAGGCAGGACTTTATTATCTGCAGGAACCCAGCGCCATGACGCCTGCCGACCGTCTGGAGATCTGTCCCGGCGACTATGTGCTGGATCTGTGCGCCGCCCCCGGAGGAAAGGCCACTGAACTGGGCGCCCGTCTGAAGGGCGAAGGTCTTCTGGTGGCCAATGATATCAGCGCCTCCAGAGCCAGGGCCCTGCTGCGCAATCTGGAACTGTTCGGCATTTCCAATGCCTTTGTCACCAGCGAAGTACCTGCCAGACTGGCCCGCTCTTTTCCGGAATTTTTCCATAAGATCCTCCTGGATGCCCCCTGCTCCGGGGAAGGCATGTTCCGCAAAGAGCCGGAAGTAGCCGCAGCCTGGTATCCGGACAGGCCAAAGGAACTGGCCGCCATACAGCGGGACCTGGTACGTCAGGCCATTTCCATGCTGCGTCCGGGCGGACTGCTGCTCTATTCCACCTGTACTTTTTCTCCGGAGGAAAACGAGGGAACCATCTCCTGGCTGCTGGAGCAGTATCCGGAAATGGAAGTCCTGCCCATCGCCCCTTACTCCGGCTTTTCTCCCGGTGTTCCCCAATGGGGAAATGGAGATCCCAGACTTGCACAGGCTGTGCGCATCTGGCCCCATAAGATGGATGGCGAAGGCCATTTTCTCTGTCTTCTCCGCAAGCCGGGCGTCCTTACCTGGCCAGCCCCCACAGTCCGCACCAGACTGGACGCCGGCTCACGAAATATCTTACAGGAATTCTTCTCCGGACTGTCCTCCAAAATTCCGCTGGAGCGCACGGAAGTCCGGGGAGAAAAAGCCTATCTGCTGCCCCAGGCAGAATACCCGGTGAAAGGCATCCGCTTCCTGCGGAACGGCCTGTATCTGGGCGATGTGAAGAAAAACCGTTTTGAGCCCAGCCAGCAGCTGGCTCTGACCCTTCGGGATGACCAATGGCCATCGGTGCTGCATCTGGATCCGGAAGAAGAACGGATCTCCCGCTATCTGAAAGGAGAAACCCTCTCCCTTACTCCGGCAGAAGCCGAACACTGCCAGGGATGGACTCTGGTCTGCGCCGGCCGTTATCCTCTGGGATGGGGCAAGGCTGTGGGGCAGCTGCTGAAAAACAAATACCCGGCAGGCTGGCGGATACAGGGATAACCTGCATCCGCCCCTGCCGGGCTTTTTCTTTCTGCTGCTATTCCGGTATGGTTCTGCTCTACACTGCTGCCATTCCGGTATGGTTCTGCTCTGTACCGCTGCCGGTCCGGCCGATCTGCTCTGTACCGTTTCTGCTCCGGTTCACAGCTGTTCCTCTGCCGGACCGTCTTCTACCGGCAGCACTTTTCCCAGTGTGAAAGAATAAATATAAATCTCTTTTACCTTTCTTCCGGTAAGCTTCCCCAGAGCCTGGGCATAGGAACGAAGCTGCACCTGATAGCGTTCTGTCAGTTCCCCTTCTCTTCCCGGAAAGACCTGATCTGTTTTATAATCCACCAGTACGATTTCTTCCCCTTCCAGAAAATAGGCATCAATGATTCCCTGGATCAGCACATCCTCTTCATCTGTCCACTGACGGTTCAGATCACTGGCCGGACGAAGGAGCACAAAGGGCCGTTCCCGGAAAAGGCGTCCCTGCAGGGCGGCCTTTTTCATCCGCTGTCCCAGCGGAGAGGCAGCAAAATTCCAGATATCTCCGGTCTGTACACAGGCTGCCATAGTCTCGTCCAGTCTGCCGTCTTTTTCCATCTGCACCAGCTGTCTCCGGATGTCCTCCGGTTCTTCTAGCCTGCCATAATCCAAGCACTCCATGACCCGATGATAGACCGTTCCTCTGGCGGCTCCGGTGTATGCTTCCTGCTCCGCCTCCATGAACCGTGGAATCAGCGGCACCACATCCGGCTCAAAATAATACTCATAACTGTCCTCATCCTGTCTCTGGTGCTTCAGATCAGAGACACTGACCTTCACAGGGATCTCCCGCCGGTCTTCGTAGGGATACCGGTAGGAAAAACGCCGGGAAAGTTCCTGCAGCAGCGGCTCCTTGGGCTGTTCTCCGGCAATCTGCTGCAGCCGCTCTTTTGCCCTCGCGCCGGTCACCTGCCGTTCCACCTGCTGCACCACCAGATCTTCCCTGTGAAGAACAGTCATGTACATCCCGGGTCCGGACTGATACAGCGGATGGGAAGGATTGGAGACCCAGCCGTACGCGTCCAGTATTCCGGCAAAATCTCTGTGCCGCAGGACCGCAGGAAGAATCCAGTCCCAATAAGTCCTGACTTTGCTCAGCTTCATATAGGACAGCCGTTCCTCCGGGTCTGTCAGAAGATCCAGAGAGCCCTGTATTTTCTTATCCATGTTTTTCACGGTGCCTGTCAGAATCAGCTTCTCCTTTGCACGGGTCAGCGCCACATACAGCACCCGCAGCTCTTCTCCCAGATTTTCATCCCGTACCCGCAGCTTGATCACCTGCTTCAGCAGCGTAGGGATCCGGCTTCGGTATTCCGGATACACAGCATCGGCTCCGATCCCCAGTTCCGGATGGAGCACCAGAGCGCTGCGCTGCTCCTGGGTATTAAAATTTTTCCCCATTCCGGCCACGAACACCACCGGGAACTCCAGTCCCTTGCTCTTGTGGATACTCATAATCTCCACCATATTCGTTCCGTCTGTCACGCTGCCCTCACCAAAATCCACCTGATAGGACTGCAGAGAATCAATGTACCGGATAAAATGAAACAGGCCCCGGTAGCTGGTCTTCACGTAGGCAGAGGCCTTTTCCACCAGCATATCCAGATTGGCAGCTCTTCCCTGACCCCCGGGCAGCGCACTGACATACTCCCGGTATCCGGTCTTTTCAAACACCTCCAGAATGAAAGCATGGATCGGCACATACGCGGCCTTCCGGCGCATTTCTTCCAGCAGTCCCAGAAAATCTTTCAGCTTATCCCGCAGAGCCGCATCACTGCCCTGTTCTGCATAAATCTCCACTGCCTGATAGACTGGTGTTTCCGGAATTTCCACCCGGATCTGGGCCAGCTCCTGGACGCTGCATCCCACCAGCGGCGAATGGAGCACTGCCGTATAGGGGATTTCCTGTCTGGGATTATCGCAGATCCGCAGAAAATTCAGGACCGTCACCACTTCCCGGGCAGAAAAATAGCCTGTCTTGGAAACGGCATATGCGGGGATTCCCTGGCTGACCAGCACTTCCGCAAAGGTATCGGCCCAGCCTTCCATGGTCCGCAGAAGAATCACGATATCGCCATACTCCACATTCCGGTAGGTTCCCGACGCCGGATCCAGGATCTGCTCCTTTCCCACGATCTGCCGGATCCGTCCGGCAATAGCCATGGCTTCCAGCTCCCGTTCACTCATGCCCGTCTGCAGACGCTCCTCATCTCCGGTCTCCACGAACATCAGCTCAGTCCGGGCAAATTCTTCCCGTTCTTTCGGCGGGAACACCGCCCCCGGGTTCAAGGCAGCAGCCTGGTCATATTCCACACCGCCCAGCTCTTCCCGCATGATCTGAAAGAACAGATAATTGACACTGTCCAGCACCTGGGCCCGGCTCCGGAAATTCCGGTGCAGGTCAATCCGCTGATCTCTGACGTCCGCATGCGCACCTGTTTTTCTGTCTTCTGCCGCAGACGCCAGGGCATACCGCTTCATCTTATCCATAAACAGTTCCGGCCTTGCCATACGGAAGCGATAGATACTCTGCTTCACGTCTCCCACCATGAACAGATTGTCCTGCTGTTTTGCCCATCCGGACACGGCATTCATCAGATATTCCTGCACCAGATTGCTGTCCTGGTACTCATCCACCATCACTTCCTCATAGCGCAGGGAAAGCTCCCGGGCAGCCTGGGTCAGCTTAATCTCCCCGCCTTCTTTTTTCAGGAGGATCTCCAGAGCAAAATGCTCCAGATCAGAGAAATCCAGTATGTTCTTCTCCCGTTTCCTGGCTGCATAGGTCTCCATAAACTGCTTTGTCAGGGACACCAGCACATGGATGCATTCCCGGCAGTCGGCCATGGTGGCCCGGACCTCTTCCTCAGATACGGGAAAGAAATTTTCGCCCAATTCAGCCAGAAGACTCTTCACCTGCTTCCGTCCTTCCTGGATCTGCTCCCTGCAGACTTCCGACACCAGCGGATCCTTTACCGGAGACAGCCGCAGAAAGGAGGGCTTCTCCAGAGCCTGCCACATATCGTCATACGCCCGCAGAGTCAGCAGTTCATCGATCAGTTCCAGATCCCCCAGCAGCGCCTTTTCATACATATAGGGGCCCGACGGTCCCAGCGCCAGAGCCAGATTTCTCTCTGTGATCTTCCGGGCTTCCAGCAGATATTTCTCCGCCTGATTCCATATCTCCCTCAGCCAGGGCGGGGTCTGCGCATTCTCCCCCTCCGGCAGGGTATAAGCGGCCTCCCATTCGTCCAGACTCTGTTCCGGCCAGGGATGGCTCATGGCAAAATCATACAGCTGCAGCAGCAGTTCTTCCAGACCTTCATCGGTCTTGCCGGCGCTGTAGCTTTCCACGAACCGGTCATAAGCCGGACTTTTTTCCTCGTAGCCGGCTTCGATCACTTCTCTGGCCACATCCCCCATCAGCAGACGGCATTCTCCCTGATCTGCCACCCGGTACCCCGGATCCAGATCCACCATATGAAAATAGTTCTGGATCACATAGGCACAAAAGCCATGGATGGTGGTGATCTGCGCGTTATGGATCAGGGCTGCCTGCCGTGCCAGGCGCTCATCCTCCGGATGCTCTTCCAGCTTTGCCTCCAGAGCACCGGCCAGCCTGGTCCGCATCTCCCCTGCGGCTGCCCGGGTAAAGGTCATGATCAGAAGACGGTCAATGTCCACCGGATGCTCCGGGTCTGTCACCCGTTCCAGGATCCGCTCCACCAGCACCGCTGTCTTGCCGGATCCTGCCGCCGCGCTTACCAGAATGTTCCGGTCCCGCATTTCAATGACCTGCCGCTGCTCTTTTGTCCACTGTACTCCCATCACTCCACCTCCTTTTTCATGGCTTCCCAGATCTCCCGGTCTTCCAGCGGCCGCAGCCTGCGGTATTCATAGCCGGGAATCTTCAGATCAAATCCGCACACAGAAGCGTACGGACAAAAGGTACATGCATTTTTGTCTTTCATCTGATAGGGCGCCGCTTCCGCCTCCCCGCGCAGGATCTGCTCCCGGAGCATCTCGATCTTCTGCCTGGTAAACTCTCCCAGCAGGGCAAACTGCTCCCTGGACGCCACAGAAGAGCCGGCGTAAAAAGTCCCGTCTTTTTTGAAGCGCACCGGAATGGTCTCACCGGTGGCATCCAGCAGTCGGGCCACCTCCGGCTGATCCAGCACCAGGCCGTTCATTTTCAGATTTCCCAGCAGCTTCTTCTCCACTTCTTCCAGATCTTTCTGCTTCTTTGCCTGCAGCAGCGGATCTTTGGTATTGTAATAGAAAATCCCCGCCGGCCTGACTTCCCGATCCTGGTACTTCTTCTGTTCCGCCTCCATGGCGCCGTTTAAATAAACCACCAGCTGCATCTGCAGCCCATAGTATAATTCCAGCAGATGGAAGGAGGTATTTCCTGTTTTGTAGTCAATGATCTTAACGTACACCGTGCCGTCTGTCTCACAGACGTCCACCCGGTCGATCCTTCCGCCTCCCACCGACACTTCAAAGCCCTCAGGCACAAAATGGCCTCTGCAAAGCTGCTCCTGGAGCGCCCACAGGGTGCGCTTGAAGATCCGTTCGGTACGCTTCTTCATATACGCATTTCTGGCAGAGCTCTCCAGGATCGTATTGCCGTAATCTTCCACAGCTGTTTCCAGGGCCTGCTCTGCAATACTCTCCCGCTGCTCTTCTGTCAGCTCTACCCAGTTCAGGTTCCGTTTTTTCAGTTCTCTGGAAAACTGCTCCAGAGCACGGTGCATCAGATTTCCCATATCCATGGGACGGAACTCATATACAGCCCGCTCCCGCAGCCGCAGTCCGTACTGAATGAAATGGGCAAAGGCGCAGGCGGCAAATTTTTCCAGACGGGTGGCGCTGTAGGGCGAGATCTCACCGTAAAGCGCTTTCGCCACACTCTCCGTAATGGCGTCCCTGGGATTCTCATAAAAAGCTGCCTCGGTCAACTGTCTGGCGGCCTTTCCATAGACCGGATCTGTCTGGTACCAGTGATACAGCGCCGTCCAGAGTGCATCCTCCGTCTCTCCTCCGGACTCTTTTACGGCTTCCAGTCCTTCCAGAAAATAGGAAAAGCTGCTCCTGGGATGCTCCAGCCGTTCCAGAGTCTCCTGGCTTCCCGCCTCCTGTACAGAAAGGGACGGGAACAGTTTTTTCACCGCATTGATCAGATAGGCCGGAGAGAGCAGACCTCCTTCCGCATTTCCATGGCTGTAAGAAAGAATCAGCTGACGGGAAGGCCTGGTCAGATTCAGATACAGATAGAACCGCTGCATTCCGATCTGCTCCCGGGGACCGGGAGACAGTTCCATTCCCTTCTTCCCCAGCAGCTCCCGGTCTGTCTCTGAGAGAATGCCCCCGGATGACGTATCCTTGGGAATGCAGCCGTCATTCATTCCCACAAAAAACAGCACCTTCACATCTTTCAGACGGGTACGCTCCATATCTCCCACCAGGATCTGGTCTGCACTGGGCGGGATCAGCCCCACAGTGGCCTGAGACAGCCCTGCTTCCAGCAGCTGCTGGTATTCCAGCAAAGTCATGGGCTCTTCCCCCAGAATGGCCACCATTTTATCCAGCAGTTCCATGACAATCCCGTAAATCTGGGCGTACTCCTTTTCCATGGCCAGATTTCCCTCTCTGGCAAAAAGAAGCTCCTGCTGCTTTAACTTTTTCTGCATCTGGCCTTTCACCACAAACGCATACAGGGCTCTGGTCATGGACGCCACGGTTTTCTGCCTTCCCTGCCAGCCTTCCAGAAGCGGTTCAAATTCTTCCATGACCCGCCGGCGCATTTCATTGATCTCCAGGATCCGCTCCGATTCCATCCCCTGGTATACCCGTACCCAGGTCTCCTGCCACCGTTTTTTCCCCCGGATTCCCAGCGCAATCACATAATTTTCCAGTTCATCCACCTCTTCCCGGGTAAGGCTGCTCATCTGACAGCGCAGATAACGGAACACACTTTCATAGGAAAAATTGCGGATATACGCTTCTACTCCGGCACGGATATACTCCACAAAGGGGTTCATCAGCACCGAATGCTTTTCATCGATAAAACAGGGAATCCCCACTTTCTCAAAGGCCTGTCTGGCATAATTGCCGTATGAGGGCAGATCCCCGGTGATCACTGCGATCTCCCCGTAACGCAGCCCTTCGGTCCGCACCAGCTTCCGGATCCGTACTGCCACCTCTTCCATTTCCCGGAGAGGAGATCCTGCTGCAAACAGCTGAATTTCCTGCTGCTCCTGTGCAAACACCTGCTTTCTGCCGCGGAACAGATTCTTTTCCAGAAAATCCAGGGCCGGCGCCTGCTCAAACCGCCAGCGGCCCTCTGGTTTCAGCCAGATTGCATCCAGGATCGGCGTGCGGGTCTGCTCCGCCATCTGGCAGAGACTGTGTATGGTCTTCTTACTCAGGGCAAAAAGCCGGTAGCCCGGTTCTCTCCGGTAGGGATCTTCCCCGGCAGCCAGCGTCACGGTTACCTGCACCCGCTGGCACAGAGAGAGCATCCGCCGGATCACCTGATCCTGCACCGGCGTAAATCCGGTAAATCCATCCAGCACCGCCACACTGCCCCGCACCAGGGAAGATTCTTCCATGGTCTCACTGAGGACTTCCAGCACCTCTTCTCCGGTGAGATACCGGTCCCGAAGATAGGCCCGGTATCCCTGATACAGCTTTCTGACATCTGCCAGCTTATAGGATAGCAGGCTGCTGTCCTCCTGCACCGTTTCCAATGTCTGCTCCAGCTGCTCCTCTTCCACCTGATACTGCATCAGCTCTGACAGCAGAGATTTCATCTCCTGAATGTACCCCGGCTTTTTCATACGGCTGCCCAGATAAGGAAGCTGTCCGTCCAGCTCCTGGACCACTTTCTGCAGCACCAGACTTTTTCCGGTCTCTTCCAGAAACTGTCTCCGGTCTCTTCCCACCTCTTCAAACACCCGATGGGCCAGGCGCTCAAAGCTCAGTACGTCCACATTCAAAAGCCCGCCTCCCGGATGCATCTGGGCCAGGGTTTTCTGGGTCTGCATGGTGAACTGTTCCGGCACCACCACCAGAAAATTTTTCTCCGGAAACTGCAAAGATTCCTGAATCAGTTGTTCAAATGCATAACGGGATTTTCCGGATCCGGAATTTCCCAGAATAAACTGCAATGCCATAGACTGTTTTCCTTTCTTTTCTGTGCGTCTGCTGTCTTTCCAGGCCCCCAGGGCGAGCCGCCTCTGTACAGGAGCTGGCCGCTCCCTCCCTTTCGGCCATGGATCTTCCCAATATTCTATCATAAAAGCCGCCTGTCTGTAATATGATATAGAAAGTAATCCAGGAGGCGCATCCCATGAGTTCAAAAACCAAAATTGTCGTGTTACATATGAAAGAACTGATCTACACCATCGTATTTCTGGCACTGGCTCTGCTTCTGGGCGTTCTGATCTTTCTGATGTTCCAGGCCAGGAACCAGGACAGTCAAACCACCAATGCCGGATCCGGAACGTATCAGCCGGGAATTTACCGTTCCACCATCTCCCTTGGGGAAAATACCTTTGACGTGGAAGTAACTGTGGATTCCGATGAGATCCAGTCCATTGACCTTACCAACTTAAACGAAAGCACCACTGCCGCGTTTCCTCTGATGGAGCCTTCCCTGGATGCTCTCGCCCAGCAGATTTACGCCAGCCAGTCACTGGAAAACGTCACGTATTCCGAAGAAAACAAATATACTTCCATGATGCTGCTGGACGCCATTGCCGCTGCCCTGGAAAAAGCCAGACCGGCCGACTGATCCTTCCGGCAGCGCCGCCCCATCTCTTCTCTGATCAGAAATTTCTTCCTTGACCGCAAACAGGGAACCGGACTGCTATCCGATTCCCTGCAGCTTTCTGACTGTGTCATACATGACAGACAGACATTTATCAAATTCTTCTTTTGATACCGTATAAAAATCATCTCCCGGATAACGCGCGTCAAAATAAAAATCCGTCAGATAGGCCAGTCCTATCGTATCCAGCTGCAGTCCCGGTACCCGTTCGTTCAGCTTTGCCGCCATTTTCTTCATATTGTGTTTTCGCAGCAGATCCGCATTATCTTCTTCCACCAACAGTTTGTCCAGATAGCCCTTCAGATATTTTTCTGCTACCTGCTGACACTGCACGGAAAGCTGATTATAAAATGTACTGCCTGATCCGAGGACAGACTCCAGATAGGCCAGATCATTTTCTGCAATAGCAATATAGGAATTCTTTATCATTTCACTGCCTCCATAACCAATTTCCGGTCGCGCTTCAGTTCTCTCTGAAAAGTAGTCCCCTCCTCTGCGGTACGCAGATTTCCATAAACAATATCTGTCCGCACTCCATCGATTTCTTCATCCAGAGTCCATCGAATATCTGCTGCCAGCATCCGGTCCTGCAGCTTCTCCCGGGTGACCACCAGCAGATCCACATCACTGGTGCTCCGCACTTCCCCTCTGGCACAGCTTCCGAAAAGGTATACTTTCTGCAGTCCAGGAATCTCCCTGTCTGCCAGATACTCCAGATCGTGATCGATCTTCTTCACAAACCGCGCAGGCAGATCCGCATACTGTTCCCGGTATATGACCATTTTATCGCTCAAATCCGAATCTTCCCCTTTCTTCATCGAATCCGGTACAGACGCACCAGCCAGAACACCAGGTCCCCCAGAAAGACCACCAGGAACACCGGCAGAAACCACCCGGGCAGCGCCTGTCCGAAGGTGGTCTGGACTATAAGAAATGCAAAAACGCCGTTCATCAGCACCTTCATGGTGCCCAGCATATATTTCAGAGTCCGGTAGACCCGTTCCCGGTTCTCCGGTGTCACCTGTACCCCGGTATTCCAGATCTGCGGAAAACGTTCCACCGCCACAAGAAGGACATACAGCACCCAGGCAATGACCACGAGAAAAAGCAGCTCGCTTTTATCACCCCAGCGGTCGATCTCCCCGGCAAAATTATGATGCATGGGCAGCTTGTCCGGAAAAGAGTTCCATCCGATCAGCAGATACAGAGAGGCTCCTGCCAGCAGCAGGAAACTGATCACTTCCAGGATCCAGTCCGCAATTCCATGTTTTATTTTCATACAATACCCTCCATCGGTTCCGGGTGCCTTCCAGGTTCCTGTTACAGTTCTTCCAGTTCCTTCATCCACACACTGACACAGGCATCACTGGGCATCCGCAGATCTCCTCTTGGAGAAACTGCCACGCTTCCCACTTTTGGTCCATCCGGCAGACAGGAGCGCTTGAACTGCTGACTGAAAAATCTCCAGTAGAAATTCTTCAGCCATTTAAGGATCACTTCTTTATCATAGACTCCCGCAAAGGACCGCAGCGCCACCCGGTAGATCTTCTTCGGCGGAAAATCTGCCCGTAGCATATAATACAGGAAGAAATCGTGCAGCTCATAGGGGCCCACCAGATCCTCCGTCTTCTGGGAGATCTCTCCGTCCTTGGGCGGCAGCAGTTCCGGACTTACCGGTGTATCCAGAATATCCCGCAGTACAAGGGAAAGCGCCTCATCGCCGCAGGTATCCGCATAATACGCCACCAGATGCCGCACCAGAGTTTTGGGCACAGAGGCGTTGACTCCATACATGGACATATGGTCTCCGTTATAGGTTGCCCACCCAAGGGCCAGTTCAGACAGATCTCCGGTTCCCACCACCAGAGCGCCGTTCTGGTTGGCCAGATCCATCAGAACCTGGGTACGCTCCCGGGCCTGGGCATTTTCATAGGTTACGTCATGCCTGTCCAGAGGCTGGCCGATATCCCGCAGATGCACAGTCACAGCCTCTTTAATGTCCACTTCCTTCAGCGTTGCCCCAATACGCTCTGCCAGTGTGCAGGCATTGGTATACGTACGGTCTGTGGTTCCAAAGCAGGGCATGGTCACAGCCAGGATCTGCTCCCGGGGAAGCCCCAGCATATCAAAGGCCCGGGCGATCACCAGAAGGGCCAGCGTGGAATCCAGGCCTCCGGAAAGTCCAACCACCGCATATTTTCCATGAACATGGGCCAGTCTTTTCTTCAGTCCCATGGCCTGTATATTCAAAATTTCATCGCATCGGAAATTCCTCTCACTGTCCCCATCCGGCACAAAGGGATTGGGTGCAAATTCACGTTCCAGCGCCGTTTCCTCCACATCCACCGTAAAGGGGATCCGCAGATGGCAGCCGCCTTCAAAAGCCGGAAATGTGCTCATCCGACGTCTCTCGCTTCCCAGACGGTGCAGGTCGATGTCCGCGTAGATCACGCCGTTTTCAAAACGCTTTCCTTCCTTCAGGATCACACCGTTCTCCGCAATGAGATTCTGTCCGCCGAACACCAGATCCTGGGTGGATTCCCCTTCTCCGGCAGTGGCGTAGAGATAGGCGCAGACCAGACGGGCAGACTGTCCCACAATGAGATTTCTGCGGTATACATCTTTTCCCACCACTTCGTCGCTGGCAGACAGGTTCACCAGGATTCTGGCCCCTGCCAGAGCATGCCGCACGCTGGGGGGATCCGGTACCCACAAATCTTCACAGATTTCTGCCGCCACGGTAAATTCCGGCATGGAAGTACATTCAAAGATCACATCCCGCAGCACCGGCACCTGGAATTCTCCCAGGGTGATCCTGCCGCTTACCGACGCCCCGGAATAAAACTGACGGGCTTCATAAAACTCTCCGTAATTGGGAAGATAACTCTTGGGAATGATCCCCAGGATATTTCCCCGGTTCATGGCCACCGCCACATTCAGCAGCTTGTTCTCATATTCCAGCGGCATGCCGATAAAGATCAGGCTGTCCACTTCCCTTGTCTTTTCCGCCAGATACAGTATCTTTTCTTTGGCTGCTTCCAGCAGAGTGGTCTGCCAGAACAGATCCTGACAGGTATACCCGGTCAGGCAAAGCTCTGGAAATACCATGACTTTTGCCTTCTTCTCTGCCATTTCTCCGATCAGCCGTAAAATTTCTCCGGCATTATAGTCGCAGTCTGCGACCTGTACCCGCGGTGTTGCCGCCGCCACTTTCACAAAACCGTCTCTCATAGTTCCTCCTGTTCCCAGATCTTTCTATTCCTGTTTCTCTCCAATCCGGCTCTTTCTGTTTCTGCCGCTTCTCTCCTGTCCGATCTTCTCTGTTTTCGCCGTTTCTCTTCTGTACGGCTCTTTCGTTTTCTGCCGGACCTTAAAGCATATCTATCTGCATCTGCGGTAGATTTCCTTTAATTCTTCCACGGTAAATGTATAATTCGTGTTGCAGAAATGGCAGTTCAGCTCCACTTCCTTGCCGTCCTCGATCATTTCCTTCAGATCTTTTTTTCCAATACTGATCAATGCTTTTTCCACCCGTTCTTTGCTGCAGTTGCAGTAAAAAGACGCCGGCACTGTATCATTGATCTCCAGTCCCAGATCTCCCAGAAGCTGCTCCAGAATCCCTTCCGGGCTCAGCCCCTGATCCAGCAGTGCTGTCACAGAAGACACCTGGGCGATTTTTTCTTCCAGCGCAGAGATTACTTTTTCCTCCGCGAAAGGCATCAGCTGTAGGATGAATCCGCCGGCCTGCTTCACTGTATTGTCCCGGTTCATCAGCACCCCAAGACCCACCGAAGAAGGCACCTGTTCACTGGTGGCAAAATAATACGTCAGATCTTCTGCGATCTCTCCGGTCTGTAATGCAGTCTGCCCCACATAGGGCTCCTTTAATCCCATATCCTTGATCACACTGAGAATGCCGTTTCCCACAGCACCGGCCACATCCAGCTTTCCTCTGGCATTGGCCGGGATACACACATCCGGATTGCCCACATAACCTTTCACCCGCCCTTGGGAATCTGCCGTAACCGTAACGCCCTGCAGGGGACCGTCCGCTTTGATCTGCAGAGTAAGGATATCCTTTTCTCCCTTCATCATCACACCCATCATGGCGCCTGCACTCAGCAGCCGTCCCAGTGCGGCTGTTGCCACAGGGCTGGTATTATGCGCTTTTCTTGCATATTCCACAAGTTCTCTGGCAGTCACTGCAAAAGCACGGATCTGATGATCCGCCGCCGTTGCCCGTACAATATAATCTGTCATTTCTATCCCTCTTTCCTGGCCGCTTTTTTCCGCCGTTCTTTCTGAACCGCCCCTGTGCAGCCATCTGTCTATTTCCCCGCAGTCTGGCCCTTTGCCGTTCAGACTGCCCGTTCTTTTCCTTTTTCTCTTGCCACAAGATACATCCGTTCGCTGTCCTCCCGCACCGGCTCTCTGCTAAACACATCATAAGCCGCCAGAAATTCCAGTCCGCTTTTCTCCAGAAGCGTACGGACCTCTTCCAGTGTATACGCTCTCTGGTAATGCTCTTCCAGATGCTTTTCATAGAGCCCGTCCTCCCTTCGAAGGAACAGCGCCAGAGAATACTCGTTGATCCGGCTTTCCCGGTCATAATAATTATCCCAGATAAAGCTGCCCTCTTCCCGGTCCTCGGCAATGGTCTCTTCTCCCATGAGTTCCTCATACTTATAGACCGTATTCAGATCAAAAATAAAAATACCGCCGGGATCTAGATAATTATTCACCAGCCGGAATACCTCGCATAACTCTTCCGGCTCTGTCAGGTAATTCATGGAATCACAGATGCTGACCACTGCCCGCACCGTTCCATACAGCTCAAACTCCCGCATATCCTGCAGCAGATACAGAATATCCAGTCCCGACTGTGCCTTCTTCTCCATGGCTTTCTGCAGCATTTCCGGAGAATTGTCCACGCCGATCATATCATACCCCAGAGCAGCCAGCCGCTCCGTCAGACTTCCTGTCCCGCAGCCCAGCTCCAGCACCAGTCCGTCATCCACGCCGTATTCCTGCAAAAGCCCATGGATATAACCGCACCAGCTGTCATAATCAATGTCACTCATGAAAATATCGTACAGCCGGGCAAATGCCTCATAGCTGTTTTCATATTCCGTCATCGTCCAACCTCCCGAAATTTCTACTGGTTATCATACCATAGTGCAGTGGAAGTTGCAATGCTTGCGGGATTCTGGACAGTTCAGAAATCCTTCCTTCTTCACAATTCCCGACTCTCCTCTTTTTTTGAACAACTCATGAACAGACGGGGAAAACAAAGAAGATGAGAAGAAAGAAACGGATTTTAAGCCTGGCACACTGCTTATACCTGCTGTCCTCTATCTTCCCTCAGGTGGCGGCCGCCGGGGGATTACCGGACATGGGCTTTACTGTACAGGGAACGGGCTTATGCGAACACCACCCACAGCACACAGAGGAATGCGGTTACACCGATGGCAGCAAAAAGAACGCCAGCGCCGACAGACGCTGGCTGATTACAGAGGCTTACCGCCTCAGAGCACTCCACCCTTCAATGGTGTACTGCTGTTTTGATTTTTGCGCTATGCAAATGCTGCTGCGAAATTCTGTTATCCCACGGTTATGAGAGGATGTCCTTCACCTCCTCTACAGAAATACCACAGGTTTCAGCGATTTCCTTCTCTGACTTCCCGGCCATAAAGAGTTGAAAAACCTGTTTCGTCAACTGTCTTCCGATAGAAATTCCCTCTTCTTTTCCAATAGAGATGTATTCTTCTCTCATATCTAAAAGCGCCTGACACATATCGATCTCTCCTTCCTCGTTCTCATATGCTTCCCGCTCCTTTAACAATTCGCTGGAGTGGGACATCACCTGGATCATCTGGTATGCCACTCCATCCAGATGCGAAAAAATGTCCCGGTTCTCCGTCACATACTGATACAGTTCCTCTTTCTTTTGGTCCCGCTGCAGGAATCCGAACACATACCGCAGATCACTGTGGAGTCGCTCAAGCCGGGGATATTCCCGCACTTCGATCAGGTGCAGCGGGTAATCCGCGATCTGCCGGGCCACCTCCGAAGGACAGCGCCGCAGATCCAGCATCTCCTTCAGAGTCCGGGGACCATCCCAGGGCTCCTGACCAAAATACACCACCAATGTCAATATCGGCGTCAGACGGTCGCTCTTCCTGAAGCCTGACAGGTATTCCGTTCCCTTCAGCGCTTTGCTCCTCTTATGGGTGATCCGAGCCCGCCTCCACTGAGACTCATAGCCGGCACTGTCATAATTCAGTACACGCAGGGGCATGGCATAATGCACATCCTTTTGTACTTCCAAAGCCAGCAGTACCACCTGCAGGCCGATTTGTATTTCTCCACTGTAGTCCCGTGTGACCAGGGACGCACAGATGGCAGTATCTTCTGTAAGGTTTCGGATTTCCGTAGGATCCCTCTGCTGGATGTCTTCCTGGCGGATGCGGCATTCTCCCTGGAACAGCTCTGCATTCAGCAGATCAGCCAGACGGCCCGGATCCCGGAAATACTCTCTGGAAACAATATCCGGTATTCCCAAATGTCCTCCTCTCTGCAGAGGGGCCTGTGTCTCTTCAAACCTCTCTGCCAATATCATTGTTCAATAGGGATTAAGCATAAAGGTCTAAGAAATGAAAGTAGACCATGCAGTAAGAAGTGTAAAAAGCTACAATTTTCAGCTTTGAGATATTTTAGCACAATTTGTTCTATGAGTCAATACAAAAATGAATGCTAGCCAGATTTGTTTCATGAAAACCTCATAGACTATTTTTTAATCATAAGTTAAAATATCGTCTACATCATAACTGCCAGCAGCCGCTATTCATCTATCATATCAATTACTAATTTTCTGCCTCTGCTGAAATAGTGCTTACAAAAAGCCTGCAAAAAACAACACCTCTTCAGCATTGTTTCTTACAGGCTGTTCGTTATTTTCCGGAAGTTACAGTAACTCCATCCTCTTCAATTGATAATAAATTCCGTCTGCACAGACATCCTCGCAGACCGCATCCGCCCGCTGTTTTAACTCTTCACAGGCATTTCCCATGGCTACGCCGATCCCGGCGGTTTCTATCATTTCGTAATCGTTCATACTGTCTCCGAAGGCGATCGTATCCTGGATCCCTACTCCATAATACGCACATACCAGCTCCATTCCCCTTCCTTTGTCAATGCCCCTGGGGATGATCTCTCCGTTGAAACAGACGGTGCTGTCCTTATAGGGAAATACCGCATATCGGAACCGGTCCTCCAGATATTTCTTTGTCTGTTCAATGGCCTCCAGGTTTGTACTGGTAAAACAGATCTTGTATGCCCCTTTTCCTGGATACTTCTCGTAGGGCTGGATGGAAATTCCCGCTTCAATTTCTCTCTGCATGCGGATCAGCTCGAAGTTTGTCTCATCGGGCTCGGCCATTTTCAGCAGCGCTTCCATCTGCGGATCTGTATAAATCCCATCCGGCGTTTCTATTCTGCAGTACATGCCCTGCGCATGGAACACAGACAGGCACTCCTGAATCACAGGTTCTGGAAGAAGGCTGTCAAACAGCACCTCACCGTGTACCTCCACATGCGCTCCTGCACTTGCTATTACGCCATCCACCCCCAGGTCCATAATCTCCTGGCCGATGATCGGCATATTCCTTCCCGTACACAAGCAAACGCCATGTCCGTTTTCTCTTGCTTTCCGCAGCGCCTCTTTTACCCGTCTGGACGGCGCCGCCATAGCGGAAACCAGTGTTCCGTCAATATCAAAAAAAATCAATTTCTTCATGTCAATTCCTCAAACTGTAGTTTTATGCTTTGCGAAGTACTGCCGCCTTGGTATCCGGACTCATTGCACCGGGCGAAGCCACCTCCAGCTTCCTGTCCTCGGGTAGATCCGTAAATATCATGGGGATCACTGTGTCATAACCTGCTTTTTCGATCTGCTCTTTGTCGAATTCGATCAGCAGCTGTCCCCGTTTCACGGCATCACCGTCTTTTACATGGGCGGTAAAATATTTTCCCTGAAGATTTACTGTATCCACTCCGATATGGATCAGGATCTCCGTTCCCTGGCTGCTGGC
Organism: uncultured Blautia sp.; assembly: GCA_900542045.1. Classification (GTDB taxonomy): domain Bacteria; phylum Bacillota; class Clostridia; order Lachnospirales; family Lachnospiraceae; genus Blautia_A; species Blautia_A gallistercoris. The sequence continues at coordinate 44,126 of UQMI01000020.1, forward strand.
AAAACAGATTGCATGCTTCGTATCAAATATGCTTGTAATGACTCCGTCGGCAGGAGCGTAGACCTTTCCTTCTTCAGGCAGCACTGCAGCTCCGTCTCCCAGCACTTTATTGGCAAAGGTATCATCATTTACTTCTTCCATGGGAATCTGCTGCCCACGGGCATATCCGAAGAAGATTTCTTCGTCCGGCTGCTCCATGATCTCAGGTACCTCTGCGGGTTCCAGCGTACTTTCGACAGGTGCCGGCGTACTTTCAGCAGGTGCCGGGGCATTTCTGTCAGCTGCCGCCGTTTCTTCCTCCGGGGCCCGGTCCATAAATCTTCCCAGGATCAGCGTCATGACAAAGCCTCCGGCAATGGCAACTCCATGGGCTATTATGTAATTCACATATCCATTTCCGGCAGGATCTGCCAGAGCAATTCCGGGCAACACCGTTGTGCCGAATCCGATGGCCGCAAGATTTGTCACATATACCACGATTCCGCCCAGGGCGCCTCCGATACAGCCGCCGATGATCGGAAAGCGGTACCGCAGATTCACACCAAATAAAGCCGGTTCCGTAATTCCAAATAATACGGAAATGAAACTGGGAATGCAAAGCTCACGGATCTTAACATTTTTTCTGTGCAGTGCCAGATATCCCAGCACGGCGCCGCCCTGAGCAATAATAGCTACTGACATCAGGGGATTCAGGAAGTTCCTTCCCGTATCCGCCAGCAGCTGTGCCTCAATGGCACCGAAAATATGATGCAGACCGGTGATCACCACCAGCTGCTGCAGGCCGGAAAAGGCCGCATAACCCAGCACTCCCAGATTCTGCGTCATCCATACCAGACCATTGGTAATACCGGAAGAAAGTCCGCGTCCCACGGGACCGATGACTGTAAACAGCAGCAGCGCGCCCACCAGGGTGGTAAGCAGCGGAGATACCAGAAGACGGATCACTTCCGGCACTTTCTTTTCAAAGAAGATATCCAGCTTGGCTGTTACAAATCCCATCAGCAGAGCTACAATAATACCTCCCTGAAATCCCACCAGATCCACGCCCAGTCCGAAAATATGCAGCGTTGTCACTTCCACTGTTCCCTGTGCGGCTGCGTAGGCATCTGCCAGACTGTTGCTGAGCATGATACAGCCGATCACAATTCCCAGGATGGGCCTTCCTCCAAACCGTTTGCAGGCACTGTAGGCCACAGCCAGCGGCAGAAATCCGAAAATGGCGCCCGAGGAAATATTGATCAGCGTATTGATCCCGTAGAGCGTTTCATTTGCCCGCACAAAATCCAGATTTCCCAGTACCCCGGAAAGTCCTGTGAGCAGAGCGGCAGCCAGGATTCCCGGCATAATGTCCACAAACACATCCGACAAAGCCTTGATGACCCGCTGAAGCGGATTCATTTTCTTATTTGCCACCGTCTTCAGATCACTGAGACTCATGTTTTTCATATTGTTGTATTCCGCAAATACTTCATATACATCATTTACCAGACCGGCGCCGAAAATAATCTGCACCTGGTCTCCAGCCACAAACACGCCTTTTGCAAGATCCACATCTTCGATGGCCTTCAAATCTGCCAGATCGTTATCCTTTAAAACGATCCGCAGACGCGTTGCACAATGGGCAACTCCCTGAATGTTTTCTTTTCCTCCAACCAGCTTTGTCAGTTCTATGGAGATTTTTTCATACCGCTGGCGCTTATTCGCATCCATTTAATATTCCTCCTTTTTCCCTCCGTCACAAAAGCATTTGCCCTCTGATCTTGCTGTGGCCACAGCTGAGCACGGTTTTTCCGCGTTTGTATCCGTTCCTTGTATTTCTTATTATATCTGTGTATAATGGAAAATATATGGAGATATGTGACTTTTATATTGAATATTATGACTACCTGCAGTCCTTTGACTTTCACACGAATATTATGTCTGACTGCAGTCCTTTGACTTTTTCATGCAGTATGAAGTAAGGAGGCGAAGATCCTTTGCAGGACTATATTTTTTCCAATGATTTTTCCCGGAATATTGATGCCATGATCTACACCTGCGGCTTTGAAAACTGTGCCCCCGGACACAGCTACGGCCCCATCATGCGGAATGGCTATCTGATCCATTATATTTTAGACGGCTCCGGCATCTACAAAGCCCGGGGCAAACTGTTCCGTCTGCACAAGGGCGACGCTTTTCTGATCTGCCCCGGAGAACTGATCTATTACGAAGCAGACCGGCATGATCCCTGGAGTTATACCTGGATCGGCATGCAGGGCATCAAGATCAAAGGCTATCTGGAACGCACTTCTCTTCTTACGGATCTGGTGGTCCATTACGGCCAGGATGATCAGATGCGTCTCTGTCATGAAAAAATGTTCGAAGCAGACAAACAGCCCCAGAACCGCGATCTGCTCATGAACAGCATCATGTATGAATATCTTTTCTTTCTGGCCAGAAAATTTCCAGGCAGCCAGTCTCCTGCCAGTGAAAAGAAATCCAGTTACGCAGAAGAGGCATTAAAATACATCGAAGCCCATTACTGTGATCCCATCGGCATTCAGGACATTGCCGACCATCTGAATATTAACCGGTCCTACCTTCACCGCCTGTTTAAATCGGTCACCGGCTTTTCCATTCAGAAGTATTTGCTGGATTACAGAATCAGACAGGCCTGTATCCTTCTGAAGAATACAGACCTGTCTGTCCGTGTGATCGCTCATTCTGTCAGTTATGCGGATCCCCTGTATTTCTCGAGACTCTTCCATCAGAAGATGGGGATGAGTCCCTCTCAATACAGGATATACACCCAAAAATTATGATATTTTTCTGCCTATTCCTCATAAAACTCAATTTTCGTTCCGTCCGGATCATAACAAAAACCATATGGCTTCCCTGTAGCAGCGTCTTCCCTGACCTCTGTTACAGAGACGCCCTGCCCCTTGAGCATCTGCAGCTTTTTCTGCACATTTTCCGTAAGAAAAGAAAGATGCTCCAGACCTGGCCTGAAACTGCACTTCCGGCATCCGTCCTGTTCCGCAAGATCTTCTTTCACAAACAGTTCAATGATATATTCTCCATTGCAATACAGTTCGATTTTCTTCGCATCTTTTTTTCTGGAATAGGATTCCCGAAACACCTGAAGCCCTAACTTGTTTACATAGAAATCCATACTTTTTTTGTAATCTGATCCAAAGATACATACATGATGAAATTTCATAGTTTTATCTCTCCGCAACATTCTGTCTGTTCTCAGGCTTTTCCGGCAGATCCCAGTACATTGACTATCTTATGTTCCACAAGTTCCTGTACCATATCCCTTGCAGGACGCAGATACTGTCTGGGGTCAAAATGTTCCGGATGCTCTACAAGTTCCTGACGTACAGCTGCTGTCATTGCCAGACGTACATCCGAATCAATATTAATCTTACATACAGCAGACTTCGCCGCCTGACGGAGCATTTCTTCAGGAATTCCAATAGCTGCCTCCAATTCTCCCTGGTATTTCTGGATCATATCCACGTATTTCTGATTTACAGAGGAAGAACCATGAAGAACAATTGGATAATCCGGTAGCCTCTTTTCAATTTCAGCCAAAATATCGAAACGCAGTTGTGGAGTCTGCCCGGGTTTAAATTTAAATGCTCCATGACTGGTTCCTATGGCAATTGCCAGTGAATCCACACCTGTTCGTTCCACAAATTCCTGAACTTCATCGGGATTTGTATAAGAAGCATCTTCTGCTTTCACATTCACGTCATCTTCAATTCCAGCTAATTTTCCCAGTTCACCTTCTACCACCACGCCTTTGCTGTGTGCATACTCTACTACCTGTTTTGTCAGTGCAATATTTTCCTCAAAACCATATCTGGATCCATCAATCATAACAGAAGTAAATCCACCATCAATACAAGACTTGCAGATTTCAAAATCTTCGCCATGATCCAAATGAAGAGCCATGGGAATTTCCACCTCCAATGCAGCTGCTTCAACCAGCTTCATCAGATAATTATGACCGGCATATTTCCGGGCCCCCGCAGAAACCTGCAGGATTACCGGTGACTGCAGTTTCTGGGCAGCCCTTGTGATACCCTGAATAATTTCCATATTATTCACATTAAACGCACCAATGGCATACCCACCTTCATAGGCCTTCCGAAACATTTCTGTTGTTGTTACCAATGGCATAAAATTCCTCCTATCTTTTCTCAATGGCGGCTATTTTGTTGATTCTCATCTGGTGGCGACCTCCCTCAAATTCTGTATTCAAAAATAATTCCACCATCATCAGCGCCAGACCCTGTCCTACCACACGACCACCCATACAGAGAATATTCGCATCATTATGTTTTCTCGTCATCTTCACACTGAAGCAATCAGAACAGCACGCTGCCCGAATCCCCTTTACTTTGTTTGCCGCAATGGAAATTCCGATTCCCGTGCCACAGCAGAGGATTCCTTTTTCCGCTTTCTTCTGCGTTACCGCTTCTGCTACTGGCAGGGCAATATCCGGATAATCCACTGCTTCCGGCGTAAATGCCCCATAATCTTTGTAAGGGATATTCTGTGCATCAAGATATTTCTTAATTGCTTCTTTTAATTCATAACCACCATGGTCGCTTCCTATTGCTATCAATTTTCCCATCCTTTCAAATCGTCCCTAACTGACTGAACTGTGCAAAAAACGGCCGAATTTTCTTCAATATCTTTTCCGTACCGCCTTTCTGTTCTGTCTCAATATTCAACGGCATCAGAGGATCGTGCAAAGACATACGCAACAGCATCCAGCCTTTCACATCTTCATTACAGAAACGAACTCGCACTCCTTCATAATTTTCTTTTACAACCTGAAACCCTTTCAGCTTTCCGACAAATCTTTCAAATTCCTTCAGAACTTGAATGCCGTATGACTGATAATCTTCATCTATAATCTTAATCCTGTATTCTCGGCTTTCTTCTGATTTTTTCAATCCTGTTGTCATTTCCTGCAGCTTTCGCCCCTGCCTTTTATACAAAGCCAGACGACAAATAATTTTTACCGCCATATAAGCACCGTCATCCAGGAAATAATTCTCCTTCAGCGCCCCATGACCGGATGTCTCTATGGCAAGATGAGATTCTATTCCTTCGCGATTCAGTCGCATTGCTTCGTTGATCACATTTTTGTAGCCTCTTTTAAAACGATGGTGATGCATTTGCAATTTCTGTTCAAGAAACTCTGTCAGATGATCAGAAGTCACAGAATCTGTCACTACGGTAGTATGGGGATAACTGTCCGCCAGAATTGCCGCCATCAGAGCAATAATCGTATTTTTATTAACTTCCTCTCCATCAGAAAAAACCACCGCCGCACGATCCCCGTCTGTATCAAAAATAATACCCAAATCAGCTCCTGACTCCAGAACCGCAGTACGGATTGCATCCATAGCTTCTTTATTCTCCGGATTCGGCACATGATTAGGAAAATTCCCATCTGGCTCCAGAAAGATACTGCCTTCAGTAGACACTCCCATTTCCTCCAACAATCTGGCAAAATATCCGCTTACACCATTGGACGCATCTATCACAATATGTAGACCTTGCAGAGGATATGGGGAATCTTTCTCGCCCGTTTCTCTCCGAATAATAGTTTTCAGATATGCCGAATAAACATCCATCAGAGGAACCTGACGAACACTGAAACATTCTACACGCCGTTCCATTCTTGATAGAAGAATCGCCCGTCTCAGAATTTCTGAGATTTCTTCTTTATCTAAACCTCCATTTTCTGTAAAAAATTTCAGACCATTCCTATTATATGGTAAATGGCTTGCCGTAATCATAATCGCTCCATCAAGTTTAAATTCTTCCAGCACTGTGGACATAAACATGGCCGGAGTGGAAGCCAGACCACAGTCAAAAACCTCAGCTCCTCTGTGGATCACTCCGCTGATCACACCCTGCTTCAACGATTTTGCAGAAAGCCGGGAATCATTTCCTACACCAATGCGGATATTTTCCCGTATAATATCTTTCTTTTCGCTAATGTAATCTACGAAAGCAGAAGCAATATTCTGCACCACCGCCGGCGTCAAAGTAACCCTTTCATCCGGTCCTGCAATAGCCACACCTCTGATATCGCTTCCATTCTGCAGTTTAAAATACTGTTCTTCCCACAGCTCTGTGCGCTTTTGTTTTTCTCTCTTATCCGACATACCTTATCTCTCCTCTTACAGGACTATCGCAGCTTATCCCGCTGTTCCATTCTTTATCTTCTAGTTGGCCACTTTGTTTTCATATTCTTTCAGAAGCTGCTGTCCTAAAGCTCCTCCCGGATGACTCAGGGCAAAATCCTCTTTTTTGAAATTATTCAACTCTGATACCACTGTAGCCAATGCATCTCCTGCTGCCAAAGCTGCCGTAGAACTGGCAGTGGGAGCCAGACCAAGATGATCAATTTCACCTTCCGTATTTACTAGAATAGCCACATCTGTTCCTTGCGCCAGAGGAGATGTCCGATCTTTTGTTATGGAAATTGTTTTCGCCCCAATAATTCGAAGAGACGGAAGCATATTTAATATTTCCTGGGATTTGCCGCTGTTGGAAATCATAATCACCACGTCATCTTTTGTCACCATTCCCATATCTCCATGCAGAGATTCACAGCTATGTACAAAAAAGGCCGGTGTTCCAAGACTGGCAAAAGAGGCTGCAATCTTCTTACCGATATGGCCGGTCTTTCCCAGTCCTGTGATGATCAGTCTCCCTTTGCAGTTCAGAATCATTTCCACAGCCTGCGCATATGTATCATCCACCTGACCGGAAACTTTCACCAGCGCATCTGCTTCTCCCAGTATTTTTTCTCTGCATTTTTCAATAATTTCTTCTCTTTTTACAGTCATCTTATAATCTCCTTCCTATTTATTCACCATATTCGGTTTTCTCTCAATCGATACCGCAACTGCCAGCACCAGCACAACGCCTTTGATAAACAACTGTACTTCTGACGGCATTCCCCAGAGCACCAGTCCATTGGACAATACCTGGAGCGTTAAAGTACCGATCAGTGTTCCCCTCACACCGCCAATACCGCCTCGCTGAGAAGTACCGCCCAGCACAACAGCGGAAATCACATCCAGTTCATATCCTTCTCCCACGGAGGGTGATCCAGAACCGATCCGGGCTGCCATGACAAGGCCTCCAAGAGCCGTCAGTACACCTGCAAACAAAAAGACCAGTATTTTCTGTTTTGTCACATTAATACCGCTCAGCCTAGCCACGGTCTCATCCCCACCGATTAGACGGGTATAACGTCCAAACAGGGTATAGCGTTCAATCAACCATACAATAATAAATGCTACTACACCAATAATCAGAAGCCAGGGCCGCTGGCCAAAAAACTTTTTAAAAGGGCTGTCAAACGCAATCATTGTAATCGTTCCTTCACTGATCATAGTCACTGTTGCCCTGGCAATGGACAACATACCCAAGGTTACAATGAAAGTCGGTACCATCAGCTTCGTATGAGTTACACCCATGATCAGATATGCCAGCAGCGATACTGCAACTGCCCCCAATATAGTAAGCAGCATATTCTCCGTAGATAAGAAAATCTTTGCAGCAATCACCCCACAGAGACTGATCATTGAGCCTACAGACAAGTCAATGCTTCCAAGCATGATAATAAAAGTAGCTCCCAGAGCACAGATCAGCAGGTCAATAGATGAGCCACTGATGCTTAAAATATTACTAACCGTCAAAAACCTGCCTCCAGTAGTCAGTGAAAACATGACCAGCAAGATAATCAGCGCTAAAAATGAAATGTTCTTTCTTATGAATTCTTTATAAGATTTGTTCTGAGTTTGCATTTTTCCCATATCCTTGCATTCCTTTCCTTCCGGACAGTTCCGGAATCTTCATGAGCCTTTTTCGCTCCATTATGTTCGTTTGTAAGTCTCAGACCATTTTGGTTGCCACAGCTTCTTCTGTAAATAACTCATTCCGATTAAATTCCCCGGATACTACACCTTTTTTAAAACAATAGATACGATCACTCATTCCCAGAAGTTCCGGAAGCTCGTCGGAGATTAAAAGAATCCCTTTTCCTTCATTTTTCAGATTCTCTAGGATTTTATATATTTCATACTTTGCTCCCACATCCACACCTCTTGTGGGAGAATTCACGATCAGAAATTCCGTATCATTGGCAATCCACTTTGCAATTGCTACTTTCTGTCGATTTCCTCCACTCAGATCAGAAACCGGCGTCAACTCAGACGGAGTTTTTATCAGAAACTGCTGAATCGCATCTTTTGCCACTTTTTGTTCCAGCTTATGATCAATCACCGAATGATGGCTCATTTTCTTCATATTCGCAGCTGAAATATTCAGAACTGCATCGTAAATCAAAAACAGTCCTTCCTTATCACGGTCTTTGGGAATATATCCAATCCCATTCCGAATGGCCTGCAGCGGAGATTTTATCTGGATTTCTTTACCTTTATAAATAATTTTTCCACCAGTAGATTTTTCGTAGCCAAATAGTGCCTTTCCGAATATATCCGAGCCACAGCCTCCAATTCCGGCAATCCCCACAATCTCACCGGAACGAACTGTAAGATTAATGTTCTGAAAATCTTCTCCCTTTGAGAAATTTACCGTTTCCAGCATCACTTCCCCAATTGAACTGTTATCTTCATCCCTGTATACGGCATCTGATACATCCCGGCCCACCATATTTTGTATGATCAGCTCCGGAGTTGTATCACTGACATCCATTTTCGTGATCAGCTTACCGTCCCGAAGAATACTGACTCTGTCACAGAGACTGTAAACTTCATCAATGAAATGGGAAATATAAATAACCGCTGTTCCTTTCTCCTTTTGCTCTTTTAACAACTGGAACAGATTATCCACCGACTCCTTGGATATTGCGGCGGATGTTTCATCTACCAACAAGACTCTTGGATTATTGGAAAGCGCCCTTGCAATTTCCACTTGTTTTCTTTCTTCAAAGCCCAGATCCGAAAGTACATCTGTTGGCTTGATATGATCATATTTGAAACGATGCAGAATTTCAGCTGCTGCATCATTCTGCTTTTTCCAGTCAATCAGTCCTATTCTATTTGTAAACTCTTTATCACGACCCATAAATATATTTTCTGCCACTGTCATATTAAAGGCAAAATTCGGCTGCTGCATAATGATAGAAACGCCCGCTTTTTCTGCTTCGCGAACCCCTTTGGGATCATAAGGTTCTCCAAATACCTCCATACTTCCGGCTGTTCTGTCATAAATCCCCATAATGATCTGAAATAATGTAGACTTACCGGCACCGTTTTCTCCCACCAGACCATGGATTTCTCCTGCTCGAATATCAATAGTGTCTTCCGGCTCCCAGTCCAGTGCTTTCGTACCCGGAAAATATTTTTTTATACCTTTTAATACCACTGCACTCTGCAATATCAATTTCCTCCTTATCTGTCTGTTTCAGGCAAAAAACCCTGCCGGAACAGATTTCCTGTAACAGCAGGGTTTTTTTCTGAAACAGCATTGCATCTGCCAGCTATTCTTTATACCATTTCTGTTAATCTAATTCCGGCTATACTGCCGTATCGATCATCCTTCACTGTATATCCATTCTCCTGTTTCTTATTCCAGAGAAAGTGCGAAGTCATAAGTTGCATCTGGATTAGTTACTTTAGAGAGGGACGTCCAGTCAATCGGTGAGCTATCAGACATAAATTTCTCTTCATATTGATCAAGATTTTCCTGAGAAACGGTGAGCAAATCCAACTGGATATTCAGTTCCCCGTCATATTCTATGCCGCTGGCTACATCATAAGCAACAATTGCAGCAAATGCCGTCTGCAAATAATGACCGCCGGTAGAGAACCACAATTCTCCTGCCTGCATAGATTCAACTGCCGGTCCAAGCAAGTCCATTCCGCCTGTTTTTACATCTGATATACGATTTTCTTCCTTCAGAACATTCACTGTTGCCAGTGCAAGCGAATCATTGTAGCACCACACTCCATCCAGCTCTGGATGTGCCTGATACAGATTTCGAAAAGCTTCATCTCCGTCATCCCAGTTTTCACCGGCATACTCAAACTGAAGTAATTCTACATCCGGATTTTCTGCCAGCGCCTTGTCCAGACCAGCTTTTCGGTTTTCTGCCACAGAAGTTCCCTGGTATCCACCAATTCCTACCAGTTTTGTACAGCCAGCATTAATCAGTGACATAGCAATTTGATAACCAGCTTCCTCATCATTTGGTCCAATAAAGCATACATAATCTTCCCCGGCTGTCAAATCATCTCCCGGCCATCTGTCGATGATGACCACCGGAATATTCTGTTCCTTACAAGCTGCAGTGATTCCTGCACACACAGAGGCATCCTGCGGTCCCAGCACCAGTGCATCAATCCCAGATGAAAGCATACTCTCCACATCTGTTACCTGTTCTGCCTGATCATTGTTGCAGTCATTCGCCAGAATATCAAATCCAATCGCATCTGCCGCCTGCTGTAGATATTCAAGTGCGTTACTCCAGAATTCATTGTTCGCTGTCGGATAAGAATAACCAATGGTCAAAGTCTCTCCTGATGAAGCAGTTTCTCCGCTGTCAGTCTCTTCTGTCCCTGCAGCACTGTCTTCTTCTGATGCTGCTTCGGTTACTTCTGCTGCCGCATCCCCTGTATCTTCAGAACTGCTGCCGGAACCACCACAAGCAGTAAAACTCAACGCCATTATTCCCGTCAATACTATTGCCAACCATCTTTTTCCCATTTTATATACCTCCTTCTTCGGCCCGGTCTCTGCATTCCAGAAGACCGAGTATATTCTACTTAAATTCTTATTTGATTTCCGGTGCATCATAATGAGGAACTATGTACTCTTCCTGAAGAGGAAGCTCCACCCAAGAATTAGTTTCCATAGATTTGTACGCACCTACCAGCACATCGGTTACAATCGCACTGTCCTCTGGCGTCAAAGACGGCTGTATATCCTTTTCAATACAGTTTAAGAAGTGTTCCAGCATGGATTTATATGCCCAGCCGCGTTTCGGATAAATAGGCACCCAACGCTTCGGTACCATTCCGTCCGGCTGCATGATATCCTCTGACCAGAATAGCTGCGGATACCGGTATTCTCTTACAATTTCAGGAAGCTCACTCTGTTTGAAATCTTTACTTGTGTAAACTGCTAATGGTGCGGTCTGATAAGGATTGGTAGCTTCGGATCCTGTAAAAATCATACCTTCTGTTCCATAGATTTCGGAAATGTTAGATACTACTGGAGAGTATCTATCACCGCTGATCATCCCAGTGGCTCCGTTTTCAAATTCAATAGTAATCCAAAAAGAATCATCCAGCACCGTGTACTCTTCCGGTGTACCCAATCGTTTGATAATACCCATAACCCGTTTTGGGCGGCTTCCCATAAGAAACATCAAAAGATCCGCTCGATGTGCTCCCAGATCAAACAGCGCTCCTGCACCTGCCAGACTTGGCTCTGAACGGAAAGGAGTAAAAGAAAGCTGTTCATGATACAGGCCCCAACCTTCATGTAGTGACGAACGCCCCATCATAGGAGCACCAATATACCCTTTATCCATCAGATCTCTGGCAATTTGATTTTGCTCCCAAAATCTCTGATTTGTTCCTGCCATCAAAAACACGCCCTCTTTTTTGGATACATCTACCATCTTCCATGCTTCATTATGTGTGCATGCAAAAGGCTTTTCCACGATCACATGTTTTTTTGCTCTCATAGCATCAATTGCCTGCTGCGCATGAAAACGATTGGGCGTTGCTACGATCACAACTTCTACATTTTTATCTTCCAACATGGCTTCATAGGAAGTATAAGATTTCTCCGGATTCCATTTCTTTGTCATTTTATCCAGGATTTCTTTGTTGCTGTCACAAAGTGCAGCCAGTTTGGCATTTGGCAGTTCCACGATGGAAGGACAATGTCCAATTTCAGCAATAGAACCTGCACCCACAATACCTACTCCGATTTGTCTCATTTCTTTTTCCTCCCACTATACGACAAATTTTCTATTCACCTGTGGCAATCCTTTTTTCTACTCTTTCCCTGGATGGCATTCTGCCCAAAGTACACCCGCCGGATTTCTGAATAACCAAAGATGCTGTAGCATTGCCATTTACAGCTGCTTTCCTCATATCACGTTCTTTCACATAAGAAGCCATAAAACCTGCGCCAAAAGAATCGCCTGCACCGGTAAAATCCAGACTTCCATCAGGATTTTCACTCACTGCATGAAAAGAATCGATATACTGTACTTCCTTTTCATTTTCTTTGAACAATGCACCTTTTCCACCAAGCGTTACCACCACATTGGGTGCTCCCGCTTTCACAAGATAATCCACAGCCTCTTCCACGGTTTTTCCAGGAAAGATTGATGCCAGATCTTCCTCACTGGCTTTAATGATCGTAGCATTCTGACAAAGAGTCTCAATTACCATCTTTCCATACGCTTCGTTAACCGAATGCCTCACATCACTGGTAGCACCACCATATCCCCCCAAATCCACAAATATGGTCTTTCCTCTTTCATAAAGTTCTTTCACCAGATCTAGTTCCACTTCGTAATTCATTGGGCATATTTTAAAATAATCTGCTTTTAGATAATCCGGATGAATATCCTGAAAACAGATATTCGGTGCCGCCTTCTGATAAACCACATATTTTGTACCATCTTCCCGATAAACCAACTGATTGGTTGTTGAATATTCATATGGCATAACACCCCGTCTATCCAGTACATCCAATTCTGATATAATATTGTCCATATCATTGCCATAATATGTAACCAGCCCAACTTTTCTGCCCTGGGCAGCCATAACCAGACTGGAATAGGCTGCCGGACTCCCAATCACAGGGCCAATTGTTCTGGTAGGGAACTCAATGGTCTCTTTGATAATCGTTCCAATTGCAATAATTTCTAACTCTTTTTCCATAATTTTACCCGCCTGTTGAATTTTCTATTTTCCTGCAATGAAGTCTTCCAACATGGCACGGCACTCGTCATCGGGATGCTGCACCGGCGGATGTTTCATAAAGTAGGATGCCGGTGCTTCAATAGGGCCTGCCATCCCCCGGTCTTTTGCCAGCATACAGCATCTTACCGCGTCCACGCTGATCCCGCCGGAGTTGGGACTGTCGATTACATCCAGCTTCAGGCTCAGAC
>UQMI01000021.1 GCA_900542045.1 uncultured Blautia sp.
ACCTCGCACTAAACTCAACCTGCGCCTTCGGCTTGCTTTCGTTAAGTGCTTTCGGGTATCTTCCCTCAACTAACCTCGCGCTTCCTGCGCTCGCTAAGGTTCAGGAAGGACCTCGCACTAAACTCAACCTGCGCCTTCGGCTTGCTTTCGTTAAGTGCTTTCGGTCAATTCGCAACTTTTACCATACTGTGTCTTACTACAAAGTCCTTATAGGTATAACCCTTCTGAAATTCTTCTACTACCACATTCTCACCAGCCTCTTCATCTTCTACATGCATCACTGCATTATGAAAATCTGGATTGAATTCCTGACCAACGGCTTCAATGGGCTTAACCCCGATTTCTTCCAATGTGGTCATCAGCTGCTTATAAACCATCTTCATTCCATCTGCAAAGGCATCACCCTCCGATGCGGTAGCCAATCCCCTTTCAAAATTGTCTACAATTGGAAGTATCTTTTCTACCACCTCTTTGGCTCCAATTACATACATGCTTGCTTTTTCTTTTTCTGTACGCTTTCTGTAATTGTCAAACTCTGCAATGGAACGCTGCAGACGATCTGTCAGTTCTTCAATCTTTGTATCTTTTGCATCCTTCTTTTCTTTTTTCTTTCCAAAAAAAGATTTCCTGCTTTTTTCCTTATTCTCTTCTGTGGTCCCTTCTTCCTTTGCTTCTGCCGAATCGCTTCCGGAGGCTTCCGCCTGTTCTGTTTCATTCTGAGGATTCTCCCCTTCTGCTGCATCGGCAACAGGTTCTTCCACAGTTTCCTCTATCTTCTCTTCCTGCACATCCTGCGGTGTGCCCTGTTTTTCCTCTGCCAATTTTTCTACCTGCCTTTCTAGGTTTTATTATTAAATACATTATCCAGCTGTATCTTCAGTGTCTTCAAACTGTCTACTACATTCTCATAATCCATTCTCTTAGGTCCGATAATACCGATGGTGCCCTGCATACCATTTCCCAGATCATAAGTGGCAGTCACAATACTGCAGTCTTTCATGGTTTTGATCGGAGCTTCATTTCCTATATACACCTGAATTCCCGTGTTTTCTTCTCCCATGGTTTCCCGGACCAGATCCACCAGCTCCTGCTTTTCTTCAAAAGCAGAAATCAGTTCGCTGGCTTTGGCGCTGTCGCTCAGCTCAGGATATTTGAAAATATTCGTCGCTCCTGAAGTATAGATCTCCAGGTCCTCATCATCCACCTGAATCGCATTCGCAACGGAATCCAGCACCGTACCCACCACATGACTGTGAATACCGGCCTGTTCTTTTAACCTCGCAATCATACCCAGATTAATATCGGCAATCGGAAGACCGTTCAGATTCGTATTCAGCAACAAATTCAGTTTTAGGATCGTTTCATCATCCATCTCTTCTTCCAGATCAATAATCTGATTCCGGATCACATTTCCCTCAGCCACCACCACAGCAAGCAGCTGCAGTGCATTCACACGGGAAAGCTGTATAAACCGCAGCTTATTGCTGCGAACCTGCGGTGCTGTGATCATCGTTGCATAATTTGTATTCGCCGCCAGCACCCTGGCTACCTGTTTCAGAACCTTTTCCATCTTATCTGTTTTCTGAATCATGAGTTCCTTGATCTCTGCGATCTCCTGATCCTTCTCTTCCATCAACGCGTCTACATAAAAACGATACCCTTTATCAGAAGGAATACGTCCGGCAGAAGTATGCGGCTGTATAATATAACCCATATCTGTCAGATCAGACATTTCATTTCGAATGGTAGCGGAGCTCAGATTCAAATCCGTATATTTGGAAATGGTTCTGGAACCGACCGGTTCTCCGGTCTCCTGATAGGTCTGAATAATGGCCCGTAATATTTTTCTTTTACGTTCATCCAATATCTCTTCCATCATACGCTCCTTTCCCTTCGACCTGTTAGCACTCAACAAGAAGGAGTGCTAATATCTATGACCTTAAGATACTACCACTCCTGGCATTTGTCAATATGAATTTGCAAAAAAATTTATGAGAATTTTGTGATTTTGTTATTTTTTACAATTCTTCCTCTATTTTTACCTCCAGAAACTGCAAAAGCATACGAATTTCATCTGGATAAAGACAATTAGGATATTCCTGTCTGCTCAGCCCTCTGTACAGTTCTCTGCATTCCATCCACCGGACACTTTCTACCTCCTCTTCCTGCAGCCGAAGGATTTCCGCCTGCACCGGTTTTCGATACAGATACACTCTGGCCAGTTCATGATCCCGGAACCATCGTCCATAAAAAATTTTCCGCATCTGTCCCCGATGCATCCCCACATATTCCAGATCTGCTGCCTCTGCATGGATTCCCAGTTCCTCTTCCAGCTCCCTGACCGCTGTCTCCAGATATCCCTGACCGGCACTCACATGCCCCGCACTGGAAATATCATATTTCCCGGGAGAAGAATCCTTATACCGGCTCCGTTTCTGCAAAAGGAAATCCCAGGTTCCCTGATCATTTGGACGGATCACCCACACGTGAGCAGTTGCATGGGGTTCTCCGGTCCGGTGAACCAGCGAACGTTCCCGTACCACCCCTGTGGGTTCCCCGCCTTCTGTCAATATTTCAAAAAACTCCTTTTTTTCTTCTCTCTGTACATGACCAGGCAGCTCTGCCGCCATCAATTCCGTATAAGTCAGTTTCCCCTGTATTCTTTCCGATTTCATCAGGCTGATCTTCTCCACATAAAAAGAAGTCTCCGGAAGATCATCCGTCAGCTTCTTTTCATCAAAAGAAGCTTTCATACGGCACCTGCGCCCCAAAGTGATATGCGGACGAAACGTTTTCTCATCCGGTGAAAGTCCTTCCGCTTTTAAAGCTTCCGTCAGCCGTTTCTGAAGCTTCCCAAGCCCTGAATCGCCATCTGCTCCCACCCAGTAGACTGCTTCGCCCCTTCTTGTAAACTTACCTATATTATATATCTCCAGTAAAAAAGAATTTATCACTGAAGTCTCCATGGCTCTTCGTATATTTGGGATTTTAGATTCCGGAACTTCTCCCAGAAAAGCCAGGGTAAGATGAAAATTATCTTTCCTTGAAAAATTACCGGAAACCGCCTGCCTGCGCAGCTCTTCCCGTAAATCATACAGCATCTCCAAAATGTCCTCTGTAAAATTGATGGAAATAAATAATCGCATATGCTTCTCCTGTTGTTTTTCTGTCGTTACACTTCAAAAATCTCCCGGATTCTCTGCCTCTCTTCCTCTTCTTCCTGAATCGACCGGATATAATACTGATTCAAAGACATATCATATCTGCTCTCCGCCATGGAGCCCATGTATTGCTCATATATCTCCTCCGGCACCACACTTTCAATGGCACAGGCAATGGCCTGTTCCACCTGCCCCTCCAAATCCTGGTCGATCCATAGAGAATTTGTATTCAACTGTATATGCTCCGCTGTCTCCCTGGGCATCCACGGCGGAACAGCCATTTTCCATTCCAGTTCTGTTTCCGCATAATCTTCGTACTGCTCGACAATACTGTTTTCCAGAAAATAATACAATTCTTCCTCGCAAAAAGTAATCCTGTCGTCCGGATGCATATCTTCAGATATACTTTCCAGTTTTCTGTTATACTCTTCCCAGTCATACTGATTCATCAGAAAATCATCCAGACTCATCATACCTTCATAAATACAATCCTCCCAGGCATCTCTTGCCTTATTCAGGAACTCTGCCAGCACCTTATCACCTGCATTGCTGCCTCTCAGCCGCTCCCACATGGCCTGCAGCACAGGTCCCGCTTCTTTGCAGTCACGCGTTGTCTGATGGATCAATGCTTCCATAAAAGAAGGTTCTGCCAGAAGGGAATCTATCTGATAAAATGTACACAGCGGTTCCGAAAAAAGAGGCAGAAGATATTCACAGGAACTTCTTATCTCATAGATTCCATATCGGGAAATATATCCGCTCTTCAGAGCCCTGATCACTTCTTCCCGGTAACGTTCTTCCTGTCTCTGCTCCCGTACCACACAATGCCACAGGTAAAGATTCGAATGCAGTCCCGGATCCAGGAAACGGTAATTTAAAATCGTGCCATCACGGAACATCTGCTCCAGAAGATTCTTCAGCTTCCGATTCTTTTTTCCTGCTCCTTCTCCCACAACCTTTACGATCTGGTCCAGATAACAGGCCGCCTCCAGAATAAATTCCTGTTCATGAGGGCTGTTCTTCACATAATCCCACAGAAAATCATTGACAGAGGGATTGGCCGCCTGCAAATATCGTTTCGCTTTCGCAATCTCCACCACCAGAGAGCGCTTCAGCCGCCGCAGAACTTTGTCCATTCGGATCCTTGACAGATCCATTCCGGAAATTATGCGAATTCTGGAATAGAAGCACTCCTCCGCAAGCTCATATTCCACCTGCGTATTGCTTAACGAATACAAAGCAAGCAGGAACTCCCGGTCCTCCCGATAGAGTCTGTTCTCAAATTCATCTTCCCAGATTTCATCAGGATGCTCCAGCATTTTCACAATCTGCCGACAAAATTCTTCCGGCTCCCTCACCAGGCAGCGGTTCAGAAACAATGCTGTCTGGATCAGCCGCGGATTAAAATTTCTATGACGGATAAAAGTCCAATAATTCCCGTTCCCGCAGATGTATTTCAGAAGATCTCTGTGCTGCCCTTCGTATTTCCGCAGGTAATTACAGAAGATCCGCGCCTTTTCATAATCCGTCAATCCATCCAGGCAAACCCTGGGAATTTTCTCCATCATCTGCGCAAATTCCCTGTCCTTCTGCAGCGCCTCCTGATAGATTGTGATCCGCGAATTCAGGATCAGGCGTTTCTTTTTGTGGCGTCTTATATAAGAAATCAGTGTTTTCAGTTCTCTGATTCTGACCGGCTCCATGGAATAAATAATCTGGCCCAGAAAATCATCCAGAAAGAACAGCTCCGGTATCTCGTCCGCCCCGGCAGCTCCCTTTAACTTTTCCACACTGCCGTCGCTGCTGTACAGCACACGATACCCGTCCCTTCGCAAATCCTGCACCAGCATTTGCGAAACCGCCGTTTTTTCCGGAACCGGGACTTCCTTCGATCAGGACTGCTCCACATTCCTCCAATGCCTCCAGACACTGCCGGTATCCCTCCGTTGGCACAAATTCTTCAAAAGCTTCCGCTGAGGCTGCCAGCTCTTCCGAATCAAAAAGTACACTTTTATAAACTACTTCTCCCAGTACCTGGCACGAAAAGTCCCACAGGCCGGGGTATTTTTGCAGAACTGTTCTGTATTCCGGCAGATGCAGCAGACTGTCTATTCTGGAAAGCGTAAAAATATGGGACTCCTCCAGTGTGATCTCCGGCGCGAACAATTCCGTAATTTTCCGTATCTTTGCCTCTGTCAGATCTTTTGATAGAAACAGATAATACTCCCCATGATACCAGCCTCGGATCTTTTCCGCTTCTGTTTTCAGACTCGCCATAAGCTGCGTGACTGTACTTTGCAGATAATGCTTGACCTGGGCCACGATTTGGGGCGCTTCCCAGGAATCACGGATATCCGCCCCTCTGTCCCCCGCCGAGTCACTGACCAGCAGGGAAGATCCGGTAATCTTCTCCAGTATATCCCTGGAAAGCTCTGTAAATTCTTCTGCCTTCAGATTATAAAAATTGAGCATGCTCTTCTCCTGTTATTGTTCCAGATCTGCCAGATTTTTCTTCAGTTCCACCATCTTGTCACGCAGCTCTGCCGCCAGTTCGAAATTCAGCTCTGCCGCAGCTCCACGCATCTGTTTTTCTATCTTTCCGATCAATTTTTCCATTTCTTTCCTGTCCATGGATTCCGGATCCTTTTCCAACGTCACTTCTGTTCTGGCCACTTCCCTGGAAATGCTGATCAGATCCCGAACCGCTTTCCTGATCGTAGTAGGCGTAATGCCATGCTCTTTATTGTATTCCTCCTGGATCCTCCGGCGCCGCTCCGTCTCATCAATGGCCATCCGCATGGAATCCGTGATCGTGTCCGCATACATGATTACATGTCCCTCCGAATTTCGCGCGGCACGCCCGATCGTCTGGATCAGCGAGGTCTCCGAACGAAGGAAGCCCTCTTTGTCCGCATCCAGAATCGCCACCAGAGTAATCTCCGGAATATCCAGACCTTCCCTGAGCAGGTTAATCCCCACCAGCACATCAAATACATCCAGGCGCATATCCCGGATAATTTCCGTCCGTTCCAGAGTATCAATATCCGAATGGAGATATTTCACCCGGATTCCAAGCTCCCGCATATAATCCGTCAGATCTTCTGCCATCCGCTTGGTCAGGGTAGTGATCAGGATCTTGTTTTTCTTTGCTACTTCTTTATTCACTTCGCTGACCAGATCATCAATCTGACCTTCTACAGGCCGCACTTCCACTTTGGGATCCAGAAGTCCCGTGGGCCGGATGATCTGCTCCGCCCGGAGCATTTCGTGCTCTTCCTCATAGGGCCCCGGCGTAGCCGACACGAACATCACCTGATCGATGCGCTCTTCAAATTCCTGAAAACTCAAGGGCCGGTTATCCTTGGCAGAAGGCAGCCGGAATCCATAATCCACCAATGTCTGTTTTCTGGACTGGTCCCCTGCGTACATACCTCCCACCTGCGGTACGGTCTTGTGAGACTCGTCAATAATCATCAGGAAATCGTCCCCAAAGAAGTCCAGCAGGGTATACGGCGGCTGGCCCGGCTGCAGTCCTGACAAATGCCGGGAATAATTCTCAATACCAGAGCAGAATCCCGTCTCCTTCATCATTTCAACGTCAAAATTTGTCCGTTCCGCGATTCGCTGTGCTTCCAGCAGTTTGTCCTCACTCTTAAAATACTCCACCCGTTCCTTCAGCTCTTCTTCAATGGCATCCGCCGCCCGCAGGATCTGTTCCATGGGAACCACGTAATGGGAAGCCGGAAAAATTCCCACATGGGTTCTCTCGCACAAAATTTCCCCCGTCAGCGTATCGATTTCCACAATCCGGTCAATCTCATCTCCAAAAAATTCCACACGAATGGCTGATTCAGACTCTGTAGCCGGAAAGATTTCCAATACATCGCCCCGCACCCGGAAAGTTCCCCTCTTGAAGTCCATATCATTTCTGTCATACTGGATGTCGATCAGCTGCCTTATCACCTCATCCCGGTCCTTTTCCATTCCCGGCCGCAGCGAGATCATCATCTCCATGTAATCCTTGGGGCTTCCCAGTCCATAAATACAGGAAACACTGGAAATTACGATCACATCTTTTCTCTCTGCCAGAGATGCTGTGGCAGAGAGACGGAGCTTGTCGATTTCTTCATTAATCGCAGAATCTTTCGCAATATACGTGTCTGTGGAAGGAACATAAGCCTCCGGCTGATAATAGTCGTAATAGGAGACAAAATATTCCACTGCGTTATTCGGAAAAAACTCCTTAAACTCACCGTAGAGCTGTGCCGCCAGAGTCTTGTTGTGAGCCAGCACCAGCGTCGGTTTGTTCAGCTGCTGGATAACATTCGCCATCGTAAATGTTTTTCCAGAGCCTGTAACACCCAGAAGGGTCTCAAACTGGTTGCCCTCCTTAAATCCCCTGACCAGCTGCTCGATAGCCTGGGGCTGGTCTCCGGTAGGTTTGTATTCGGATATTAATTCAAAATGGTCCATGATTGATTCTTACTCCTTTTTAATCATGCGGTTCTGATTCTGTATGAAAGCCCGCATCTTCTACTGTATCTGAGAAAGTTTTTTGAACTACCGGCCCCCTTGAACTCACTGCGGATCCATGCCGCCGCATTTCAGAACAAACGTTCTCTTTTCGTTTATTCTATCCTATAATATATCCCATGTCAATTATCCATTGCCGGAATAAACGGACCTTTCTGTTGTTACATCTCCCATACTTCCGGATTAGTGGAAGACACGGAAATCGCTCCTGCAGACAGGG
The DNA here is from genome assembly GCA_900542045.1 of uncultured Blautia sp. Lineage (GTDB taxonomy): Bacteria > Bacillota > Clostridia > Lachnospirales > Lachnospiraceae > Blautia_A > Blautia_A gallistercoris. Next base: position 7,915 of record UQMI01000021.1, read on the forward strand.
CTGACATGATATCCTCTTTATCTGAGATCAGCCCGCCGGCAATTACCGGTACTTTAGACATATGCTCCACATTTCGAATAATTTTCGGCATCAGTCCAGGCAGCATCTCCAGCATATCCGGTTCCGCCGCGGCAATTTGCTTTGCCACATTCCGGAGTGACATGGAATCCAGGATAAAAGCCCGCAGGATCGTATACAGTCCTTTTTTCTTCGCCTGTTTGATCAACGCCGGTTTGGTGGAAATGATCCCGTCTGCTTTCGTGCGGGACCGTATAAAATCCACTGCTACTTCTTTTCCGCTCAATCCCTCGATCAGATCAATATGTACAACTGCGGTTTTTCCCGCTTCTTTTACCCTCGCTACGATATGATCAATATCGCATACCGTTCCATACAGAATAAAAACCAAACGGATATTCTGGCACTGACAGCAGACCTCCAGTCCTTTTTCATCCTTTATGGCAGCGATCACTGGATTCTCTTCAACTAATTCATAAAACTCTGTCTTCATAATTCTTCCTTTCCATTTTTATTCCATCAACAATCCACGTCCTAAAGTCATGAGCCTGTAACGGCACAGTCATGCTGACGGTCTGCTCCTCCGACCTTTCCCGCTGACAGATATTACTGCCTAAAGCGGTGTTACATCATAGAGCGACCGACAATATCCTTGATGAAAAAAGAGTATAGAAACAAACACACCGGCTGCTCTTTCTATACTCTCCATCTTCATATTTTAGTTTTCAAAATTTTAGCATATTTAATATATTTTTTCAACATCAGCAGGAAAATATAGGGGCATTTCGCTTTATTTGTCTCAAATTTTAAATCTTTTTTCGTAGTTTTTCACAATTATCCCCACTTAATTCTTTTCTTGACAGAAAAAATTTTTGATGCTATATTAAAATTAAATTAATACAAATGAGCGTGAGCGTTAGAGATGCGATGTACGATTCCGGCGGGAGTCTGTTTACATCGCTTTTTTATTATCACCATCTGGAAAAAAACGGCAAACTCTCATTTTCACAAAGTCCCGGCACAGGATTTCCATTTGCCCCGGCCGGCATCAGGCAGCCTGGAAATCCATTGTCTGCGACATATCAAGGAGGAAGCGAAATGGAAAAAGATAGAAGGCCCTACGTACCATGGAATATTCTGGATAATTTTATGACCTCTGTATTCATCAAACTGGGAGTACCTGAAGAAGATGCGCGTCTCTGTTCCGATGTGCTGCTGGAAAGCGACCGGCGAGGCATTGAAAGTCATGGCTGCAACCGGTTTAAACCTATCTACATTGACCGGATCCGGGCCGGCATCCTTAATCCGGTCACCAAAATCGATATTCTGAAAGAAACTCCAACCACAGCGGTACTGGATGCCAACGACGGCATGGGAATGGTGGTAAGTAAGAAAGCCATGGAGATGTGTATTGAAAAGGCCCGCCAGTACGGTATGGGAATGGCAGCTGTCCGCAATTCCTCCCACTATGGCATTGCCGGATACTGGGCGTCCATGGCTACCAGAGAAAACATGATCGGCATCACCGGTACCAACGCCCGTCCTTCCATTGCCCCTACTTTTGGCGTGGAAAATATGCTGGGGACCAATCCATTGACCTTTGGCTTTCCCACGGACGAACCGTTTCCTTTTATGCTGGACTGTGCGACTTCCATCATCCAGAACGGTAAGATCGAATATTATGCCCGCATCGGTCATGATGTACCGGCCGGCATGGTTATTGGCCGGGATGGAGCAGAACTGACGGACAGCGTCCAGATCCTGAAAGACATACGCAGTCAGAAAGCTGCGCTGGCGCCTCTTGGCGGTCTGGGCGAACTTTTTGCCGGATACAAAGGATATGGATACGCCACCGTTGTGGAAATCCTGTCTGCAGCCCTTCAGTCCGGTATGTTTCTCCAGGCGCTGGACGGCAAAGATAAAGACGGGAATATCCGCCCTTATCACCTCGGGCACTTCTTTATTGTTATTGATACAGAAGCATTTCTGGGAGCAGAAGTTTTCAAGAAAACCTGCGGCGATATTCTCAGATCTCTCCGCGCTTCCCAAAAAGCACCGGGCGAAACCCGCATCTATACTGCAGGTGAAAAAGAATACGAAGCATGGATGTACCGCAAAGACAAAGGGGTTCCTGTCACTGAAGCAGTTCAGAAAGAATTTATTCAGCTTCGAAATGAGCTGGGCCTGACACAGATTCATTTTCCCTTTGAATAAAAACTAACTTTTTTATAATAGCGATTGACAAAACCAGGTTTCAGCCTCTATAATATGCTTTGGAAAATTTTGAGTGGATTTTTCCGGAGTTGCTCGTCTTTTCGCCACACAATTATCGTATTGGTAGTTGTGTGGCTTTTTTTGTACAACAGAAAGAAGGAACACTGCTTCCTGTCTTTGCCTGATTTTACAAAAATATTCCGTGCCAAAATCACAAATGTGGTAAGCGTACACGACAGCCTGAGGTTCTTTCCCTTCTTTCCAAACTAGCGTATTTAAAGGAGACACTATGAACGAAACATTTATGAAAGAAAAACCGGTTCTGCCCCTGCTTCTGTCTATGGCTCTTCCCATGGTGCTGTCCATGCTGGTAAATTCTCTTTATAATATTGTGGACAGTTTTTTTGTAGCTCAGATCAGTGAAGACGCCATGACTGCTTTGTCTCTTGTATATCCAGTCCAGAATTTTATTAACGCAGTCAGTATTGGTTTCGGCGTGGGAATCAATTCCGTGATAGCCTTTTATCTGGGGGCTGAAAAGTTCTCCAATGCTGATACTGCGGCCACGCAAAGCCTGGTACTGGCCGTCATCCACAGTGTGATCCTGACCATTGGAGGTATTGCTCTGATCCCCTCTTTTCTGCGAATGTTTACTTCTTCCGAAACAGTCATTGATCTGGGAATCCGTTATGCAAACATTGCATTTTCATTTACTTTATTTATTGTCCTTGGCCTGGTTTTCGAAAAGATTTTTCAGGCTGTGGGAAAGATGAATGTTACCATGCTCGGACTGACGGCCGGCTGCGTTGCCAACATTATTCTGGATCCTGTGCTGATCTTCGGTCTGGGACCTTTTCCGGAAATGGGAATTGAGGGTGCTGCGCTGGCCACCGGAATCGGACAGGCTCTGACACTGGTCATCTATCTGATCATCTATTTTTTGCAGCCCTTACGGGTAAAAATCAGAAGGAAATATTTGCACCCGGACAGAAAGATGATTCTGAAACTGTATTCCATCGGCATACCCGCCGTACTGAGTCTGGCACTTCCTTCGGTCCTGATCTCATCCCTCAATGCCATTTTATCTGCCTACTCAGAGGTCTATATTCTGGTTCTGGGAATTTATTATAAGCTGCAGACCTTCCTCTACCTCCCCGCCAATGGTATCGTACAGGGAATGCGCCCTCTGATGGGCTACAATTACGGTGCCGGAGAACACAAAAGAGTCAGTCAGATTTATAACCTTGTCCTCTGTCTGAGCGGAGCCATTATGATCATCGGCACTGTGATCTGCCTTGCCGTTCCGGGACCGCTGATGAAACTGTTTACTCACACACCAGAAACCATCCAGGCTGGAGAAACAGCTCTTCGGATTATCAGTGCCGGTTTCCTGGTATCAGCAATCTCCGTCACATCCTCCGGTGCACTGGAAGGATTGGGCAAGGGTGTTCCATCCCTGATCATTGCACTGTGCCGCAATATCATTGTTATTATTCCGGCGGCATTTATTCTGAGCCGTCTTTTCGGGCCTTTCGGAGTCTGGAATGCGTTCTGGGTCTCCGAAGCTGCTACTGCGGCAGTCGCTTACTATGTTTATCGCCGAACAGTCCGGTTGAAATAGGCCATAAAATTGCGGCAGAGACATGCTGCATTTTATTGATATCCGGTATCAATATATAAATATACATGTCTCCGCCGCAAAAAAGCAAACGATATGATTTTAACCCAACTTCAATACATTATGCAGATATTTTTTGGAAACCATAGCCGTTTCGTAATTGCACAGTCTAGGCCAGTCCACCTCTACGCAGATAATCCCGTCATATCCTGCCTCTTTTAAAACCTCCATTACTCCCCGGAAATCCACAATTCCTTCACCCAATGCTCTACATCTTTTGATAGGGAATTCCGGATGCTCGTTTTCATCTGAACTGATATCTTTAAAATGCACATATCCCAGTCTGCCCGCATATTTTCTGAATACCTCCACTGGATCCATTTTTCCCAGCACACAATGACAGGTGTCAATGCAGTATTTGACCAGTTCCGGATTTGTATGGGCATCCAGAAACGCAATTTGCTCTGCTGTTTCAAAATAAGTTCCATAGTGAGGATGTACGCACACCGTTACGCCATACTCCCTGGCCATCTCCGCAATTTCATTGATGTGCTGGCAGATAACAGCCATCTTTTCTTCTGTAGCTTCTGCCCCGTTTCTTCTGGGTCCCTCTAGATTCATCAGGGAAGCCTTATGTTCCTTCAGGAATTTACAGCACTGAACCGCCATTTTATAATCCGCCTCGTAATCATCTGAAAGTGCATGATAAATATTTACAAACTCAACATGATTTTCTTCCATGATCCGTTCAAATTCTTCCGGATAATCTTTAAATAACGTTGATACAAAATTGAAATTCTCCACACACGGATATCCCAAATCTGCCACTTCACGAACTCCCTGCTCAAATAATCCCCGTGCTTCTTCTGTACTTTCTGTAGCTCCAAATTGTGATTTCATCCAGGTCCATACGGTATAAGCAATCTTCATTTTCTTTTCACCTTTCCCTTCCATCAGATTCCAATTACATCTTTCAAATAATTCCGGCTATACTGAGCAGACTCATAATGGCATACTTTCTGATAATCCAGTTCCACACAAACCACTCCATCAAAATTATGTTCTTTGAGTACATTGAACACACCTTTAAAGTCAATATTACCCTGCCCGAGAGCTCTGAAACGTTTCATGGGCCATTCTGGATTTAATGTAACATCCGGATCGATGTCTTTCAAATGTACATAAGCTATACGGTCAATATATTTATTAAACGCTTCCACGGGATCTCCGCCAGATAAAGCGATATGAGCCGTATCAATACAAAGGCTGACCAGCTTCGGATCTGTATTTTCAAGAAAATAATCAATCTGATCCATAGTGAACACTGGTGTATTAGCATGTGGATGTACGCATACTGTGAGCCCCTGGTCTTTTGCAATCTGCCCTATAATATTGGCCTTTCGTGCATAATCTTCCACTTTCTCTTTATTTAGTGGACGATTATAAGGCTTATCTTTCCAGGTCTGCATCTGTAAGTTCATATATTTAGCCCCTACCGCTTTTCCAAATTTGGCATAGCGCTTTCCATTTTCTACATCCGCTTCAAAATCCGGTGTCAGATAATGATAAATATTCACAAATTTCAATCCATAACGATTCATGATATCCAGCACTTCCTGTGGATTATCCTCATAAAAATCTGCAAACCAGTTGAAATTTTCAATGGTCTTATAGCCAAGATGAGACACCTCCCTGCAGGCCTGCTCAAACGCTGCCTTTGGATCCTCCACCCTGCACCAGTCTCTGTGCTCATCACTCAACCAAGTCCATACAGTATAGCCTAATTCCATATATCTCTCTCCTTTTTTATGTACTTACTAAACACTTTTATTTACTGCATTAACTCCATTTATAAAGAATCAAAACCGCATATTATCCCTTTGTTGCCCCTGCGGTAAGACCTGCAATAAACTGTTTCTGCGCAAACAGATAGATAATGATTAAAGGCATGGTAGCCGCCGTTAACGCAGCAAACATCTGTGGGAAATCTGTGCTGTATTCTCCTACGAATGTCATAATACCTAAGGGCAATGTCTTTACCTCATCGCTACGCAGCATGATACTGGCCAGAAAATATTCATTCCATGTATTCAATCCGCTGAAGACCACCTGAATCATAATTCCGGGCTTTGTCAATGGCAACACTACTTTTACAAAGCTTTGAAAGCGGTTACATCCATCGATCATTGCTGCATCTTCCAAACTCTTTGGCAGAGAAATATAGAAAGAACGCATTAAGAATACACCGAAACTAATTGCCTGTCCCGCATAGACAAACGCAATCCCCCATGTTGAATTCACCAGTCCCAGTTTTAATGCCACCGAATAAGTAGGCATTCCAAGAATTCCTCCGGGAATCATCATTCCCACCAACAGGAACATGTATATCAGTTTACGGCCCTGGAACCGTACTCTTGCCAAAACATATGCCGCGCAACAGTTGACCGGAATAATAATAAGAAGAAACAACCCTGTCACAAAAATACTATTAATATATTTCTGTCCTAAGCCACCACGCCCCCAGGCTTCTATATAATTGGAAATCTGGAATGTCTCTGGAATTCCCCAAATATTGGTATAGAAATCTGACGTTGTCTTCAATGAACCGAATATCATCCAGATCACCGGATAAACTGTTATCACCAGGAAGAACAAAAGGATGACCCAGCGAACTGCAGATCCCATGGAAAATTTCTTTTTTCTCATCCTTATCCTCCTCCCTATTCATAGTTCTCTTCTTTTGTCATAACCTTAAACTGTAAAAATCCTATGACAAATATGATAGCGAACAATATCATAGACATGGCATTTGCTTTTCCTACATTCCGATAATCAAAAGCCGTTTTTACCGCATAGGTCAATGCCACTTCCGTGGATCCGAATGGTCCGCCTGCTGTCATAACATTAACCAGATTGTAATTGTTTACGAATGCTCCGGTAATTGCCAACAGAACATTAACTACAAGGATTCCATTAATCTGAGGCAGCGTAACTGACCAGAATTTCTGAAGTGGTCCGGCGCCGTCAATATCTGCAGCTTCATACAATTCATTTGGCACTGCCTGCAGACCTGCCAGGTACAGCACCATATGAAAGCCGATCCATTTCCAGATATCTACCCATGCCACCGAATATAAAGCAATATTGGGATCACTCAGCCACCCCTGTATCAGACCGCCAAGTCCAACTTTTGACAAAAAGCCGTTTAATATACCAAATGTAGGATTATAGATCCAAGTCCACAGAACACCAATCACCACATAAGAAAATGTAACCGGCATGTAAAGAGCAGTACGGAAAAGACCTTTCCCACGAACCTGTTTTACCAGCAGCATAGCCAAACCTAAACCAAGCCCGTTTTTGAAAATTGTGATCACTATGGCATATTTAAAGGTGTTTCCCAGAGCGCTCCAATAATTACCATCATTCAGTACATAGGAATAATTCTGCGTTCCAATATACTGCATTTCTGACAATCCATCCCATCTGAAAAAACTGGTATATAAACCATAAAGAAATGGCGCGATCACAAATAAAATAAACAGGATTATTGCCGGAGCTGTCATGCAATATGGAAAAATTGTATTCAGTATTTTTCCTCTTTTTTGTTTTTCTTTTGTCATAAACGCCTCCACCATTCCCAGGCATCTTGCATGCACAGGATTTACTGATCTGCATAGCTTTCCGGTATCGTAGCTGGTGTCACTTCCGCCCACTGTTCATCCGTCCATGAACTCCACCAGTCATACTGATATCCTTCAGTCACCAACCGGTCATAGGTACTTTGGATTTGCGCAACCGCTTCTTCTGATGTAATATTTCCAGTTCCGACGGCCGGAATTGCCTGAGCAACTATATCATTGATCTCAGATGGCCAGATCCAGTCGAGATAAGTGACAATATGTTTTGCATGATTCTCATTAATATCCCTAATAAAATTAGTCATGCCTTCTGTAGTCCCTGCTGCTTCTACCCCCTGAATACTGGGAATGATCGGCCCGGCTGCTTCAATGATCGGTCCGGCAAATTCCGGTCTTGTAACCACTTCCACAAACTTCATAATCAGATCAAAATTATCTTTATCGCAGAAAGTGGGAATAAACAGACTGGTTCCACATCCGCCTCCATGCTGCGCTTCCACGCCTTCTACCATAACCGGAAATTCAAAAACACCAATTTCAAAGCTGTCTCCCACCACTTCTTCCACATTGGTATATTCCCATGTGCCGCCGAAGAAAATCGCCGATTTTTCCTGTGAAAAAGCAGCTCGCATTCCATCGGCATCTGTATTCAGGCTGTCACTGTCAATCAGACCTTCATCGAAAAATCTTTTTATCAGATTGAACGCCTCAATTTCTTCTTCAGTATCAAAGGTTCGTTCCCCGGACAGAAACGCCTGTACATTTTCTACCGACTGATTTCCAGAAGTCTGGGCATAAGTCTCCATAAACCACATCGGCCAGTATCCTGACAGACTTCCCTGCTGCAAAATTGGTGTAATATTCTTCTGTTCCTTAATTACTGTACATACTTCCACCAGTTCTTCAAAAGACGTAGGCTCTTCCAGTCCCAATTCATCAAACATTGTTTTATTATAATAAAATGAGCAAGTTCCTGAACTCCCAATGGGAATAGACCAGATTTTATTTCCTACGGTAGCGCTTTCCAGCATGCCGTCTACAAAGCGTTCTTCATATGGCACAATCAGTTCGGTCATATCCATACAGATTCCGGCAGGGGCCAGAGAATTCTGGATCACCCGCGCGCCACAAGAATATAGATCAATGGTTTCTCCAGCTAATTTCGCAGCCTGAATATTTTCTGCCACATCATCAAAAGATCCCTGCCAGTTGATTTCTACCCGAACTCCCGGATTTTCTTTTTCAAACTGCGCTGCAACAGCTTCCCAGGCTTCATCCTCTCCCGGATACATTCTTGTATGTCCTCCAAGACGTAAAACCCTTTCCCCATCCGATTCTGCCGCTCCTGCATCAGCAGTATCTTCCGCATTGCTTCCCCCGCATCCTGCCAGAAGACCAACTGCCAGTATTGCCGCTACCCCAAAACATAATACCTTTCTCCTTTTCATAAATACCCTCCTAACTCTTCAGCTGAGAATCAGCACGCCTGCAATAAAACAGATGATTCCTGCAGCTAACGTTGCTTTTGTTTTCCAGTTTGTTTTGTTGAATTCTCCATACAAAATTCCATAAACATATTGCCAAAGATTAAAAGATGTCCCCATAGGCCATGCTACCGCATAACTCAGCACCGGAGCAGAAATACAATATCCTATATTTCCTCCATAATGACAAAATGCAGAAAACAGACTCATCAGAATCCCCGTTCTGTTCTTCCAGGAAAAGCATTCCCCCCACTGCCGATTCCTGGTCAGCTGAATTCCTGAAATAATCCATGTTCCCAAACAAGAACCAATAGATAAAAGACCTACACACAGTAATGCCGGAATTCCATCAGGTTTCAGATCTGTCTGAACCGTTACCGACTGTGCAATGGAATAGGCCGGATTTAGAAAAACAGCTCCAAACAGCAAAAATAATGTATTTTTCATCCTGATTTTCAGCTCTTTCCGGTAAGCTTCATCCTTTTCATTTTTTCCGTTATCTGTATCCCGCATTTTCGACGCAAACTGGCAGATAATAGCCGCCGCGATCAAAATCATTGAGGCAACGGCAATTTTCAAAACCGACTGTCCCTCTCGAATTCCTCCAAACAGACAGGACGTAAATGTCCCCACCAGCACACTGCAGGTGGCACTGATCGATGTGGATAAAATCAATCCCACATTCTTGATCACCACCATATTGATCTGTACGCCTGCGCAGAAAAACATGCCGCTGCACAATGCAAACAGGCAGCTTTTCGGATGTTCCCGTATGATATTCCATATAGGTTCCTGGATAAAATACGGACTGATAATCCAGATGATCCCCCAAACCAGGATCATGGAAAATGTATACATCCAGAGCATAAATGCCGCCACCGGCCACCCATTCAGCCGTTTGATGCACTGATACCAGCTTCCCCAGATAATTGTCGTAAACAGCAGCAGCACCAGAGCCTGGGTTGAAGATAACTGTGCCATGTTTTCTCCTTATATTTTCACTTTCAGCATCATATCATATGCCAGCTGAATATCGTTTCTTGCGTCTTCTCCACAGGTTAATGGAACTTTTTTCCCGCAAATACAGTCATAAAAATGCTTCCACTCATTTCGATATGATTCTTCATAATTATTAACCACTGTTTTATCCATATTTACCATTGTAGAATCTTCATTTTCATTGATCTTTACCACAGTAGGATAATTTTTCAAATATGGCCAAGGAAAATGCAGAGAAACATTTTTTTCAGGTGCATATACCCACAGGCTTTCATCCCAGGAACGGCGGTTCATCACCAGACCGGATTCAAATACACAGCGAAATGTTCCATAATCCAACACAGATGTAATAAACGTATTCTGATACACATCAGCAAATAAAACTTCTGGTTTTCCAAATGCATGACGCATCAGGATCGTATCATGAGTAGATAATCCCAACATCAGACTATATGCTTCACCTAAGTGCTTTCTTTTCTCACCCATCTGCCGTGCTATGGCCTGTTGAATATCATTTTGACCTTTGCTGATGACTTCTCCAGGTATATCGCTGCCACGGTAAATCTGATAAATGGAATTTGTAAAATCAAAAGAGCCTCCAAAATCATGAACACGTACCAGGCTGATATCTTTCAGATTCTCCACTGTCTTTTTAAAATACTCATATCCTGGATCATAACGTTTCATATACCCAACCATCAGAACAACTTGATTTTTTTCTGCTTCCCTGATGATTTCTTCCGCCTGCCAGAGGTTATATGCAAGAGGTTTTTCAATCAGCATATGTTTTCCTGCTCTGGCCGCTTTTATCCCGGGTTCATAATGGTCTTTGGTACATATGACAACCGCATCTATATCCTGGTCAGCCAGCATTTCGTCCATATTTGTATATTGCCTTTCACATGGAACTCCATAAATATTCCCCAGCTTTTTTACCACTTCTCCTGACAGATCACAGAGCGAATAAATTTCAAAGTTCTCAGATTCCTGGAGATAAGGAAGGTGTTCGATCTGTGCAATCTGTCCGCATCCGATTACTCCAACTTTAATTGTTTTTCCCATATACGCTCCTTTCTTCTCAAGGCCTGATAATCACTTTAACTGCCTGTCCTTTCCTCAGCTTTTCCATTCCCTCCGTAATTTCATCCAATGGATATACATCGGTAATCAGGGCTTTCATATCTATCATTTTTTCTTCCAGAATCTTAACAGCCTGCGGGAATGTAGCATTCGCCAGCCAGGTACCCAAAACCTGCACTTCCTTTGTAGTTATTTCACACTGTGCAATTTCCTTTCTGGCCTGTTTGTTTACCCCGAATAATACAATGGTTCCGTCTTTTCTTACCAAATCAATACTGGTTGCAATCTGTGATCCTGTCACATCAAATACAAAATCTGCGCCTATTTCCGTTTCCCTGCCAATCTTCTCTGCTGCGTTTTCATTAATAGGATCGATTACTTCGCCCAGCTGCAGATTTTTTGCAAAATCAATTCGATAAGGTGCCGTCTCCAGAATGTACAATTTACCAATTCCTGATTTTTTCAGCAACATGGCTATGATTAAACCAATAGGCCCTGCTCCGATCACAACTGCGGAATCTGATGGTTTAATATCTACTTTGTTCAATCCATTGATGGCACATGCAAGGGGCTCTGCACAGGCTGCCACATCAGCCTCCACTTCCTTGGAAATCTTATAAGCCACTTTATCTGTTACCACACAGTATTTTGCAAAAGCTCCGTCAAAATCAATTCCCAATGCTTCAATATGCTGGCACTGATTGGGAAGATTCTTCCGACAATAAACGCATTTACCACAATAATCATTAGGATTTACCACCACCCGGTCTCCAACTTCCAACTGGTCCACATTTTCACCTTTTGCTTTAATGATACCGCAAAATTCATGACCAAGAACGGTACCCTCCGTTGCAATATATCCCGGCGGATTTCCTGTTATATGTACATCTGTTCCGCAGATACTGCAGGCCTCTACTTCAATCAAAATCTGGTCCGGTCTCCGTATTTCCGGAACAGGTACTTCCTTTACTCCAAATACACCTACTTTTTCAAATACTGCTGCTTTCAATTTCATCCCTCCTACTACTGTTTTTAAAAATTCACGCCGCCAATCAATAAAATATTGGCATATGAAGAACATTCTCCTGTTCGAACAATGGCATAGGATCCTTCCGTCATCCGCTTCAGTTCTTCGTGTTCAACGGTCTTATACGGAAGATCCTTCAATATCTCCTGCATTTCCTCAACAAGTTTTGGATTCACTAATTCCAACTCTGAGGCTATTACAAAAGATTCAATTACCATTTCATTTGAAACCGCTTTCAAGACATCCAGCATTTTAGGTATTCCCTTTGTCACGGATAAGTCGATCAGTTTTACATGGGGCGGAATTGGCAAACCCGCATCACATATTACAATATTCTGTGTATGTCCCAAACCTGCAATCGCTTTTATAAGTTCCGTGTTCAGTACATAATTTTGCTTCATAAATTTCCTCCTCTTTTTCTGTCAATTCTGTTTTGTAATTTTGAAACCGGTTTCTAAAAGTAGAAAAATAAAAAAGCTCTTCATGCAGTTACTTTACAGATTGCGCTTTGCTATAGTTAATTATTATCAGATATGTATATAAATGTCAATATTTTTTCAAAATCTTTATGCATTTTATAATATTTTACCTATTTTTGAGTAAAAAATATGTGTATTAACTACAATTATTCTCTGAAATCATTGCGAAAAACTTTTATATTTTTATAAAACAGCCTATTCCACACTTCTGCCCCCCCAAACTGTCTCAAACAAAAAGAGCATATAAAGTCTCTTTTTCTTTTCCGAGATTTTACATACTCTTTTTGATGATTATCTTTTATTCTTCTTATTCAGCAAACATACTGCCTGGACGACAAAACCTAAAGCATTGCTTATACTTGGAATCCAGTTTCTGTTCTTCCTGCTATCAATTCTTTTTCTACTTCTTCTCTGGTTGGCATACCACCCTGCGCGCCAAACTTTTCCGTGGACAAACTGGCAGCTACATTTGCAAACGCAAGAGCCTCTTCTACAGACTTATGCATTGCGATCTGCAAAGTAAACGCTCCGTTTAAGGTGTCACCGGCCCCAGTCGTATCTATCACTTTTGCCTTTCTGGCCGGTATACGCACAACATCTCCGCTCTCAAGACAAATACTCGCTCCTCTGGAGCCCTGCGTAATCAAAAGTTTTCCGGGATAGAGGCGAAGCATATCCTCAATGCTTTTATCTCCAAATAAAATCGCCGCCTCATGCTCATTCGGCGTCAAATAAGATACTTTATCCAACGTTTCCTTCGCCACCGGTGCCGCCGGTGCCGGATTCAATACAACTTTTACTCCATGTTCAAAACAAAGCTCTGTCACATACCGCACCGTTTCCAAAGGAATTTCGTGCTGAAGCAAAACAATCTCTGACTCCAGGATTTCTTCTTTTACACTGTCTATATAGCCTTTATCCACACAATCATTGGCCCCTGCTACTACAACAATAGTATTGTCATTTTCTCCCACAGTAATCATAGCTATACCCGTAGGGATTCCCTCAACAACCTTTATATGAGCAGTTTCAATCCCTTCCCTGCGAAGATTCTGCAGCAGTATTTCCCCGGCGCTGTCATTGCCCACACAGCCGAACATTTCCACATGAGCACCCAGCTTTGCCATAGCAACTGCCTGATTCGCGCCTTTTCCTCCAGGAATATATTGCAGTTCTTTTCCTTTCAGTGTTTCTCCTTTCAGCGGGATTCTGTCTGCCGTAACCGTCATATCCATGTTAATGCTTCCTACAACCGCTATTTTCATATCATTCTCCTTTTTGATTATCTATGAATCGTTGTCTCCCTTTCTATCAGTTTTATTGGAAAAATATTCTCCCTTTTTACTTTTTTTCCCTCCACATTATGAATAATAATCCGGGCAGCCGTCCTTCCCATTTCCTTGATGGGCTGCGCAACTGTAGTAAGCTCTGGTGTAAACAACCAGCTTAAATTGATATTGTCAAATCCTATAATCTGTACATCTTCCGGTACCCGGTATCCTTTTTTGACCAGCACTTTATAAAGTGAGATAGCTACCATATCATTTGCTGCTACCACACCGTCTATATCCGGGTATTTTTCTATCAGTTCCACTGATTTAACAAATCCGTCTTCAAAACTGTATTCACATTCCACATACACCGGTTCTATTTCATATTCCCGGCAAATATCCATATAACCAGCAAAGCGTTCTCTGGCACTGGAATATTTTTGAAGGCCGCGCATATTTACAATTTTTCTGCATCCACACTTAATCAGATGTTCTGCGGCAACCCGGCCTCCCATATAATGATCTGCCTGAAGACAGGCAATCGCATGGTCTTGTCTGTCACGCCTGTCAATTGTAACGATCGGAATCCGCATACTTTCCGTTTTTTCTTCCTGCCCATCACTGTTTGTCATTAAGATAATTCCATCGGCGTTCATTCTTTCCAGCATCTGCATACTTTCCAGCTCTTTCTTACTGTTTTCTTCCGAATTACATAAAGTCAGCCGATATCCTTTTTTATATGCTTCTCCTTCTACTGCTTTCGCCATTTCATTAATAAAAGGATTCTCAATATTGGGAACTACCATACCAATGATCCTAGATGATTTTTTGAACAGAGATCGAGCTACCTCATTAGGCTGAAATCCCGTTTCTTTAATAACTCTTTCTACTCTTTGTCTTTTTGCTTCGTCAACTCTGGCCGTTCCGTTTATGACTCTTGATACAGTAGCCGGTGAAACACCTGCCAATTTGGCAACGTCCCGTATACTTGTCATAGAACTCTCCCTTCCATCATTGCCCTTATTTCATTTTTTGAAACCCGTTTCAAATCAATTTTATTATAGTGTTTTTATCCATAATTTGTCAATAACAAACTTATCAGAATCCTAAATTTTATGTTTATCTTTTTTGATAGATACTCAATTAAAACAACCGCAGCTGTGCCTCCCGCAATGATTTCATTTTTCGCTCCGTCAGACGGTCTCCTGCCTCCAGCTCCCCCACCAGAAACGGTGAATCCGGATGATGCCGTCTGCGGTTATCCGTCACCATGCCGGCATTGTAATTGGCATAACAATACCCACAGAAATTTCCGCAGGTATTGTAGGCCCCAATGTCAATGCTTTCCATACAGCCGCACGCTTCTCTCTGGTTCTGGTCTTTTCTGCTCTCCAGTGGATTCTGAATAAGCTGCTCCAGCAGGTTCCTGTCAATACAGGCCCCATGAGAAATCCTCCATGCGGATAAATCCACTTCTTCGCCGCAAGTGCAGAGCTTCAGGTCATATTTTTCAGCCGTACGCGAAAACTCCCGTGCAATCGTCTGCACAGCTTCGAATGGCAATGGTTCGATACCCAATGTTATCTGATTTCTCAGAGTATTTTTATACATATCTACGAAACTGATTACACACTTCTTCGTATAACCCTGCAGCACTTTTGCCATCTTCTCAAAATACTGTACATGCTTTTCCACCGGATATCGCGGATTCAGAAGAATGGGATCATACCGCCAGACTAGCCGATCCGGTCCGAGTTTCCTGGACAATTCCCGAAATACGGGAATCAAAACCGCTTTTTTAGATGGCAGCCCTGGCTCCATCTCCTTTCCATATGGTGTCAGAGTGAACTGAAAATAATATGGATATTCTCTCAGTTCATCCAGTCTGGTCATCATAGGCAACGGATTCTTCGTCCAGAAAACAATACCATCCACCACAGCAGGAGACAGAGAGATTTTGCTGACCTGATGATAATTCATGGGATTTCGGACCAGTACATATCCTTCCTTTATTCTGTTAAAAAACCATTCCGCATAAAATGCCGGTATGTCTGTCCGCCTGCTGGCGCTGATAATCATTTTTTGTCACCTCTTATTTTTATTTGTCGATTTTCAGAGGTCCGAAAGGCTGTCCCCGCATTCCATAAAAACTTTTTCCGCCTATATACGCTTTCCACTTTTCACAGATTCTTACCCTTCAGAGTACACACCCCGCCTGAATTTGTCAACGCTTTTCAGCAGACTTCATCCATCCTTTCTCTTCCGAATCTCGTAGAGTTTTTTCTCTTTCCGCAGACTAGACTGCAACCAATAAGCTGTCCCTGATAACGGCCGATATTGCCCTGGTGCAAAATGAAATCCGGCATTGCTACAACCCGAAAAACCCTGAACTTATCAGCAATTACGGTCGAATCCCACTTTTCCATGATCATAAAAAAGAGAACCTCTTAAATTGAAAAAGCTGATAAAAACATCTTATCCGATAGAATAAGAGTCCCCGAAAAAGTTCTCTGGGGTCACCCATTTTGGGGGTCCAAATGGGTAATACCAATTTTATTTTTTCTTCTGTATAATGGAAGAAAAGGTAAGAGTGAAGGCAGCTTTCCAAATCTACCATCATCCACGCAGTGAATTCACAGGAGGAGGAAAAGATGGCAATCTTCAAAAAAGAGCCTGACAAACCCGGACTGCCTTTGCTGCAGGGACCACCCTGGGCGCAGCGGCGTTCTGTTCCCACTGTGAAAAAAGAAAGGGGAATGGCATGAAAAAGGTCAATCGATATGAGTTTGAAGAAGAAGAGATCGAAGTCCCCGTATATTGGGATGCTCATAGAAAGCGATATGCAGAAGACTATAAGGACTACTGTGCACAGCCTGTCCACACCACGGCCGGCCGACCCATTCTTTTAACCATCGAGGACGCCTGCCCCCATGCCGAGATGAAGGACGATGATCCGGCAAGCATTGACTGCGGCTCCTGCCGCCACTACCATCAATTTCCCGGCTCTCTGCTGGGAATATGTAAGAACCCATTAAGAAATAAAAGAGCGCTCCCCAAGGAGCAGCCCACAGCCGGAAATTCAAGGAGGAGACAAGATGAGAAAACAACGTAAACTACTGCGGAGCAGCAGGAAAAGTGCTCTTATGGCACAGCTGATCGCAATGCTTTTATGCCTTTGCCTGCTGGTCACGCTGTTTCCTGCCACGGCATTTGCAGCCTTTACCGCGGAGGAACCGGACAGCGGCCCGCCGCCATCCCAAAATTCTTTATGTGAACACCATCCCAGCCATGATGAGACTTGCGGCTACACTCCTGCTGCGGAAGGGACATCCTGCGCCTTTGACTGCGAAATCTGCGGTTTCCAGAACAGCAGTTTCCAAAACAGCGGTTTCCAGAACAGCAGCGAGACAGAATCCGAATTGCAGGCACTGAAAACAGAACAGGAACAAATCCCCTACATCTACTACACGTTCCATGAGGACAGCAACATATTGGAATCACAGACGGGCACCGCAGCATCGGCCGAAGTGATAACGGAAACCAGCACAAGCTGGGGCAGCAGCGGAAACTCCTGGTACGTGGTCAACACCAGCGTGACCATTTCCACCCGTGTCACGGTCACCGGCAGCGTTCATCTGATCCTCATGGACAACACAGAACTGACGATTGAGGGCGGCATACAGGTGGAAGACCCCAATTCCCTGACCATCTACGGCCAAAGCGGGGGCACGGGCCAGCTCACTGCCACCGGCAGCGGCGGAGCAGCTGTGGGCATTGGCGGAGATGCCGGCATCGGCGGCGGCGGCGGCGAAACCGACGGAGATGGCGGCAATGCCGACAGCGTGACCATCAATGGCGGCACTGTCACTGCCACCGGCGGCGGCATAAGCGAATCCAACACAATCGGCGGTACGGTGCTCATCTACAGCGGCACTGTGAACGCTACCGGCGGCAACAGCTATCAATACGATGGAGGCAGTGGCATTGGCGGCAGCCGGGTAACCATTTATAATGGCTATGTGGACGCCACCGGCGGCAGCGCCACCGCTAGAAACGGCGGCAGACGTGGCCTGTACAGCGGCGCCGGTATCGGCGGCGATAACAGCATTGTGACCATCCATGACGGTACTGTAAACGCCACCAGCGGCAGCTGCAGCTTTTTCGGTACTGCCAGCATCGGCGGCGATAACAGCACTGTGACCATCTATGACGGCATTGTAACTGCCGATGGCGGCAAATCTGGCAGCGCCGGTATCGGCGCCGGTATCGGCGGCAATGGCGGAGATGGCGGCAATGGCGGCAGCGTGACTATTCACGGCGGCACTGTGACTGCCATCGGCGGCTCAGGCAAAAACGGCGGCGGCGGCATGGGCTATGGAAACGGCGGCAATGTCAACAACGTAACCATCAACAACGGCACTCTGAACAACTCCGGCACTCTGACCGGTACAGTCAGCGGGAATGCGCCTCCCCATATTACCACAGCTTCTCTTAACACTGGCACCGTGAATACAGTCTACCATGCGGCCTTAGCATCTGATCCTGAAGCAACCGGCTGGGAGATCACGGACGGCAGCCTACCGGACGGCCTGAACCTGAACGAAAACACCATTTCCGGTACGCCCACAAAGGCAGGTACTTACTCCTTTACTGTCAAAGCCACAAATCCTGGCGGAAGCAACAGCAGACAGCTGAGCATCACGATCGATTCGACTCTGGTAACCAGTGTGACACTGGACCGGACAAACCTGTCTCTCACAACGGGACACGCAACAACTCTCACCGCTGCAGTGGAGCCGGATGATGCAACCAGTAAAAATGTGTCATGGAGCTGCAGCCCCGGCGGCATTGTGGCCATCACACCCGATCCGGCTGACAGCAGAAAGGCCAACATTACCGCTTTGGCCACCGGTACTGCCACCATTACTGTCACAGCTGCAGATGGCAGCGGGAAATCCGCCTCCTGTACCGTGACGGTATCCTCTCCCTATTACCCGGTCACCGGCATTACGCTGGATCAGGCCTCCCTGTCCCTGGAGAAAGGGAATACCGCCACGCTTCATGCCACAGTAACTCCTTCTTACGCCACCAATCCCACGGTGACCTGGTTCTCCAGCAATGAGACCGTGGCCGCCGTGGACCGCACGGGCAAGGTTACCGCTGTGGGCGGCGGAACAGCCGTCATCACCGCCAGAGCGGGAAGTTACTCTGTCTCCTGTACGGTGACAGTCACAGTACCCGCCACTGGCCTTACTCTGGATCAGACCGCCTTCAGCCTTTCCGTGGGCGGACAGGGGACCCTGACAGCCTTTCTTACCCCGGCGGACGCCACCACCCAGGAGATTCTCTGGACCTCCTCGGATCCGGAAGTTGCCGCAGTGGAGGGCAGTTCCACAGAGGCTGCAGAAAGCAGCAGTGCAGAAGCTGGAGACAGCTCAACAGCCAGTACAGATAGCAGGGAAGCAGGCATGGCCACGGTCACAGCCATCGGAAAGGGTACAGCGGTCATTACTGCAGCCACAGCGGACGGCTCTTTGTCAGCTTCCTGTACCGTCACAGTTCCAGCTGTTCCTTCCGCCACAGCCTTAACGGTCTCCGGCCGCACCACTTCCTCCGTGACTTTGTCCTGGAATGCAGTGGAGGAAGCCGAGGGCTATACCATCTGGTACCGTTCCGAGCATGAGACTTCCGTGACCCGCAATATCATCTGGGACGGAGACACCACCACCTGGACGAAGACCGGACTGGAGCCCGGCACCAAATATTTCTTCGCCATCCGCTCCTGGGTGACAGACGCCGATGGAAATTATGTGTTCAGCGAAGTATCTCCCACCCAGCGGGGCACCACGAAGCCGGAATCCGCTGTCATTCAGTCCGCAACTGTAACCAACGGCTACGTAAAAGTCCGGCTGGCCGGAGAAGCGGAAGGGGCCAGAAGGTATTCCATCTGCTACGCAGACAGCCGGAACGGTTTTACGAAAAATGATTTTCAGGTGGGGATCCGTACCTCTTACACGGTACGCACCATGACACCGCAGCTGGAGCCGGGCACTTACTATATCTGTGTGAAATCCTACCGGGATCTGGGAAATAGTAAACGGATCTACGGGGACTGGTCGAATATCGTAAGGGTGACGGTGCAATAAAACAGGTTCATGGAGATTCATACTCTATCATGCTCTTGTATTGCCATGCGGTTCTCAACGAATTGATTTGAAAAAAGGCTCTGGATTTGGGGAATTTTCTCAGATCCAGGGTTTTTTTCTGTATAAGATCCTGCCATCCGTGCAAAAAAAATGAAGATTCTCGCAGAACAAAGAAGCGCATTACCGCAGCTATGAGAAAACCTGAAAAAACTGGCGTCTGCAGCCGCCAGTCGGATTCTATCTGTTCCCTGTATCTTTTTTCACGGCTGCTGTCATAACCTTTGAGGGTTTGTCCGCAACTTGAAACTCTCCGGAAGTTCCTATATAATAATTGATAAAAGCGAAAGGAATCCGTATTGATAAAGGCGGTGACAGAATGAAAAATTATCTTTCTCTCCGGGAGGCAGCGGAAAAATGGGGTGTGTCTGAACGGAGAATCAATCAATACTGCAAAGAAGGCCGCATTCCCGGTGCACAGAAAATCGGAAAGGCCTGGGCGATTCCCATCCACGCACAAAAGCCAGGTGACCCACGCCGGATGCAGCAGCGGGGAAAAAACGAACCGGCACAGGCGTTGCCTGTCAGACTGCTGGATCAGACAAACCTCATGCCCCTGATGAACACGTCCTTCGCCCCAGGCCATTGTCTGGAAGCGGTGGATGCTATGTCCCCGGGCCCCCAGCGAGACATTGCCATGGCAGAATACCACTATTTCAGCGGACAGCCGGAAGCGGCAGCAAAAGAGGCCGAATCCTATCTTGCCTGTCCTGACATGGGGGCACGGTTGTCTGCCTGCCTGATCTATGCCTATGCCAACCTCTCATTGAAACGTATTCAGCGGGTCAGGTTTGCTCTAAGAGAATTGAACGTCTCTCTTGCAGACGCCGGAGAGCAAGTGCCCCTTTTCCGGGCAGCGGCGGCTTTTGTGGCATTTACCGGGACAGTGCTGTTACATCTGCCCCTTCCTGAAGAAATGCCGGAGGCTGAGAATTTTCTTTCTCTGCTGCCGCCGGGACTGCGTGCCTTTGCGCTGTATGTGCAGGCACACTATCTCTATCTGAAACAGGAATACTCTCACAGCGCCGGCATCGTGGAAGCCACCCTTGCCATGGGCGCGGCCAACTACCCCATCCCTGCCATCTATCTGCACCTGGTAGCAGTTATGAATTATATGAGTATGAAGCAGCCGGAACGGGCTGAGGCTCATCTTCTGACAGCCTGGGAGATTGCACAGCCTGATGACCTCATTGAAGGTTTCGGAGAGCATCACGGACTTTTGGGAGCCATGCCGGAGGCGGTTATCAAACCAAAATGGCCGGAAGATTTTAAAAGAATTATCGACATCACCTATCGCTTCTCTTCCGGATGGCGCCAGGTTCATAATCCCATTACCGGCCATGATGTGGCGGATGACCTGACTACTACAGAGTTTGCCATCGCCATGCTGGCAACCCGCAACTGGACGCCCCAGGAAATCGCGGAACATCTGAACATCTCCGCAAATACAGTCAAAGCCCACATTTCAGAAGCCATGCGGAAACTGAACGTGGAAAATCGAAAAGATCTCGCCAAGTTTATGCTCTTATAGGCGAATAGAACTGAAGCTGCAAATATTCTTCCGGCTGCACAGCCGGTTCCAAATACATAACAGAAAAGAGGCCGATCATGAACGCAACGATTATCGCATGCAAAACACTGGAAAATGAATTGCAGGCTGCCATGGAAACTCTCTCCTGCACCTATCCCATCCTCTGGCTGGAATCCGGCCTTCACAATTTTCCCGAAAAACTCCACGCAGTCTTACAGGAATCCCTGGACCAGTGTCACAGCGACATTGTCCTTATGGCCATGGGATTTTGCGGAAATTCGGTGGTTGGACTGCATACCGGGAATTTTCAGCTGGTGATCCCCCATGTGGACGACTGCATCTCCCTGCTCCTTGGCTCCATGGAGAACCGGGTGGAAGCTTCCGATCAGGGAAGTACTTATTTTCTCACAGAGGGGTGGCTGAAGGGAGAACGAAATATCTGGACAGAGTATGAATACGTCATGGAGAAATACGGAACCAGACGGGGAGAACGGATCTTTCAGACCATGTTCAAGCATTACCGGCACATCGGGCTTCTGGATACACGCTGCTATGATCTGGCTCCCGCCAGAGCAGAATCACAGAAAATAGCGGATCAGCTTCGGCTGGATCTCCGAATACTGACCGCTGACAACCATTATCTGACGGAATTGCTCTCCGGCAACTGGGATACGGAGAAATTTACCATAATCCCGGCAAATTCCTCCGTATCTACTTTTTGAATGCCGGCTTCCGCTTCTGTTCCCGCATACTGGAACTTTGAAAAGAGCAGCGCTGAAAAATTCATCAGAACTGCTCTCTCTCCTTCGAACAGACCCGCCTATTGCCCCACTGCTTTAAGTCGCTGTTCTTCGAACAGCAAAGCAACAACAATGCCCATCTGACCATCTGCCAGTTTTTCCTTCACTCCTCCTGCGGTATGCCGGCCACCGCCCGGTTGGACACCGCATCCAGCCAGTAATAAAAATTCTCCGGCTCTCTGACCTGGACCATGCCCTGCAGTCTGGCGTGCTCCGGACAGATTTCCAGAAACAGGTCCCGCTGGTCTGCAAACAGATCCGGCCGATAACAGATGGTCTTCTCATTGTTCCAGACTGCACCGTAGAAGATTTCTGCTTCCACCAGATCCTGGAACATGTGGCTGCCATAGCTGAGTTCTGGCATATAGCCCACTTTCTGCTCGGATACCTCGCAGATTGCGGAGAAATTGGAAATGTCGCCAAAAGTCACCGGCACCCCCAGCTCCGGAGAAGAAGTGCCGATCCGCCCCGGCGTCATCAGCAGCAGGTTCTTATGGCTGTCCCTGTAATACCGGTTAAGCTTTCCCACAGCCGCTGCCACCTCATATTTCTGGGCATAGGGATACTGGTAATACCGGACCGGATCAATCTGCACCAGCACATCAATTTTCCGTTTTCCCGAAGGACCCATGGAGGAATCCAGGATATCCAGAAAAGTCTCCTGCAGATGCAGCTTTTTCAGATCTACCATCTCTCCCGTCTGTCCCAGATACAGAGGCCGGCACTGCAGCAGATTCATGACAAAATCGCCTTTCTCGTTCATATTTACCGTATATTCAATATCCACCGGATTGCCGTATACCATTTCCAGAGTCTTCAGTACTTTCTGCATCAGTCCGGTAAATTGCTGCTGCTCCAGCAGTTTCTGACAGCTGACAAACCAGACTTCCCGGTATTTTCCCATCTGCCGCAGATAATTCTCTGCCTCCCAGTCGTGCTCCAGCACCATTTTCCGATACCACAGCGGCAGGCTTGGCAACAGATCTTCCAGAGTAACTTCCTTTAGTTCATTGGCCTGACAGTCCAGCACATCAATATTTCTCTGGGAATATTTATGCTTCTGTTCTACAGTAGTCAGTACTGTCACCGCCGGGCGATCCAGATTGGCCAGTCTGGGATAATCTTCTTTCGTCCGGTCCACTGCCTTGGTTCCCAGTCCCATGACAATGCGGAGCATTCCCGCCTCCGGATTCATATCCGGGTACCATTTGTATGCACTGTGACTGTAGCCTACTCCCGCAGCTCCCGGCATATAGTATTTTCCATAATACGACCCGGATACGCGCTGTACCAGTATGGCCATCTGCTCATCCTTTTTTTCCAGTCCCCGGAGTCTCCGGTACTCCAAAGCGGAATAATCCATGGTGCTGGCATAGACCCGGCGCACGGCCTGCTCCAGTTCCTCCAGCCGCTTCTGGGGGCTGCCCTGATTGACACAGAACACTGACTCATATTTTCCGGCAAATGCATTGCCGAAACCATCTTCCAGAAAACTGGATGAACGGACGATAAAAGGATTCTGTCCGAAATATTCGATCAGATTCAGAAACTGCTCCCGTATCTTCGGCGGAAATGTGCCGGTCAGCAGATGCTCTTTCAGTTCCTCTGCCACTGCAAAATAACCGTCCCTGGTTCTCTGCCGGATCCGCATCCGCCAGCAGTCATTGGACACGATATATGTATAAAATACATCCGATCCAATGTAAAATGAATCGTGAGGTTCATTGAACCCGGCAAATTCGGGGATTTCTGTCTCTGCGATTTTTCTGGCAAGCAGCATACCGCAGGCTTTTCCTCCGATGGCGCCGCTGCCCAGCATCCGGTCACGCAGCATAAAATAATCTTCTGGTTTGAAATACTGCTTTACCAGTCTCTTCAGCCGGGTATCCTTGGTCATGGTACTGTCTATCATCTGTTCTTCGGTATCTGCGCTGAAAATTCCCTGGGCGTATTCCATTTTTGCCATATTGAAGAAGCGGTCATGACTGTCGTAATTCTGGTCCTGGGTATTCAGCGAAACCTTCTGCAGGGTCTGATAATACCGGCTCATTCCCACACCGTCTTCCAACGTTATGAAATCTCTCGTGGATTTCCGATAACAGTGGGGCATGAACATATGCTCGGAATACCGGTTCCATACCTTCAGAGGATGGAAGTACACATAGTCTCCATTCGAAAACACGTCCAGTAAAAGCTGGGTAGTATCCCGGATCCTGGCCACCGCGTCAAAAGAATGCCGTCCCCGCAGCAATGGGAAATAGGCCACCGTATCCAGTTCAAAAAGATAGGGACAGGTAACACGGAAAAAGTTTCCCATCATTAAATCGGTATACCACACAGACTGCAGTTCTGACAGACAGTCAAATACATAGAACGCATCTTTTCCCTGTCTGGTGATTTCTTCATGAATGGCTACGGTAAATGCCTCAAATCCCCGGTCCGGATTGAATTCCCGCACCTGAATCCCGGTCAGATCCCGCAGCACCGGCTCGTGCTGGGCGAACCGGATATAAATCACATTTCTTTCTTCAGAAACTGCCTCCCGGGCAAAGGGCTCCGCAAACATACGGAATTCCTCAATATCCGTCACCTGCCACACCACATTATCTCCCAACCGAATGTAATCCAGAATCTCATCCATCTGCGGATACCCGCTGAAAATTTTATCAAACGCCGCCATTGTTACCTCCCTGTTTCTGCTGCCCTGCTATGCTCCGGGTGTCAAAAGATACCAGGCAGATTCTGACCTTTTGCCCCTGGTTTTCTTTAACAAAAAAAGCAGAACAAAGAAATCCCATAAAGAACTCCTTTGTTCTGCTTTTTTTACTATATCATAAATCAATGCCAAATTCAACAGAGGATTTGGAGAAGTCCTTCTGACCTTCTGAAAGCGGCGCCCGAAAACTCACCGTCACTGTCTGCTCCGAAGCCTGTTACAGCACGATCCGAAATTCAATGGATCTGCCGTCTCTGCTTTCCGCCGTTATCTTCCCCCGGTGCGCATTTACAATTTCCTTTACAATGGAAAGCCCGATACCCGACCCGCCGGTCCGGGAGTTTCTCGACGCGTCCCGGCGATAAAAACGCTCAAACAGGCGCTCCTGATCTCCTTTTTCAATCTCTTCTACTGTATTATATATCGTGAGCACCGCTTTTTTCCCTTTTTTCTGCAGTGTTACACAGATCAGGCCCTGCTCTGGTGAATATTTGACAGCATTGTCCAGCAGAAGAGAGACCATCTGCCGGATCGCCGCCTCTTCTCCATGACAGGTAATCCCCGGTTCAAGATCCAGCTGAAATTTTTTTTCACCGGTTTTTTCCAAGATCCGAAAAGGTTCTGCCGCTTCCTGCACACTGTCTGAGAGAGAAAAATCCGTCATCTGTTCCGTTCTCTTTCCCTCATCCAGACGGGAAAGCATCACCATCTGCTCTGTCAGGGAAGCCAGCCGTCCGGTCTGCTTGCGGATGCTGTCCAGCCAGGGAGATGCTCCGTTTTCCATTTCAAGCACCTCCGTATTGGCATCGATGATCGTCAGAGGCGTTTTCAGTTCATGACTGGCATCTGTGATAAACTGCTTCTGTTTTTCATAGCTTTCCGCCACCGGGCGAAAGACCATCCTGGAAAAGAACAGAACCAGGGAAAACACCGCCAGGAGCCCCACAGCGGAAGCCACAAGGCTGTTCCGCACAAAGGACAGGACAACCGCATATTCCCGGCGGCAGTCCAGGAAGATCAGCAGCCAGCCCTCTTCCTCTTCCGTCTTCAGATACCGGTAACGGTCCACAAATCCAGTGCTGTTTCCGGATTCCCAGACCTGCTCCGCATAGGCAATGGCCGCCTCATCATCCACCGATGCAATATTCCTCGTATCCGCTGCGGTATACGCTCCTTCATCGTTCAGATTAACGGAAAAATACCGGGTCTCATAAGGGGTTTCCGGAGACAGAAACTCCGGCTACGGCTCTTCCGGTTCCTCTGCTTCTTCGCCGGGCTCTGCCAGCCGTTCCGGAAGATCCCGCTCACCCATCCGCTCCGGGAATTTCCCGTCATGGGAAGCCAGCATATGCAGCATACTGTCGGCACGCTCTGTCATCCGCATATAATTCATACCGATCATCAGTGCCACCACCACAGCCAGCACCGCAATGGTGGAGCACATGGCCACAAGGATAAATTTTCTCCGCAGTCCGCCTATCATGACCGTTCCTCCAGAAAATACCCCTGATTCCGCACAGCCCGGATGAAAACAGTAGCCTTCAGCGCTCCCAGCTTTTTCCGCAGATAAGAAATATAAACCCAGACCACATTCACTTCCACCGGACTGTCGTATCCCCAGATCTTCTCCAGAAAACGTTCTGTAGGAATGATCTGTCCCAGATTCACCATCAGCAGCTCCATTAACTGGTATTCTTTATTCGTCAGCCGGAATTTTCCATAGGGAGAAGACAGTTCGAAGGCAGCCCGGTCCAGCGTCACATTGCCAGCCTGCAGAGCTGTGGGAACCTCCCGTGTCTGTCTGCGCAGCATTGCCCGGATCCTCGCCAGAAGTTCCTTCATGGCAAATGGTTTTCCCAGATAATCATCTGCGCCGGCATCCAGTCCATCCACCCGGTCATCCACACCGGATCTGGCTGTCAGCATCAGTACCGGCGTGGAGATTCCCTGCTCTCGTATTTTTTTCAGTACCGTGATCCCGTCCATTCCGGGCATCATGATATCCAGGATCGCTCCATCGTATTCCTGGGATTCCAGATAGGCCAGAGCATCCCTGCCGTTATCCGCCGCATCTACTGAATAATGATTGTGCTTTAATATTACCGTCAGAGCTTCCGAAAGCTCCCGTTCATCTTCTGCCAGAAGCAGCCGCATACGTTCCAACACCTCCTCCCTCTATCTTATCCTGAATACCGCAATGCATCAATAGGTTTCTTTTTGGCAGCCTTATTGGCCGGATAGAGCCCGAATACCACTCCCACCAGGGCAGAAAATCCCACAGAAAACCATGCCACCTGGGGAGAAATGGAAAAACTTATGGCATTTCCCGTGAGCTGTTCCACAATCTTCAAAATCACCGCGGCCAGCACAATGCCGATGCCGCAGCCCATCAAACTGACCATCACCGCTTCTGTCAGAAACTGAAACAGGATGCTTCCCCGGCCGGCTCCAATGGCCTTGCGGATCCCTATCTCCCTGGTCCGTTCTGTCACTGATACCAGCATAATATTCATGATACCAATTCCTCCCACCAGCAGAGATATTCCGGCAATGCCTCCCAACATCAAAGTCAGGGTTCCCGTAACTTCTTCCATGGCCTCCATGACTGCAGACTGACTCACAATAGTAAAAGCTTCTTCGTCCTGGCCAAACCGTTCCAGCAGGATCTGTTCCAGCGTCATTTCTGCTTTGTCCATGGATTCCTCACTGACGGAAGAAACATAGAACTGGGTGATATCCAATACACCGTCACTGATTCGCGTCATGGTGGAATAGGGAATGTACCCTTCCAGATTCACCGCTGTATCGTCCTGGGAACTGCTTCCCATGCCTCCGGAAGAGGAACTGTCCTCTTCCAGCACTCCCACAATGAGGAACGGCCTTCCGTCCAGAGATATTTCCTCGCCTACGGCATCTGTCCTTCCCACCAGTTCTATAGCCGTATCTGCTGTGAGAACCACCACATAAGAACTATTGTCAATATCCGTCTGCTTTAAGTTCCTTCCAGAGGCAATCTCCAGATTCATGATCTCAAAATAGCTGCCTGTAGTACCGGTCAGACTCATACTGTCACTGGTATATCCTTTTTTGGCAGTTACACTGGTGCTGGATACAGGCGCCGCCGCTTCCAGATCCTCCTGTTCCAGAAGTTCATTAAACTCGCTGATCCGGAGCGGATTCTCCTTGTCATCTGAAATTGTCACTGTAAAATAATTAGCGCCAATCTCTGAAATCTGCCCTGTCACAGAATTCATGGCTCCATCTGCAATGGAGATCAGCACCACCAGAGCTACCACTCCTATGATGATCCCCAACATGGTCAGAAAGCTTCGCAGCTTGTTGGCACACACAGAGTCCCATGCCATCTTTGCTGTCTGCAGTATCATTCTGTCACCTGGATCTGCTCCACTGTTCCTGCCTCCGTGGCTGTGATGGTACCCGACTGTGCCAGAGATACCAGAGTCTGCAGTGTGCTGACCAGTTCTTCTCTCTGTGCGGTCAGTTCCTGGTATTTTCCTGTATTTTCATCTGCCTCCAGTGTATAGAGTTCTGTCTCTGCATAGACTTTCTGATCCTCTGCCACAGAAATTTCCTTTACCGTTCCGGAGGTCCCCGTCACCGTCAGCGGTTCATTTACATAAGTCACACCAGTCCCCATACTCTGTCCATTGGCATCGGTCACTGTTACCTCTTCTTCCATTCCCACACCTGCATCCGAAAGAAGCACCGTACAGCTTTCCCCATTGATGGTATCCACCGAACCAGTTACTGTGGAACCATCACTTCTTGTTACAGTAACCGTATCTCCTTCTGTCAGTCCGTTCACCGTTTCCACCTTCACTCCCAGATATCCGTCCAGAGAAAGGATCATCAGCGCTCCGTTTTCCAGCATACATTCTGCCACCTCCTGTCCTTCCGCAAGAAAAATCCGCTTTACCCGTCCCTCTACTGCGGCAGTAATACTGGTCTCCTCTGTCTCTTCTTTCGTTTCCTGGATCTGTGCATCCAGTACCTCAATACTGTCCTGTACCTCTTCCATCGCGCTTAAAACTGACGCCTCATTTACATATGCCAGCACATCTCCCTGGGCAACCGTATCTCCGCTTTCCACTGTAATTTCATCGATTACGATTCCTGTGGGAATTTTGACCTCAATGGAGGCATCTGCTTCCAGATTGCCGGTCCCCACGATTGTATCTGATAGATCACCTCTGGTAACGACAGTCTCCGTGGCCTCTCTGGCAACCGATGCCATTGCCTGATTCATCCTCTGCTGCCGCATTACCAGAAATGCGGCAGCTCCGGCTCCGACAAGGAGAACTGCCAAATCCGGGCTTTTCCATGGAGCCGGTACCTTTTTTCAAACAAAAAACCCCTCCTCCAGCAGATATTCCTTACAGGAAAACATCTGCAGGAGAAGGGGCATATATGCCATATACGCCTGTATCCTGTTATTTTTTGTCAGAAAGGAAGAACAGCGCCACAGTTCCAGGGCCGGAATGCGCGCCGATGGTTGCGCCCACATGATTTACAACGACTGTCTGAATGGGGTATTTTTCCTTTACCTTGCTCAGCACATAATCCACATCTGCCTGGCAGTCTCCATGGCTCAGAAATACGGTATCACAGGTGC
The DNA here is from genome assembly GCA_900542045.1 of uncultured Blautia sp. GTDB lineage: Bacteria > Bacillota > Clostridia > Lachnospirales > Lachnospiraceae > Blautia_A > Blautia_A gallistercoris. The sequence continues at coordinate 37,629 of UQMI01000021.1, forward strand.
TGGCGTAGCTTCCGATCCTTTTATCCATCTCATCCACCAGTGCCTGAAGAGATTTCTTACGTCCCCGGGCCTTTCCGATGGAAACCAGCTTTCCTTCTTCATCCACATGAAGGACCGGCTTGATATTCAGCATACCGCCCACCACTGCTGTGGTCTTGGACACACGTCCGCCGCGGTAGAGATGATTCAGATCATCCACGGTAAACACCGACGCAAAATTCTGTATATGACTCTCTATCCACTGGGCCGTCTCCTCCAGAGACTTTCCCTCATCCTTCATCTTCACTGCCATATGCACCATCAGTCCCTGCCCCAGAGAAGCATTCAGTGAGTCAATGACTATGATCTTCCGGTCCGGATACTCCTCCTGCAGATCTTCCGCTGCGATCTTGCTGCTGTTGTAGGTTCCGCTCAGGCCAGAGGAAAATGCCAGATGGAGAATATCTTTCCCCTCTTTCAGATAGGGCTCCAGCACTGCTTTTACATCCACCGGATTTACCTGGGCTGTAGTCGGCATGGATCCCGCACGCATCCTTGCATAAAACTCCTCTACCGGGAGAAAATTATCATGGGTATAGTTCTGTCCATCCATAGAATAACTCAGATACGTACAGCCAACCCCATGTTCCTTTAAATAGCTTTCCGGCAGATCCGAATTATTATCTGTGGTAATAACATATTCTCTCATCGCAATCCCTCCATCTCTCATTTGCTTTATCATAACATTTTTCAAAATATTGCGCAATACATAACACAGGTCAGGAAATCTCCAGAGCGGCAGCCAGCTGGGCATCTTCTTCCAGAGTCAGTTCTTCCCCCTTCGCCCATTTTTCCTGTGCTTCTTCCGAAAGGCTGACCTCCACATCCGGCTGGATTCCCACACCGTTAATATCATTGCCGTCAGGCGTATAATAATGGGAAATCGTCAGCTTCAGCGCGCTGCCGTCCTGGAATACCTTTGTGGTCTGCACTACGCCTTTTCCATAGGTTACCGTTCCAACAATGGTTCCCGCCTGGTGATCCTGGACCGCTCCGGCAAAAATTTCCGATGCGCTGGCACTGTTTTCATTCACCAGCACTGTCAGCGGCACATCCAGTGTACGCTCACCAGTACTTTCTCTTTCCGTACGATTTCCATATTTGTCTTCCGTATAGACGATCAGACCTTTGGGAAGGATCTCATCCAGGATCTCGCAAACTGCGTCCAGAAGCCCCCCTGTGTTGTCTCTCAGATCCACGATCAGGCTTTTCATCCCCTGCTCCTCCAGCTCTTCCAGAGCATTCCGGAACTGTTCCGGAGCCACATGGGTAAAAGAGGAAATCTTCAGATACCCCACCTGCTCTTCCAGCATCTCCCAGGTTACTGCCGTAATTTCCACACTTCGTACCTGCACCGTGATTTCCAGAGGCTCTTCCTCCCCTTCCCGGGAAATAGTCAGCACCACATGGTCTTCCTCTGTATTTTTCACCGATTCAGAAATTTCCGACAGTGTTTTTCCCTCCACTGTCACCCCATCAACTGCCATCAGTACATCGCCGGCCTGGATCCCTGCTTCCGCTGCCGCAGAATCCTCATAACACTGCGCAATGGTCACAGCCCCTTCTGCATCCTGCTCCAGTACCACTCCGATACCTACATATTCTCCCTGAATCTGACTGTTGACTGCTTCATATTGCTCTTTTGTATAATAACGGGAATACGGATCATTCAGGCCGGCTACCAGTCCCATATACATTCCTTCCGCCATCTGTTCTTTATCCTGCTCACCCAGATATTCTTCTTCAATGAGCCGCTCGATGGTCATCAGTTTTCCGATATGGGACAGGCTCACCGCATCTGTTCCGAACCCAAACAGGCCCGCACAAATCAGTGCGCCGGCGACCACAGCAGCCGCGATTCCCGCTGCCATCCCTTTTAAAAAGCTCTTTCTGTCCTTCATGTCTGCTCCTTTATCTTACTTTTCTATCACTTACATCTTTGTCTCACAGGAAAGACAGAACGGAACCTTTTCCTTTCCCATAAGAAAAAAGGACTGCTGTATTATTATACAACAGTCCCCGGTAAAATTACACTCGCAAATGTTTTCTGGTTGTGATATAGCTTCCAACAAAACCAATTCCAATTCCCAGCGCCAGCCCAATGGGCAAAAGCATGCGGAAAATATCGTTGACCGGCATAAAAACCATCAGATCCTGAAGGATACTGAACCGTTCCAGGATAAAGGTTACTGCCTGGGTGTAACCGAAATACAGTACAACCAGTGGAATCGCCGCACCGATCAGCCCCAGGATGATGCCTTCCAGAAGGAACGGAACCTTAACAAAGAAATCTGTGGCACCGATTAGTTTCATGATCCCGATTTCCTCCTTGCGGATAGAGATACCTGTTGATACCGTATTGCTGATCAGAAAAACAGATACTACCAGAAGAAGAATGATCAGAGCAATCGATACCATGGATACCAGACGGTTCAGGCTGCTTAACGTCCTGACAGCTGCATCGGAATGCTCTACGGAACGTACATAATCCAGCCCCTCTATATATTCAATCAGTTCTTCCTGATCCTCGATATTATTCACATATACCCGATAATTGGCCGAGGTTGCCAGAGGATTGTCGTCTTTGAACGTCTCCGCTGCCTCCGGATGATCCGCAAAGTTCTGCTCCACAAATTCCTGCCATGCCTCTTCAGCGGACACATATTCGATCCGCTTGATCTCCGGTCTTTTGCGAAGCAGGCTTCCAATCTCATCAATCTTATCCTGATCCAGGGTTTCACTGCTCTCGCTGCCTTCCTCCGTGGTGCCTTCCTCTTCTTTTTCACCGAAAAATACCACAATGGGAACATCCTGCTCGATATGCTGCGTAATGTAATCCACATTATTTACGATGGAATAAAAAATCCCGAAGAGGAAAATACAGGCTGCCATGGTGATAATGGAAGCAAGGGAAAACATCCAGTTTCTGCCGATGTTCTTGAATCCCTGTTTTAAGGTATACCACATACTGCTAATCCTCATGATATTCACCTTCTTGTTCGTCGCTGACAATGACGCCTTTCCTCATGGCTACCACACGTTTCTTCATTGCATTTACAATGTCCTTGTTATGGGTAACCACGATAACGGTAGTGCCCCTCTCATTGATCTCTTCAAGAAGTTTCATGATCTCCAGAGCGGTCTGGGGATCCAGATTTCCGGTGGGCTCATCAGCCAGCAGGATATCCGGCCGGTTGACCAGTGCCCGTGCCAGTGCCACACGCTGCTGCTCTCCTCCGGAAAGCTCTTTGGGTCTGGATCTGTACTTCTCGGCCAGTCCCACCACCGTAAGTACCTCCGGCACTCGTTTCCGGATCACCCTGGTAGGTCTTCCAATGACTCTTTGGGCAAACGCCACATTTTCATATACATTTCTGTCTTTCAGCAGCCGGAAATCCTGAAATACCACCCCCAGTGTACGGCGATATTTGGGGATCCGTCTGCGCTTCATTGTTTCCAGCTTCTGTCCATTTACCACGATGGAACCAGACGTCACATCCAGTTCTTTCAGGAGCAGCTTGATCAGTGTTGATTTGCCGGAACCGCTGCTTCCAACGATAAACACAAATTCGCCCTTATCCACATGCAGGCTCAGATGATTCACAGCCGGCTGCGCTTTTCCATAGGATTTGCACACGTCTATTAAATCAATCATTCCAATCCTCCTCTTTATTCTTCTGAAAGTATTTTTCCATACCTTTCGCCTTGTTTTTTAATTATTTTGTAACATAATTGTAACATATTCTCATGAAAAAGCAAGAACTTTTGTCCATAATCTTTCTTATTATACCATATCATAAGGCAAAATCAAGAAAAAAGGCGAAAGAACATATCTCCCGCCTGTTATCCATTCCATAGATTCACCTGTCAGAGAGCAGCCGCAAGCCCTCTCTGTTCTTCCATTTCATTGTTTTGTATTCTCATCTGTACCGAGCCATCAGCGGCCCAAAGAATTTTCCGTGCAAAAGCGCCATCAATACTCCAAGGTCTCCATATACTTCATGTAGCGGACTACCATCAACGCAATCTTAAATGTAATGGCATCCTCAAATACCCGCAGATCCAGACCGGTGCTCTTCTGCAGCTTATCCAGCCGGTACACCAGCGTATTCCGGTGAATGTAGAGCTGGCGGGATGTCTCGGAAACGTTCAGACTGTTTTCGAAAAATTTATCGATGGTAACCAGCGTTTCTTCATCAAAATCATCTGGTGATTTTCCTTCGAAAATCTCCTTGATAAACATTTTGCACAGCGGGATTGGAAGCTGATAGATCAGGCGCCCAATTCCAAGGGAGCTGTAAGCGATCACTTCTCTGTCTCCAAAGAAAATCTTGCCCACATCCAATGCCATCCTCGCCTCTTTGTAGGAACGGGAAACTTCCTTCAATTCATGAACAATCGTTCCATAAGCAATATGTGTACCCTGCTTCCTGTCAAATCCCAGGGTATCCACAATGCTCTGCGCCAGCTTGCCCACTTCCTCATAACCCTCTTCTTCTGCCAGCTCATGAACGATGATCACGCTTTTCTCATCCACAGCTGTGATAAAATCCTTGCTTTTGCCTCCAAAGATACTCTTCACACTTTCGGTAGAATTGTGATCCTTCTCCTGGTTGGTTTCAAGAATCAGCACTACTCTGCGGACATCTGCGTCTATATGCAGTTTCTTGGCCCGATTATAAATATCCACCAATAACAGGTTATCCAGAAGCAGGTTCTTTATGAAGCTGTCTTTATCGAAACGTTCCTTATACGCGATCATCAGATTCTGAAGCTGAAAGGCTGCCAGTTTTCCGATCATGTATGTATTCTCATCTTCCCCGTGTACTACCAGAATATATTCCAGCTGATGATCATCACATACCTTAAAATACTGATAGCCCTTGATGAGCTGGCTTTCGGCCTGTGAGTCCGCAAAAGCCTGTACGTCAGCCTGATTCACCACATAATCCGCAAACGTAGTCGCCAGCACTTTTCCCTCGGTATCAATAACACACAATTCCGTTCTGGAAATCTCTTTCAATCCTTCCAACGTGTTTTGCAGTACCTGATTTGATATCATGTTCTTCATCCCTTCTCAGTAAGAGTGTATGTGTTCTTCTCTGTCCCCCAACACCAAAACTAACATACCTGTTTTCTATTTTAATACAAAATACACAAAAAAGAAAGAGGAAAATTAGAAATTTCTCTGTATTTTTTGTGAATTTTTACAAAAAAACTACACATTCACCCTGTTTTTTCCCACATGTCAGAGATTGGATTCCAGCTGTTTGGTCAAATATCGTCCAACAATCCTGGAAAAGTTTTCGATATTCCGGATATAGGCAAAGTCTTTGCCGAAGATTTTTTTCTCCGTTTCCAGGTCTTCCTCTTTTCCTGCAAAAACGCCCAGTACACTGACGCCTTCGTTCCGCAGACGCCGGATCTCAAATCCTGTGTCCCGGATGGCATATTTTCCCCGGTACGGCTGAGGATTTCTGGCATTGGGACGGTTCACCACCACATCATACGGGCGTCCGTCGCTGAGAACGATCAGGATCTTTTTTTCTTCTTCCCGGTTCAGCAGACCGTGTCCCACAGTTTTTATCGCAAGTCCGTCCCGGTTATTGGAAGAAGTGATATATTCAAAAATATTGGCATTTTCCTTCCGGTCATCGTCATATTCCCGGAACCGGTGGAGAATGGTATAATCCCAGAATGTGCAGAAACTCATGACCCGAAAAGGGATGTCCACATTACTCAAAGCCTCGCTGATGATGTAGGCCTGCAGGGCCACTTCCCCCTGCCGGATCCTCTGGGAGCCGCTGGCGTCAATGAGCACATCCACTACAAAATCAGAACTGTCTCCCCGCAGCTCTCGTTTAAACAGACTGGTATCCTCACTTCTGCCGATCCGCCAAAGTCTGGAAGGAACGATGGTGCCTCTGTCAGACAGGACCTCTGTCGTCTCATTCCGCAGGACCATGGACTTTTTCAGTGCTTCCGTCAAATGGGCAATATTCCGCTTGACGATCCGGTGTTTGTCATAGTACAGATAAATGTTTTTGTCCTTCAGACGTTTCGCGTACTCATACTGATAATTCCGCGTCACAGGATTTCTCAGGATTCCTTCCGTAAAATACAGGCTGCAGTCGCTGTGGATATCCCGGCACATCAGATAATTCATCCGTTTTTCTTCCAGAGGCGTAAGATACGTTTTTCCGTAGTTCAGTTCCACATAATGATAGGATTTCTCCAGAGCCTCCGGAGGCAGCACGGTTATCTTCGTCTTTCCGGGCTGCTGCTCCTCCTCGATCTCCTCTGTCACCTGCCGGTCTTCCATGCGGTTTACATCCACCAGCATCTTTTCCATATAGGCTTCCAGAGCTTCTTCATACATTTCTTCCGTCAGATAATCTTCCCAGGAAATCTCGGTCAGTTCTTCCATGGTCACTGCCAGTACCGACTCAAGAGAGCCATATTTTTCCTCAAATTTGGGATCCACCACCTGATTATAAACCTGATCGATGAGCCGGATCAGATCTGCGGTCTCTTCCATCTGCCCGGCGCTGCAGACCAGTTCCATCTGTTTTCGCAGGCGATTGTCTGCCAGGTATTCCCCATAAATATTTTTCTTCAGCAGACCCACTTTCAGTCTGCCCAGGGGAATATGGATCAGCTTTTCAAATTCCTGATCCAGTATATCCTCAAAAGCTTTTTTCCGTATCTCCGCCACTCCCGGTCTCTCTGCCGTCAGTTTTTCACCAATAGCTTCCTCCATACAAAGGGAAGCTACCTGTACCAGAGCCGCCTCCTCGGCGTGGCAGTAAACTTTTTTTACCAGATACAGACTCAGGGCATTCCGGTCAAAATACCTGGCAAAAGCTCCCTGCTTGATCCCATCGTAAAGGGCAATCTCCCGGGAGCGCAGGAACGTCTGTACATCCGGCTTCATCTCCAGCGTATAATCTCCACTTACCGTCCACAGAAGATTCTTGATCCGGTTCTCCAGTTCCAGCTGAAAATCCTCAATCTGATTTCTATCGTCCATATGGATTACCCCCAAAAAACATCCTCGCTGGTCCAGCCTGACGGAATCCTGGTCATGACCACATCCTCCACGATTTCTTTTTCGAACATGTCAAACGTCTTATTTGTGATTCCCATACGCACTGCCGCCAGAGGAGACAGACCGGCCTCCACCACCTTCAGTGCTGCCAGGAGTCCCCGCAGATCCAGCGATTTTGTGGAAATCTCACTGTTTTTTGCTTTTAGCTGCAGATCCAGAAACAGGCCGATGAACTGCTCTCTGGCCTCTTCCTTTAAAGTGGGGAACGTCTTTCCAAGAATAAAAGTCAGGGTCTCTTCATCCTGCGGCGGCATATCAATGACCAGAAAACGGGAAACCAGCGCTTCGTTTAATTCTTTTGTTCCCGCATAACCATAATTCATAGTCCCGATAAACCGGGCTGCCGGATGCAGCTCGATCTTATCATAGCCCGGTACATCAATGCTGCGCCGATAATCCAGTGTTGCATGAAGTACGGAAACCGCATCGTTTTTTGCCATATTGATCTCATCCAGCACCCCAAAACCTCCGTTTTGCGCGCACTGATAGATGATTCCTTTCCGAAGCTGCACTTCGTTGTTCCGAAATGTGTCTGTTCCGATGAGATCCCCGCTGTTTGTATTCACATGAAACGATACATTATAAACAGGACGGCCGAAAATATAGGCCAGATTCTCGCCCAGAATATTTTTTCCTGTTGCCTTGGGACCCGCCAGAAGCAGATTTTCTCCCTGAATGATCCCGGCAATGGCCATTTCCAGGGTTTCTTTTCCATAAAAGGGAATGGTAGGCACATTCAGACGGTTTCTCGCCTCCTCAGCCACCGGGTATTCCCGCCGGAATTCTTTCACTGCCTGTACCAGTCTTGTACTTACCTGCTGTTCTTCCAGAAAATTTAATTCGTTCATATGTCTCCTCCTTCAGAGGCTTCTCTGTCTGCTCCTCTGACTTTCTATAGTAACAGGGGCTATCTGCATTTTTCCCCCGAATTATACTCTACTATTATACTCTGTTTTTTGTGATTTGAAAAGGAGGACTGCCACGCAGACCCCCTTTTCGTATCCGATTCTACAGTTCAAAAATTAAATCGCCATAGGAAGGCATCGGCCACATTTCCTTATCCACCAGCATTTCCAGCTCATCCACCGGCTTGCGCAGAGCTTCCATGACCGGAAGCACCTTTTCCTGATAATAAACGGCTCTGTCTCTTCCTTCCTCCATTGCTGACGCTGTAGCTGCCACCTTTTCCAGCTTGGCCAGCGCTGTCTTTGCATCCTTTAAATATTTACTGCAGCTTTTCAGCAGATCCATCTGCACACTCACATCAATGGTGTCACTGACCTGATGCACTGCATTAATAGAGTTGGCCAGGCGGGTAATATAATGAATGACCGCCGGAATGATCTGTTTCCTTGCCATATCGATCATAGTCCTGGCCTCTACATTAATGGCTTTGGCATAGGTTTCGTACTGGATTTCTGCTCTGGATTCCAGTTCTGCCTGGGTGAAGACACCAAAGTTCCTGAACAGCGCCACCGCTTTCGGTGTGGTCAGTGCCGGAATGGCATCCACCATGGACGGCAGATTAGGCAGGCCCCGTCTCTTGGCTTCCTTCGGCCACTCTTTGGAATAGCCATTTCCATTGAATACGATGCGCTGATGCTCTGTGGCAAATTCCTTGATCAGATCATGGACCATCATCTCCCGGTCTTCTGCCGCCTCGATCCGATCACAGGCTTCCTTGAACACTTCTGCCGCAATGGTATTGAGAACCACGTTGCAGAGAGCAATAGAATCCTGTGAACCGACCATACGGAACTCGAATTTATTTCCGGTAAAGGCAAAGGGTGAGGTACGGTTCCGGTCTGTGGCGTCCTTATAGAGATCCGGAAGTGTACGTACACCGGTATCCAGTCTGCCGCCCTTCTTGCTGTGGGTCGCAGTTCCGGTGCTGATCAGCTGATCCAGCACATCTTCCAGCTGTTCGCCGAGGAATACGGAAATAATAGCCGGCGGTGCTTCATTGCCTCCCAGACGGTGATCATTCCCCACATCTGCCGCAGATACCCGGAGCAAGTCCGCATGTACGTCCACTGCTTTCAGAATACAGGTCAGAATAAGCAGAAACTGTACATTTTCGTGAGGTGTCTTCCCGGGCTCCAGCAGATTAATGCCGTCATCCGTAGTCAGAGACCAGTTATTATGCTTGCCGGATCCATTGATTCCCGCAAAAGGTTTCTCGTGGAGCAGGCAGCGCAATCCGTGGCGGCTGGCTACCTTCTTCAGGATCCGCATGATGATCTGGTTGTGGTCGGCGGCAATATTGGCCTGGGCATAAATGGGAGCCAGCTCATGCTGGGCCGGAGCCACTTCATTGTGCTGGGTCTTGGCTGTTACTCCCAGTCTCCAGAGCTCTTCATTTACCTCTTTCATGTAGGCAGCCACACGCTGTCTCACTGCACCAAAATAATGATCGTCCATTTCCTGGCCTTTCGGCGGCATTGCACCGAACAGAGTCCGGCCGGTATAGGTCAGGTCCTTTCTCTGGAGCCATTTCTGCTTGTCGATCAGAAAATACTCCTGCTCCGCCCCCACAGAAGGAATGACCCGTTTGGATGTGTTATTCCCAAAGAGACGCAGCAACCGCAGAGCCTGGGTGTTAATGGCTTCCATGGAACGAAGCAGCGGTGTCTTCTGATCCAGAGCTTCCCCTGTGTAAGAACAGAATGCGGTTGGAATGCACAGGATGGCTCCGGCTGCATCATGACGGACAAATGCCGGTGAAGTACAGTCCCAGGCCGTATACCCTCTGGCCTCAAAAGTGGCGCGAAGGCCGCCGGATGGAAAAGAAGAAGCATCCGGCTCTCCTTTGATCAGCTCCTTGCCAGAAAAAGTCATCAGTACTTTTCCATTGGGAAGAGGGGCGGAAATAAACGCATCATGCTTTTCAGCGGTTACACCGGTCAGTGGCTGAAACCAGTGGGTGTAATGGGTCGCGCCCCGCTCGATGGCCCATTCTTTCATTTCATGGGCAACCACGTCAGCAATCTCCACCGTCAGCTCTTTTCCCTCCTGGATCGTCTGTTTCAGCTCTTTGTAAATTTTTTTGGGGAGCCGTTCCTGCATCACTGAATCGTCAAATACGTCCTCTCCGAATATCGCTGCTACATCGATATAATCACTCATCTTTCTTTTCCTTTCTCTTGCGTCCTTTTGTTTTCTTGGAACCATCTATATAAATCTGCATTGCTTTATGGAGGTTCTCGATCTGCACAACAGCATGATCGCCTCCGTATTCCCCATCCAGCGTCCAGGGAATCGCCTCCTGGGATTCCAGTGTCAGCCGGCTGGCTTTGAACGTATCAATCAATGCAGAAGTATCCTCCGCCATGAGAATGGCCGTCATAATCTCCTGTATTTCCAGAGGATTGCGCGGCTTTCGAATCAGAGTCACTTCAAAATAGCCGTCATCCATATCCACATTTTTTCCCGTCAGATTCTTGAAGCCTCCCACCGATCGGGAATTGGTCACCATGCCGAAAATGTAATCGCCCTCCAGCACTTCTCCGTCTTCCTTCTCCACTTTCAGATAATAGGATTTCACATCGAACAGACGCTTCATTCCTTCCAGCATATAAGCCACATGTCCAAGAATGTTTTTCACATCCTGATCGGTTTCATAAGCTACATCCGTAAACAGACCAAAGGCTGCAATATAGGCGAAAATATTTTGATTCATCTTTCCCACATCGCAGCGGTACAGTGAACCATCTACAATGGCCTGCGCAGCCTTTTTCATGTTTTTGGGGATGAACAGGCTGCTGGCAAAATCGTTGGTGCTTCCAGCAGGAATATAGCCGATGGGTATATCCCCTCCGCATTCCATGATACCGGTCACCACCTCATCCAGCGTTCCGTCCCCTCCGCTGCACACGATCAGATCCACTTTTCCCATGTATTTTTTAACCTGCTCTTCTCCATCCCCTGCTGCCTGCGTGGGATGCAGGATCACTTCATAATCCGCTTTCACAAAAATATCTACAAGTTCCAGCAGTTTGGTCCGGATCTGTCCCTTTCCTGCCCGGGGATTGAGCAGAAACAACATACGCTTACTCACCAAGGCACCCCCTGTGATCTTTTTCTGTTACTTCTCTCAGCTTTTCAAGCACTTTCATATCTTAGTTATTCTACTACGAGACTTTTTAACCTGCAAGTCAAAATTTCCGTCTTCCGGCTCCTTTCTGCCGAAAATACGCCTTCATTATGCTAATTCATGAAGAACCACTCTGCCATGCTGCAGACTTTCCGGAACATTGATCACTCTCTGGTTCGCGCTGCCTTTCCAGTGCAGATTCGGATCACTTTCTTCCAGGATAAACTCTCCGTCCACCAGAACATCCACATACCGGATGATTTCCAGAGATACCACTTCTTCCCAAAGAGCTCCCGTATACAACCAGATGGTCTTCTCCGGATATTTCTCCCGGATCTCCCTTGCAAGGGCGGTTACTTCCGGAATATTCCGGGGATACAGCGGATCTCCGCCGCTGAAGGTGATCCCGCTGATATAATCTTTCTCCAGTTCTGTAAAAATTTCCTGCTTTTCCGTTTCCGTAAATTCCAGTCCGCCTTCCGGATCCCAGGTAATGGGATTGTGACACTCTCTGCAGTGATGTGCGCAGCCGGCCACCCAGAGCACCACACGCAGCCCGTCGCCGTTGAGCATATCATCTTTCGTAATATTATGATAGCGCATTACATACTCTTCCTTTCTGCAATTTCTGCCATCTTGGCGTCATTAAGCCTTGTGTCGCCCTTTACACGGGAATAGGAGAGGTATCCGTTCATCCGTTCGATCTTGGTCAGATTCTTGCTGCCGCATACCGGGCACACATCCATGGACAGCTCCTCATGGCCGCAATCGTCACAGTAGGCCAGCGACAGGTTCACCCCCTCATAATATCCCAGTTTCATTGCTCTGCGGATCAGAGATTTCACAGCTTCCCGGTTATAATTAATGGGATATTTCACATACTGGATCTTACCGCCATTGCAAAGATTCCAGAACCTTCCTTCCAGGTCCTGCTTCTGAATCGGAGAAATATCTTCGGTCACATGACAGTGAAAGCTGTTGCTGACATATTCTCTGTCAGACACATTTTCCACAATTCCATATTTGTTGCGAAACTGCTTTACCTGCACTCCGCACAGATTCTCCGCCGGCGTTCCGTAAATCGCGTAAAGATGACTATCTTCTTTTTTGAATTCATTCACCTTCTGATTGATATGCTCCATGGTGCGGATGGCAAATTCTCCGTCCTCCACCAGTGACTTTTTGTTATGGAGCTGCTGCAGTTCATTGAGGGCAGTAATGCCAAAAGACGCTGTCGCCGATTTCAGAAGCGGCTTGATCTTGTCATACAGCCCCAGATGACCTCCGTAAAAACCGCCTTCGCAGTAAGCCAGCGGGTTAGTGGAAGCTTTCATCTCTCCCAGATAATCATAGGTCCGGATATGGAGCTGACGAATCAGTTCCAGATAGTAATCCAGCACCTCATAAAACGGTTTCCCTTCCTGCCTTGCTTTGGCGTAGATCATGGGCAGGTGCAGGCTGATGGCACCGATGTTAAATCTTCCTACAAATACCGGCCGGTCCTTCTCATCGGCCGGTTCCATTCCGCCCCTCTCATACCAGGGGGACAGGAACGCCCTGCATCCCATGGGGCTGATCACCGCCCCATACCGCTTATACATTTCGGATACGTATCCCTCGCCGGTCAGGCTCAGCCAGTCAGGATACATGGTCTGTCTGGAACATTCGATCCCCGCTTCAAACACATCCTCCAGCGGACCGCCCGGTCCATGCAGCTTCTCATCGTACAGAAAAACAATCTTGGGAAACAGTACCGGCTTTTTATGGCCTTCCCTGCCCTGTCCCTTTCTCCTGACCTCCAGCATCTTGATGGTGGCCAGCTTTCCGTAACGGCTGGTATTCAGTCCTGAGGTCACAGTAATAAAGGGGTAGTCTCCCCGGCTGGAAGATACGGAATTAAACTTGTACTCCCATCCCTGGAATCCCTGTTCCATTTCCTTTTCCAGATCTGCCCAGGCCACCTCTCTGGCTTTTTCCCTGTCCAGACCCAGCTCTTCGTATTTTGCAATGTATTTCCTGTAAGACTTTTCTGCATAGGGCTCCAGGATATCATCCACACTGGGAACCGTAAATCCGCCATACTGCTGACTGGCCGCACTGAGTACGATATCACCGATCACGTCAAATGCCGTATCCAGTGTCTTCGGCTCATTGTACCAGAGATTTCCCATCTCAAATCCGCCGGTCAGGACACTTTTCACGTCAAAAAGACAGCAGTTCATCGTGTCTCTTCTGGCAGACATATCATGAATATAGATATAGCCATCGCGGATAGCCTGAATCTCTTCTACTGTCAGAAAGAATTTCTTATACAGCTCCTTATTCAGCTCATTAAAGATCAGGCTGCGCTTGGTGGATACCAGCGCGCTGTCTGTATTACTGTTCTCCTTATCTCCAATGTACATAATGGACTGGCTTTTCTTATATACTTCGTCCAGCATCTGCACGAAATCCTGCTTGTAATTCCGGTAATCCCGATAGCTTTTGGCCACCAGAGGATTCACATGATCCAGCGCGCTCTCCACAATGTTGTGCATCTGCGCAATACGCACCTCTTCTGCCTGCATCTCCCGTACTTTGTTCTCCACAAAATGGCAGATAAAATCCAGTTCTTCTTTTGTAAATTTTACCAGTGCCCGGTAAGCAGATTTGTTAACGGCAACAACCACCTTCTGTACATTAAATTCTTCTCTGGTCCCATCTTTCTTTATCACATAGATCATAAGCCTAATCCCTTCTTGCTTGATAACAATATCTTGTATTTCCACTCTTCTGCGGCACAATATCCTGTGGCGCAACACTGATATTATCATTTTCCCCTCTATGCGTCAATAGGCAATTTGACGGTCTTACTTATGAGCGGCCATAAAGGCTTCGATCTCTTCCACTGTTTTGGGAATACCGGCAGTCAGTACATCGCAGCCATCCTCTGTGATCAGAATGGTATCCTCAATACGGATGCCGATCCCCAGTTCTTCAAAATACAGTCCCGGCTCCAGGGTAAACATCATATCCGGCTCCAGGATTGCCTCGTCATTTCCCACATCATGGGTATACAGCCCAATATAATGGCCGGAGCTGTGGAAATAATATTTCATGATCTCTTCCGGCTCACGGATCATTCCCAGACGGATCAGTTCCTGGGCCATCACTGCTTTGCTGATCTCCTGCAGTTCATTTTTAGGCTGTCCGGGTCTTGTCCTGGCAATGGCGGCTTCCAGACCTTTCAGCACCACATTATATAAATCCTTCTGCTGTGGGGTAAAATGTCCGTTCACCGGAAAGGTACGGCTCACATCGGAAGCATAATACCCATACTCTGCCCCAAGATCAAACAGGATCATGTCCCCATCCTGCATTTTCCGGTCATTTTTCATATAGTGAAGGACACAGGCATTGGGGCCGGATGCCGCAATGGTCCCAAAGGCATGGCGGGCATGATTGGCCTTCAGAGTATAATCGAAATGGGCCTCGATCTCATATTCATACATATCCGGATGCAGATGGGTCAGAATGTTCCTGACTCCTTCCGTAGTGATCCGGCAGGCTTCTCTGTGCAGCTCTATTTCTTCCCTGTCCTTCACCTGACGCATCAGAGCCAGCTGGGAAAAAGTATTGTGCATCTGCAGGTAAGGGAAACAGCTCATCATCTTCGATGCAAATTCCTGGGCAGGATTGCGGCCAAATCCCTGCTCCCATGTGGCAATGTCCACATACAGATGCTCTATATATTTGCTCCGTCCGGCCATGGGCAGCTTTTCTTCAAACCGCTCCAGATACTCCACATGTTCGATCCCGGTGGACTGCTGTACGCTTTCTCTGTCATAGCTTACACCTTCCCACCGGGCCCGCATGGCATCCGGATGATCGATGAACAGCGTCTCTGTTACTTTTCCCCCGGTCTTCACGGTCATAAGTACTGCTTTGGGCTGGTCAAATCCGGTAAGATAATAGAAGTTTGCATAGGGAGTGAAGGGATGCATCTGATCCCCCCGATCCTCTTTTGATTCTCCCGCAAACACAAAGGCCATGGAATTATTTTCCAGAATCTCCTGATAAAGTGCCCTCCTGGATGCATGAAATTCTTTACTGATCATTTCTGTCTCTCCTTTCCTTTCACATTACAAAGTCCTGCCGCGCAGAATTCTGCTTTCCTGCCATATGATAAAAGCTCCCGGCCATAAAGCCGGGAGCTCATCTGTTATCTCCAAATGAATCTTATACTAATTCAATCAGAACTTCCATAGCTGCGTCACCTTTACGCTGACCGATCTTTACGATTCTGGTGTAACCACCATTGCGGTTTGCGTATTTTGGTGCGATCTCATCAAACATCTTTGCAACCATGTCCACATTTTTTGTGCCTTTCTTTCTTCCGGCACCCTTGGAAGGCACTTCCTTCACAGGACATAATACCTTCATCATCTGACGTCTTGCATGAAGTCTGGAAGGTGCATCCTTCTTGATTTCTTTCTGCACTTCGTCATATACGGTTTTCTTTTTGCCGTCTACAACTTCTTTTACTCTCTTGCCTTCTGCATCCTTTTTCGGAACTTTTGCAGTAACAGTTACAGTTTCGAAGTTGTCTCTTTCACGAACAGCCATGGCAATCAGGCCTTCTGCGATCTTGCGGATTTCCTTTGCCTTTGCTTCTGTTGTCACGATCTTTCCATGATATAACAGGTTCGTTACCTGATTCTTTAACAGAGCTCTTCTCTGTGCAGATGTTCTACTTAATTTTCTATATTTCGCCATTTTCTTTTCCTCCATCTGTGGACAGCATACCATGCTTGTTCGGTCTTACTGGCATGCTGCATAGCGTATCCACTTTACTCTTCGCTGGGCTGAAGCTGCAGTCCCAGCTCCTTTAATTTGGCAAGCACTTCCTCCAGAGATTTCCGTCCCAGGTTGCGGACTTTCATCATGTCCTCGGAAGTACGGTTGCACAATTCTTCTACGGTATTGATACCGGCTCTCTTCAGACAGTTATAAGAACGAACAGAAAGCTCCAGTTCATCGATGCTCATCTCCAGAACTTTTTCCTTCTCATTGTCTTCCTTCTCGATCATAACCTCTGCTGTCTTGGCATTTTCGGAAAGGTCAATGAACAGGCTCAAATGCTCGCTGAGCACCTTTGCTGCAAGGCTGACTGCTTCATCAGGAGCCAGGGTACCATTGGTATAAACATCCAGTGTCAATTTATCGAAATCTGTGATCTGGCCCACACGGGTATTCTCCACAGTCAGATTCACACGGTCCACCGGTGTATAGATGGCATCCACTGCGATCACACCGATCGGCATATCCTCGGATTTTCCCTTGTCAGCGCTCACATAACCGCGCCCCTTGGTAATGGTCAGTTCCATAGCCAGACGGCAGTCCTTGCCGCCATTCAGGGTAGCGATCACCTGATCCGGATTCATGATCTCAATGTCCTGATCCACCTGGATATCCGCAGCGGTTACCACACCTTTTCCCTCACACTCAATATATGCGGTCTTGGGCTCATTGTCGGAACTGCTGTTCTTAATAGCCAGGCTTTTCAGATTCATGATGATCTCCGTCACATCTTCTTTTACGCCTGGAATAGAGCTGAACTCGTGAAGAACTCCTTCGATTTTTACCTGGCTGACTGCTGCCCCCGGTAAAGAAGAAAGCATAATTCTTCTTAAAGAGTTGCCCAATGTAGTACCATATCCTCTTTCCAGAGGCTCCACTACAAATCTTCCATATTTATTGTCATCGGATATTTCTGTGATTTCAATTTTCGGTTTATTAAAATCGAACACTCAGGTCCCTCCTTCATGGGCTCTTCTTATTTTTTGAAGGGTTTCTATTATGAGGTATCTGGCCCGGCGCGGCCGAAGCATCACCAGGCATTCTGCTTTACGCCGGATTATTTGGAATACAGCTCGACGATAAGCATTTCATTTACAGGTACATCGATGACTTCTCTTCTTGGAAGTTCCTTTACGGTTCCTTTTAATGCTTCCTGATCAACATCCAGCCATTCTGGAACCAGTCTTCCGCCGGTTACTTCCAGAATTCCTTTGTATCTTTCAGAACCTTTGCATTTCTCTCTGATCTCGATCTCATCACCGGCTTTTACCAGGTAAGATGGGATATTTACCACTTTGCCGTTTACAGTCACATGCTTGTGGTCAACGATCTGTCTTGCCTCTCTGCGGGTTCTTGCAAAGCCCATGCGGAACACCACATTGTCCAGACGGCTTTCCAGCATGGTCATCAGGTTTTCACCGGTCTGTCCGGACATTCTGTCGGCTTTCTTATAGTAATTACGGAATGGTTTCTCCAGTACTCCGTAGATAAATTTTGCTTTCTGTTTTTCCTTCAGCTGAAGACCATAATCAGAAACTTTTCTGTTTGCACGTTTCAGCTGTCTGGTTGATTTTTTATCGATTCCAAGATATACAGGATCAATACCAAGGGATCTGCATCTTTTAAGAACAGGCACTCTATTTACTGCCATGGTAAGCTACCTCCTATCATTAAACTCTTCTGCGTTTTGGTGGGCGACATCCGTTATGCGGTACCGGTGTCACGTCACGGATACTGGTTACTTCAAGACCGCAAGCCTGCAGTGCACGGATTGCAGCTTCTCTTCCTGAACCAGGTCCTTTTACAAACACGTCAACAGTTTTCAAACCATGTATTAATGCAGCTTTTGTTGCAGTCTCTGCTGCCATCTGTGCTGCATAAGGGGTAGATTTCCTTGAACCTCTAAATCCCAGACCGCCTGCACTTGCCCAAGAAAGAGCATTTCCTTCGGTATCTGTCAATGTAACGATTGTATTATTGAAAGATGACTGAATGTGTGCCTGTCCGCGTTCAACGTTTTTCTTGACACGACGTTTTGTCGTTTTCTTAGTCACTTTTGCCATTTTAAAACTAACCTACGCTTTCCTTATAATCTTATTTCCCATTTACAAAGTATCTTACTTCTTCTTATTTGCTACAGTTCTCTTCGGACCTTTTCTTGTTCTTGCGTTTGTCTTGGTCTTCTGTCCACGAACAGGAAGTCCTTTTCTGTGACGGATACCTCTGTAGCATCCGATTTCCTGCAGTCTCTTGATATTCAGAGCGATTTCACGACGAAGATCACCCTCTACCAACATAGAACCATCGATGACTTCACGGATTCTGTTTACTTCATCATCTGTCAGATCTCTGACACGAGTATCCGGGTTTACGTTTGCTTCACTCAGGATACGGTTTGCGCTTGGTCTGCCGATTCCATAGATATAGGTAAGACCGATTTCAACACGTTTTTCTCTTGGTAAGTCTACACCAGCTATACGAGCCATGTAATTATTCCTCCATTTTCTACTGAAAAGCTCCAGGAGCCTTCGGTTAATATTGTTCCTAACTGAGGTGCCTCCATACGACACCCAGCCATACACAGGTATGACCTTTCCGGGATATTGATTGGATTGCCTCTCCCGGTATTAGGCAATATTCTCATGGACGGCTAAAGTCCATTGTCCTGCCGGATACCACTGTGTTCCGACAGAAGGAAAAGCATTCTCGCATCATATAAAACAGTCTGAACAACACTCCCGTGTGTTTCAAACTGCAGCCGCTTCATATAATGTTGGATGGATCAACCCTGACGCTGTTTATGCTTCGGATTCTCACAGATTACTCTGATGCTTCCCTTACGTTTAATCACCTTGCACTTTTCGCAAATAGGCTTTACAGATGATCTTACTTTCACTGGAAATCCTCCTTCCGTTTCCTATCACGTAAACGTGTGGTTATCGTGGTTCCGAACGTCAAATGCACGCACTTAGGCCTTTCTCGGACGTTCGCATAATATTTTAGCACCAATGCCCGGGATATGCAAGCATTTTTTTCATTTTTTCTGCAGTTTTGCAGTAACATGTGTTCGCTTATAGCTTGAAAGTCTTTTGTTTGGCGGCCTCCAGGCTTTTTTTATTTTTAAATTTCGTCATATTTTACTAGCGTTTTGTGACGTTTTGTGGTATAATAAGTATTATATGAAATGGAGTGCTTATTATGTATCTTAAAAAAACACCAAACCCTCATGGCCGCATTCGCCTTTCCATTGTTGATACTTATTACGATAAAACCAAGAAATGCTCCCGCCAGAAAACTGTGGAATCTATTGGATGGCTCGATGAACT